>JBNMHS010000087.1:0-10978 GCA_050872885.1 Acetatifactor sp.
ACTTGAAAGTTAGCCCATAAACCAGTAGCCCCGGCTGCATATAAGAATAAGCTGACCGTAAACAGACGCCGGCACTTAGCGGGCGTACTTTGGCCGCTTACGTGCCGCTGCGCTCTGTTTCCGAGTGGAAACGATGTCAGCGTTTCTTATATGCAGCCGGGGCTACGGCAGGCTAGCCAATTCGATTTGCCAGCCAACTAGCTTTCAATTTAGTTACCGCATTCAACGCTGATGCGATTGAAGATTCCCATGATTTCTTCGGTATCGAGCTTGCGCTTCTCTTCGCCGGACTTATCAAGGATGGCTTTGCCTTCATGCATCATGATGAGGCGGTTGCCGTACTCTACGGCGTAGCGCAGGTTATGGGTTACCATAATGGTGGTGACTTTCTTCTCCTTCACCACCTGATCGGTGAGCTGCATAATGATCTCCGCGGTCTTAGGATCCAGGGCTGCGGTATGCTCATCAAGGATCAGGAAATCGATCGGTGTCATGGTAGCCATGAGAAGTGCCAGTGCCTGTCGCTGTCCTCCGGAGAGGGAGCCGACCTGCACTCCCATCTTGTCTTCCAGTCCCAGATTTAAGGGGCGCAGCATTTCACGATACTCTTCCTGCTTTGCCTTATTTACGCCACGTCCAAGATTATAAGGTTTGCCCTTATTTTCTGCGATGGACATATTCTCCAGAATCGTCATGCTGGGGCAGGTTCCTTTGGAGGGATCCTGATAGACTCTGCCGATGCGGCGCTGGCGGATGTAATCCTTCTGTCTGGTGATGTCTTCCCCACCGACCAGGATCTTACCGCTGTCCACGGCAATGCTTCCGCAGATGATGTTCAACATGGAAGTCTTGCCGGAGCCGTTGCTTCCCACTACGGATACGAATTCACCGTCTTTTACCGTAAGGTTGAAGTCCTTGAACAGGCACAGTTCATTGACCGAACCAGGGTTGTAGTTTTTATTGATATTTACAAGCTCTAGCATGTCTTCACCTTCTTTCTGTCCATACTGATCACGAGGATGATTAGGAACAGGACGGCTGTAATCAGCTTGATGGCGTTCGGATTAATGCCAGCGAACATGGCAAGTGCAACACAAGCCTTATACAAAATAGATCCCACAATAACACTGCTGGTCACGCGGAAGAATGTCACTTTCTTAAATAAGCTGGTTCCGATAATCACACTTGCCAGACCGATGACTACCGCACCGGTTCCGATAGAGATTTCGAAGCTTCTCTGCTGCTGTGCATAAATGCATCCGCTCAGGGATACCAGGCCGTTGGCAATAGACAATCCCACGATCTTCACCAGTCCTTTGTCCACACCCAGGCTGGTAACAATGGTATCATTATCTCCTACCGCACGAAGCAGGAATCCGGATTTGGTGCTCATGTACCAGTCTAACAAATACTTCGCCACCATGGTGATCAGGAAAATAATGATCACATTTTTGAAATTCACCAAGAATGACGGCGTAATGCTGTCTACAAAGCTGTTATTGAAAATATTTTCCTTATCAAAAATAGCCACATAACCGGAGCCTGCCACCCATAAGTTAATCGTATACAGTCCGGTCATCATAATGATACCGGAGAGCAAGTCTCTTACTTTTAATTTCACATGGATCAGTCCGGTGCAGATACCGACCAGTGCTCCGCCGAGGAATGCGACCGGTAAAGTCAGAATCGCAGGTACACCGAATCCGTTGATCAGACGCACAGTGATGGCAGCCCCAAAGGGGAAGCTGCCATCTACCGTAAGATCCGGGAAATCCAATATTTTATAGGTAATGTAGACACCCAGTGCCAGGATGCCGTAGATCATTCCTTGTTCCAGTACGCTTAATAATAATGCCATATACGATTACTCTCCATATCTTTCTATTGTACAAGTGACCTGTCTCAATACGAATTTTCATCTATTTTCTATTAACATATCACCGGTGCAATTTTCTATTCGATATACCTTGCTTCTTCAAATTTCCCGGATCATCTGTTTCTCATAGTTATCCATTCTGATCCAAGTATCAGGAAATTTCCATTCTTCTCTTTACTGATTACTTACCACGATCTCGTCAAAGCTCTCATAAGCATCTGTCTTGTAGTTCTCGGGAAGCTCCAGATTGATTTTCTCTGCTGCCGCGAAGTTCACATACAGGCTGGGCTCAGAGATTACTTCAAAGTTCATGTCGGAAGCTTTTGCTTCACCCTTCAGCACCTGTGCTGCCATCTTACCGGTCTGCTTACCCAGCTCAATGTATTCCAGACCCATGGAAGCTACACAACCTGCTTTTACCTGTTCCACTTCAGAACCGAATACGGGGATGCCTGCCTTATTGGCTTCAGCCAGTACAGTCTGCAGGGCACTTACTACCGTGTTGTCTGTCAGGTTGGTGATGCAGTCTACTTTTGAAGCGATGTCAGCTGCTGCCAGAGCTACCTCGCTCATTGCGGTAACGCCGCTGTCTACGATCTCGAATCCGTAATTGCCTGCCAGTTCCTTGTACTCAGCAATGGTGCTGATGGAATTTGCTTCGCTGGTAGTGTAGATGATACCGATGGTCTTCGCTTCGGGAAGTACCTCACGGATCATTTTGAGCTGTGCATCTACTGCCAGAGCATCGGAAGTACCTGTGATATTACCTACGGGCGTACCGTCCTCATTTGCCAGTCCTGCTTCCACAGGATCGGATACTGCGGTGTAGATCACGGGAATGTCTGTATTCATCGTTGCGTTGTAGGCTGCCATGGCGCAGGGTGTTGCGATTGCGCAGATCATATCTACTTTCTTACTTACAAAATTGCTGGCGGTCATGGCGGAGGTTCCGTTGTCTGCCTGTGCATTGACATATTCAATCGTCAGGTTCTCTCCTTCTACGATACCTTCCTCTGCCAGTCCCTGGATAAATCCTTCACGACAGTTGTCCAGGGAACCGTGTACGGCATACTGCATAATACCGATGGTGTAATTTTCTTTGTTTGCTGTGCTGCCACATCCGGTGAGCGCTCCCATTGCCATCACTGCGGTAAGTACTACTGCCAAAATTCTCTTCTTCATAATCTTATTCCTCTCTTTCTGCGCATCCGCGCCTGTGAAATTAGTTTTCTCATAAGATTACTGAACCTTTCGCAACAAAAAACCGCCTCAAATGTATATTGCTATACACTTGAGACGGTAATAAGCTCTTGCTCATCATCGTGGTGCCACTCAATTTGACAAGTCCGTATCTTAGACTCTGTCCACTTTTCTCTGGATACCATCATATCCATCGGCTTGATAACGGGTCCGAATCCCGCTGACGCCTAAAACTGATCTGTTCTCGGGCCAGCCTCGGAAGTCCATTCGGCGAAAGTTCCTTTACCGTGATCCCACCATCCACGGCTCTCTGTAAAATTCCCTAAGGCTTACTACTCTTCCTCACAGGTTTGGTAAACTTATGAATGTTGTTTATGTGTCTTAGAATAATCTCAATTCTTTCATTTGTCAATACTATTTTTTGAAAATTTTAACGATTCTGAAAAGCTTTTGATAACTATTCCTCCGTCTCGGGCAATGTGATCACTACCTTGAACAGATCCCCGTCCGTAACGATCTCCATACTGCCATGCTGCAATTCCGTCAGACTCTTGGCAATGGATAAGCCAAGTCCGTTTCCTTCCATGTGGCGGGATTTGTCGCCTCTGGTGAATCGCTCTTCCAGTTCTTCCGGCGACATCTCCAGCGGAAATGCCGACATATTCCGGAAAATCACATTCACATTCTGCCCGTCGTGCTCCACGTTCAGATAGACACGGCTGTCCGGTTGGGCATATTTGTAAATATTGTTGAACAAGTTGTCAAATACTCTCCACAGGTGTCTGCCGTCCGCCATGACCTTCACGGTCTCTTCCGGCTGCCGCACAATGGTATTCAGACCTTTTTCCGCGAAACGCTGCTCATATTCGCCTACCGCCTGTGACAGCAATACCGATACGTCACATACTTCCGGATGCACCTCCAGATTTCCCGTGGTAGCTTTCGAAGCCTCCAGCAGATCATCCAACAGCTTCTTCAGCTTTTTCGACTGTCGCAGCAATACTTCCGCGTATTCTGAAATACGTTGTTCTTTCGCATCGTCCATTTCTACTTCATCCGGTGCCACTTCTTTTCCGATCAGATCCGCATAATTGATGATCGAAGTTAACGGTGTCTTGATATCATGGGAGACATTCGTGATCAGCTCTGTCTTCAGATGCTCACTCTTCATTCTCTGTTCCACAGCGGCAGAGATGCCCTCGCCGATGCGGTTCAGATTCTCCCCGTGTTCCTTGAAATCCAGGATCATGTGCGAAGTATCCAGATGGTAGTTCAGGTCTCCCTCTGCCAACGCCTCACTGCCTTCCTGCAGGTTCTTACAGAGGATCGCCGCAAATGTCACTGCCAAGCACAGAATGATCTTTTCCAGTCCCCAGAAAAAGAGCAGCACACCTGTATAACGGTAAAAAACAATCAGCCCCAAAAATTCCACCAGACATACGATCAGGCAGAGTAACACCGTTCTCCATACCATAGGAATTCCGCGGAACAATGTTTTCAGAACGTGGAACAGCCCTTTACAGATTCTTGCGAAGAACTGCAGCACTTTATAAACAAGTGTATTTTGCCACCATTTCCCTAGCTTCAGTCTCGTCGCCACTTCCATACAGTAAATGGTACACCACACCACTTCCAGGGAGAAAATGACCAGCAACATGATCAGCTCCAACACATTCGTCAGATCTATTCCGATCCACCCCACACCGATGTACAATCCGATAAAGGCTCCGATCAGAACGATCACTGTGTACAGATCCAGCTGTATCTCATTCATCACACTGGGAACGATGCCTTCCCTGCCGTTCTTATGACCGGCACTGCACAGCAGGAAGATAAAGCACAACAGTGCCAGCACGCATGCCGCGCCGCAGACCACAGGAATCACATTGCGATAGTCATAAAATGACTCTGCATGACGATAAATCAGGGCATAATCGTCTTCTTTAGGCAGTTCCGGATCCACGGTAATCGTCACTACGACACGAAGATTACGTTCTGCCAGAGTTTTCTCCTTTTTCTCTGCATCCGACCAGTGTGAATACCAGCCTTCGTCTGTCAATGCATCCTCTATCACCCATTGCGCATATTCTTCTGCTCTGTTAACCAGGATATATTTTTCTCCGTTGACCGTCATAGTCTCTCCGGATTTCAGATAATGCTCCAGATTCCCTGAAATGAATGCTTCTAACTCTTGCTGACTGGTCTCCGACTGCTCTGTGGCAATGGACGATTCCCCACTATCTGCTGTCCCTGTCATATCACCGGAATAGGTATTACTTGTACTTGCGGAGGATGTACTGCGGCGTTGTATCTGGGACTCCAGCGTGTAGGTCAGATGATTGGTCAGATCCTGATAATCCGCATTCGTCCATTTGTCCAGGAGTTCCTCCGTATCCGCATCATAATTTTCGACCTTCACCCAGATATTCCGCTGTCTGCAATAGGCTTCCATGGTCTGTTTTCCATCGTCCTCGTACCAGTTTTTCACCTTGTACAGATCTTCACTGACTTTCCGATAATACAGCATATCGTGAATGAAGACTGTTTTGCCGACGGAATAGGCTCCGTAATTCGCCAGCATGAGCGTACCGTAGAGTCCTGTCACTCCCACGATTGCAAAAGTGATCATCAAAAGAAACGCAATCACTTTTGCCATGGTACTGCCGACAAGGCTGTCTCCCTGTTTTGCGGATTTCTTCTTTTTCTCCGCCTTTTCTCTCTTCTTCCGTTCTTTTTTGCTTTCTGTTTCCCCGGATTCACTCTGTCCCATTTCTTCCATACTTTCTGCTTTTTCCGGATCACCCTTTATAGTTATCGCAGTATCGATCGCAATACTATGCACTTCGGTTCCATTTTTTTCTTCTCTGTTATCCATGCCGGTCTCCTTCCCTCTTCTAACTTCCACGTTTCTCTTCATTGCTTATTTCCGGCAGTATTCGCCTCGATATATGTTCGCAATTACTGCCCCTGCTTTTCGCACTTGTACCCCTGCCCCCAGACGACCTTCAGATATCTGGGCTCTGCCGGATTGATCTCTAACTTTTCCCGCAAATGTCTGATATGTACCGCGACGGTGTTCTCACTGCCGAGAGGCAGATCGTTCCAGATCCTGGTATAGATTTCCTTGGGAGAAAATACCTGACCCGGATTCTGCAATAACAATTTCAAAATATCATACTCCGTAGGGGTCAATGCCACCGTATCACCATCCAGTGTCACACGTTTCTCCTTGTCATCCAGTTCGATACCGCCGACCTTGATCACATCCGGGCGGACACTGCCACCACCTAACTGCATATAGCGGCGCAGCTGTGATTTCACTCTGGCGGATACTTCGATGGGGTTAAAAGGCTTTGTGATATAATCATCCGCCCCTACCGTAAGTCCCAGTACCTTGTCGGAATCCTCGCCTTTGGCCGTAAGCAGGATCACCGGCACATTACTCTTCTCCCGGATCTTAAGCATCGCCTGGATCCCGTCCATCTTCGGCATCATGATGTCCATGAGTACCAGATGGACTTCCTGTGTCTCCACCGCATGCACGGCTTCCTCACCGTCGAATGCCTCCAGAAAATGATAATTGGTGTCATTTAAGTATATCTTTAACGCGTTTACGATATCCTTCTCATCATCACAGATCAATATATTGTACATACTCTCCCTCATTTCCGTGCCTGTGCTGCCGCACGGCACATCATACGCAGGAACTGTCCTGCGCTGTATTCCCGTGACATCCGGTCTGCCTGCCGGTGATCACACAGATATTCCGGGAATGCATTTATTGTAACAGATTACCGATTAATAAAAAACAGGAAAAACCTTTAAGATTTGTTTAAGGGAATTTTTTTCGCAATAAAAGACACCCTCTGCCATGCCCAGAAGGGCAAAAGCAAAGGGTGTAGATAATACATGTTGAAACGTGAACATCGAGCAGATCAGATATCCGATAATTCCTAAGAATACAGCAAGGCATTCCGGGCTCTGTCCGAGCCTTTTTTTCAGACCTGCAAGGATAGTGACGAAGATACCGCCGTAAGCGACCACACCGGGGATTCCCTGCTCGATCAGCATATTCAGCCATTCGTTGTGCGCATTGGCATATAGGTTATTTTCCAGAAGGCCTCTGTTGATCCAGTCAATGATATCCGTGCCCCACTGGTACATTACATAATAATAGCTTCCGGGACCCGTACCGAAAATTTTGAATAACAGCCCCTCTTTTCCGTAAGTCAGCAGGGTAACCTTCCACAGCGCCGTCCGTCCGTTGGCCGCCTGTGACAACACTTCACTCCCACGACCGATCACTCCCATGAGGATCAGACATCCGAAGAGCACCCCCGAAAGCACCGCTGCCGCCGCCAGAATGACACCGATTCTAAAGATCCTGCCACTCTCCAGAACATCTCTGCAATGCTGTCTCTCACGCAGCCGCAATACTGCATAGACTGCTGCCTCCAGAGCAAACATCACATACCACACCGGAGAAAAGAAGATGCCTTTTTCGACATCACCGGCCAGCACCAGCCCGGTCAGCTGAAACCGGATAAATATCCCAACCATAAATACCGAGAGTGGCAAAAGCATCAGGATCTCCAGTGCCCGCAGAAGCTGTTTTCTCTGTCGCAGGGAAAGCAACAGCAGCACCGCACTCAGGCCGCATGCAGCCAGTATTGCTGTAGTGCTGTTAGAGGTGATCGCAGATGCATAGAACAGAAAACTGCCGAGCATCCCCAGGGCTCTGACACAGCCTTTTCCCATAAATGCCGCTGCCAGCGTAATTCCTGCGGTCACACTGATGTAACCGGCATACCAGTTATTATTGCCAATGGTAGATAACAGCTGCGTCCGGTTCCAGTCTCCGTTCTCCATCCCCCGGAACGTTCCCAGCACATCGATATCCAGGCGGTTCAGCAGGCCGATCAGGGTCACGACCCCCGCCGCGATTCCCGCGATCCACCAGATACTCCTGCTGCCGTCGTAATACCGGGATACCGCAAAATAGATTCCCACCAGAAGCACCTGTGTCAAAAGCCCCATATACCATCCGGGATATCCCAGAAAGGTATCCGCCTTGCAGGGACTGATCCCATAGGAAATCGCCGCGGATGCCAGATACAACAGCATAAACAGATCCGTTTTCTTCCGGGGGTGTTTCGTCTTATTGTTTCCTTCCGCGATTCTCTGCCACAGTACAGCCAGCACCACAAAGATTCCCAGTACCAAAGTCGTATTGCGGAAAAACAGATACTTTGCGTTACCGATCATTACCAGTTTGTCCTGCATATACAGCGGTAACCCGGCGAACAGGATCACCAGATACGCATATACCAGTGTACTCACGGTCTCTTTTGCATTTTGTTCCTTCTTTTTCATACGTTTCCTTCGTTGTGTTATCCTTTAACCGAAAACAAGGCACTCCTCATTTCTGAAGAGTGCCCTATAATCATGTGATACTCTATAAAGCTATTGCTTATTTACCATAACGCATCTGCAGATACAGAGGACCATACCACTGGATCTCATTGTTCTCTGCTTTGCCTGCAGGAATGGTTACTGTATATTCCTTACCTTCGAATACATACTCAAGCTGCAGAGCTACGGTCTGCTTCTTGTACAGAGCCTGCATGATATCGTTGGGCAGAGCATTGATGTTCTTATCTCTGGTGATCTTGAAAGTAGTGCCATCCTTTGCATCAGCGATCTGACGGCACAGATTCTCACGATAGCTTTCGAATGCGCTGATAGAAGGACCTTCTTCATCTCCGTTAGCGGCCTTTTTATCGGTCTCTGCAATTGCGAAAGTAGAGAAGTGGTTTACTGCAAAGGTTAAAGTATTAGCTGCACTGTCGTAAATAGGATCAATTGCTTCTACTTTTCCATCAACGAAATGGAAAATAGTAGCTTTGTTACCATCTACTCCGGCAGGAACTTTGATTGTAACTGCAACAGGAATATGAAGAGCATGATGCTCATAATCTCCGGTCTTAAAGCTAAGTTCTACATATACTGGAGTAGAAGCTACTGCATAGTCGGTAATTGCAGGAGTAGCAGCGGGTGCTTCCACGCTTAAAGTTGCATTGCCATAGAATCCTGCACCAACCATACCAACTGCTTCTACAGTATTAGACTTATTGGTGAATGTAACATCCTTGATACCCATTGCTTTTTTATAAGCAGTCTCAATATTTTCTACCTCTTTGATGGTCTTGCTGCTTGCATTCATGGCAAGTGCCAGATTTGCAGAACCGATGCTGTTCAGAGCTGCTGATGCCTTATCAGCGCTGTCTACGTCTGTAATTGCAGATACATCAATAGCATCTACTGCTGCATTTGCTTTGTTGATAACTTCTGCAGAGTTATCAACTACTACTGTATTGTTGCTTGTTGCTGCTGCTACCAGAGACAGTGCATTGCTTCCGCAAGGGATTGCAAATACTGCAAATGCAATAGCTGCGGCCATGATTAATTTTTTCTTCATTTCCCCATTCCTCCTATGTGTAATGTTTTGTGGAAATTTAATTTTTCATCGGTATATAGTCTACCCCCCCCTCGAAATTTTGTCAATGCTTTTTGACAAAATTTCACATAAATTTTTCACACATTTTTCACACATATCTCAGAATGGAAATCACAACATCTTTTAATGTTTTTTCTTCTCCGAATGCTCTTTCAACTCTTCCAGAGCTTCCTTGAACTTCTCGGAACTCATGGTCGGGTTGGAACGAATCATATCACGCTGGAAGAAATCCCGCAGGCTGCTGACATTCTCTCTGTCCGCCACGCTTCTGGTGTATTTCTGCTTCAGCTCAGTTACTTCATTCTTCACGCTTTCCAGATACTCACTGGGAGACTTCTGGGCGGAAGTGCGGATACTCTCCAGCTTTTCTTCAATACTGGACTTCAGATCCTCGACCTTAGTGGTAATACCTTCGGTAAATCCTTCCTTCTTCTGTGCCAGGCTCTCGCTGAAGCCTTCCTTGCGGTTCTCCAGGTCTTCACTGGTCACAGCAATGATAACGTCCAGGCGCTTCTGGATACGCAGCATATCTTCTTTGGCTTTCTCCATCTTCTCCAGTACATCCCGCAGATCCAGGGCTGCCTTGAAGGATAATGCGAAATCCGCGCCGATCAACGCAGTTAAGACCAGGGTGACCGGTGTCAGGATACTGTCCGGAATCGACAACACCAGATGTTCTATCGGCTTATGTATAAACTCTGTCATCAGTATCGTCAGAAGTCCCCACGCCAGCGAGGATCCCAGGCAGATATGTCCCTGGAAGTTGAACTTATTCTTGGAATAATCCCAATACCTTACCTTAAACAGGGCTTCCATTGTCACACCCGTGACATATTCCAGGATCGTCGCCCCGATACATCCGGCGATATAGACCAGCACCAGATTGTCCTGAAACGGCATAGACACCACCAGCATCATGATGGCACCGCTGCCGTACAACGGCAGAAACGGTCCACGACAGAAACCGCGGTTCACAAGCTTTTTACTTTTCAGGGATACGTAGGTGGATTCAAAACACCAACCAAAGAAACAATAAAAATAAAAGAAAAATAACCACTGGATTGCAGTATAATGATACACTGTATAACCTCCCTCAACTCTTCATCTACTATCTGTCATCCGGCATTCCGTGCCGGAAATACTACGGATACACTTCCGTTTCTATGGCGAGTTTGCCCTTTCTGGTGGCATGGGGCTCCCCGCTGATCCGGAATTTCCCATATCCTCTGGCATTCACCACGTCTCCCTGTTCCAGAGACTTGGAATTGTTCTCGCACAGTCTGCCGTTCACGTACACTTTTCCCGCCCGGAACAGCTCCAGACAGTCACCTCGCGATTTATTATATACCTTGGAAATAACAGCGTCAACACGGGGACTTGCTACC
>JBNMHS010000088.1:0-10965 GCA_050872885.1 Acetatifactor sp.
CCTGACATTCCCCAGAACGGCATGGGAAAAGGTCAAGACCGTCCGGAGAGTGGACAGACCGGCAGCGACCGATTATATTCCCTACATTTTCGATTATGTGGTGGAGGCTCACGGAGACCGTTATTATGGGGATGACAAGGCACTGGTGGGTGCTGTGGCATTTCTGGACGGTCAGCCGGTGACGGTGCTGGCAGATGTGAAGGGTAAGGATTTCGCGGAATGCGCAAAACGCAATTACGGCATGCCCATGCCGGAAGGCTACCGCAAGGCCCTGCGCCTGATGAAACAGGCAGAGAAATTTCACCGCCCGGTCATCAGTTTCGTGAACACACCGGGAGCCTTCTGCGGTGTGGAAGCGGAGGAGAGAGGACAGGGCGAGGCCATTGCCCGGAACCTGTTGGAAATGTCGGCCTTGAAAGTACCGGTACTGTGTATCCTTATCGGGGAAGGCGGCAGCGGCGGTGCACTGGCTACGGCGGTAGGCAATGAGGTGTGGATGATGGAAAATGCCACCTATTCGATCCTGTCTCCCGAAGGCTTTGCTTCTATATTATGGAAGGATGCCGACAGAGCCAGAGAAGCCAGCGAAGTCATGAACATCACTTCGGAAGATCTGAAACGGCTTGGCGTCATTGAGCGGATCGTACCGGAATACGGAGGAGCGGATGGGAAGACAGTGGAAGCCATCAGCGGATACCTGAAAGAACATATCAAGGAATTTTTACAAAAATATACCGGTATGACCGGGGAACAGATCGCGGAGGAACGCTATGAAAGATTCCGTAAGTATTAGAATCACCGGAACCGGAAGTGCGCTTCCGGGAAGAATCGTTACGAACAAGGAACTGGAGCAGATGGTAGAAACCTCGGATGAATGGATCCGGGAGAGAACCGGTATCGGTGAGCGTCATGTGTCTGTGGGCGAAACGGTTGTGACACTTGCGTCAGAAGCGGCCTGCAAAGCGTTGGAACAGGCAGGAAAAACAGCAGAAGAAATCGATCTGATCCTGGTGGCAACCTGTTCTCCGGAGCAGTATCTGCCCTGCTGCGCCTGTCAGGTACAGGCAACCATCGGTGCGGTGAATGCTTTGGCTTTTGATGTGAATGCGGCCTGTTCCGGATTTTTATTTGCCCTGAATACTGCGGATGCTTATCTGCGGATGGGACTTGCAGAAAATGCACTGATCATCGGCAGCGAGGTGTTGTCCAAGCTGGTGGACTGGACGGACCGGGGCAGCTGCATCCTGTTCGGAGACGGTGCCGGGGCGGTAGTTGTGGAGAGATGCAGGACGGAGTCCCGGGCGGTGGAATATGGTGACACTTTGCCGGAGACAGAGGAGAAACGGATACCCGCGGCAGGCATTCTGGGACGGGCGCTCCGCTCCGACGGCACTGGTGGTGGAGTCCTGCAATGTGGAGCGAGAGAACTGACAACCCCGTATGCAAGGGCTTCAGCGGCAAAAACGGATCAAAACCAGTCAACGGACGGCAGAGAACATTATATTCAGATGGACGGACAGGAAGTGTATCGTTTTGCTACCAGACGGGTGCCACAGTGCATTGAGGAAGCGCTTACGGATGCAGGACTTACGGCGGAGGATATTGATCTGTTCGTGCTGCACCAGGCAAATGCCCGGATCATTGATGCTGTTGCAAAGAGACTGTATGTACCTCGGGAAAAATTCCCAACGAATCTGGAGCGTGTGGGTAATATGTCCTCGGCTTCCATTCCGGTGCTCCTTGATGAATTAAACAGGCAGGGAAGACTGCACCGCGGAGACCGTCTCGTTCTGGCGGGATTTGGGGCCGGGCTTACGATTGGGGCTTGCGTGATGACCTGGTAGACGGTATACTGAAAGCTGAATGAAGACGAGTAAAAGATGCGTATCCGGTACTGCATACACCAATCCTGCGGGCCGGAATCGCATTCGGTATACTGTGGAAGACATGATTGAGGAAACTATGGAGAAAAGCAATAACCGGGTACTGAATGAGTTGCTGGTGAATCTGTTTCACAATGTGATGGATGCGGAAGCCAAAGCAGTGATTACAGAGGAATTCAAAGATATTACGAATAATGATATGCATATCCTGGAGGCCATCGGCATTGAGGAGCCTAAGAGTATGTCCCGGATCGCCGGAGCACTTCATGTCACCGTGGGAACCCTGACTACGAATATGAACAGTCTGGAGAGAAAAGGATACCTTATCCGGAAGCGCAGTGAGAGGGACAAACGGGTGGTACTGGTGACCCTGACGGAGAAGGGACGGAAAGCATTTTTCCATCACAGGGATTTCCATAAGAAGATGATTCATACCATCATCCGGGGCCTTAACGAGGAAGAGATGCAGACGCTGATCAAATGTCTGGGCAAATTAGATGTATTTTTCAGAGAAGGAAACGAAGAGTGACCGGAGAGATCCGGTTGCTCTTTTTCTTTCGGAAATTACAACAAACTATTTTCAGATGAAAGTAAATGTATTAAAATAGAAGTAACTGTTGACAGAGCGGAGACCGTTCTGCATAGTTATGGCAAACGTAAGAGAAAATAATGAAATATAGAAACGGAGGATCCCCAGATGAAGAGAATCGGAATGTTAACGAGTGGTGGTGACTGTCAGGCGCTGAATGCGGCTATGCGAGGAGTGGTGAAGACCCTGGCGAACAGTAAGGAAGAGGTCGAGATCTATGGATTCCTGGATGGCTACAGAGGATTGATCTACGGCAATTTCCGTATGCTGACGGACAAGGACTTCTCCGGTATCCTTACTAAGGGCGGCACGATCTTAGGAACCTCCCGTACTCCTTTCAAGACGATCCAGGATCCGGATCCCAACGGATTAAACAAGGTGGAAGCCATGAAGCAGAATTATTATAAGCTTCAGCTGGACTGCCTGGTGATCCTCGGCGGTAACGGCACTCATAAGACAGCAAACCTGCTGCGCCAGGAAGGCCTGAATATCGTCACTCTGCCGAAGACTATCGACAATGATCTGTGGGGAACCGACATGACTTTCGGTTTCCAGAGCGCAGTGGATATTGCGACCGATGCGATTGACTGTATTCATACGACAGCAGCATCCCACGGCAGAGTGTTTATCGTAGAAGTCATGGGACATAAGGTGGGATGGCTTACCCTGAACGCCGGAATGGCAGGCGGTGCAGACATCATTCTTCTTCCGGAAATTCCTTATGATATCAATAAGGTCATCCGGAAGATCGAGGACAGAGACAAAAAGGGATGCCGTTTTACTATCATCGCGGTAGCCGAAGGTGCGATTTCCAAGGAAGATGCCGCATTGTCCAAAAAAGATTATAAGAAAAAAATGGAGAAATATCCGTTCCCTTCTGTATCTTACGAAGTGGCAGCACAGATCCAGGAGAAGACAGGCCGAGAAGTACGCGTTACTGTACCCGGTCATATGCAGAGAGGCGGAAGCCCCTGCCCTTACGACAGAGTATTTGCAAGCCGTCTCGGATCCGAGGCAGGCAAGCTGATCCTGGACAATCAGTACGGCTTCATGGTAGGTTATAAGAACCGTGAGATCGTGAGAGTGCCCCTTGAGGACGTAGCAGGCAAACTCAAGACCGTGGATCCCGATGCTACGATCGTACAGGAAGCGAAGATGCTGGGCATCTGCTTTGGAGACTAAATTAGGAAGAGAGACAACATATGTCATATACAGCACTATACCGGAAATTTCGCCCGGATTCTTTTTCGGATGTAAAAGGTCAGGATCATATCGTGACCACACTGAAGAATCAGCTGCGGGCGAACCGGATCGGCCACGCATACCTGTTTACCGGAACCAGAGGTACGGGTAAAACCACAGTGGCCAAGATTTTTGCAAAAACAGTGAACTGCGAACACCCCACAGAGGACGGCCCCTGTGGGGAATGCCGTATTTGTAAGGCAATTGCGGCGGGAGCCAGCATGAATGTGATAGAGATCGATGCTGCCTCCAATAACGGCGTTGACAATATCCGTGAGATTATTGATGAAGTGTCGTATTCTCCGGCAGAGGGAAAATACAAGGTCTATATCATCGACGAGGTGCATATGCTATCCCCCGGTGCATTTAATGCATTACTCAAGACTTTGGAAGAACCGCCCTCCTATGTTATTTTCATCCTGGCAACCACAGAAGTTCATAAGATCCCGATTACGATCTTGTCCCGCTGTCAGAGATATGATTTCAAACGTATATCCATTGATACCATCACGGATCGTATGAAAGAACTGATGGATACCGAGCAGGTACAGGTGGAAGACCGGGCGCTGCGCTATATTGCAAAGGTGGCGGACGGCTCTATGCGTGATGCGCTGAGCCTTCTGGATCAGTGCATTGCATTTCACCTGGGAAAAGAGCTTACCTACGATATGACGTTAGATGTCCTGGGAGCGGTAGATACGGAAGTATTCAGCAGGCTGCTGCGTTTTGTTATGGAACGGAATGTGCTGGGCTGTATCGAGTTGTTGGAAGAGATCGTGATGCAGGGCAGAGAACTGGTGCAGTTTGTCACGGATTTCACCTGGTATCTGCGGAATCTCATGCTGGTACAGACTGCGGATAACCTGGAAGATGTTATTGATATGTCCACGGATAATCTGGCGAACCTGAAGGAAGAGGCGTCGATGCTTTCCATGGATCAGATCATCCGGTATATTCATATTTTCTCCGAACTGTCCGGCCAGATCCGTTATGCGGCGCAGAAGCGTATCCTGGTGGAGATTGCACTGATCAAGCTGTGCAAGCCGGAGATGGAGACGGATCAGGAAGCGGTTCTGGACCGTATCCGCCAGGTAGAGGAAAAGGTAGAGAACGGGATCGTCGTTACAGCGGCGCAGATGCCGGCCGGCGCTTCGGGAGTACAGGCTGCAGCGCAGGGAAATGCGGCGAGACCGAAGCCGGAGCTGCCGAAAGCGATTCCTGAGGATGTACAGGAGATCGTGCGGAAATGGCCGTCTATTGTCGGAAATGCGGATAATCCCATGAAGATGTATCTGAAAAATGCACGGCTGAGTCTCGGCGGAGATAACAAATTGATGGTGGTGCTGGAGGATGGACTGGCTTCCGACTATTTCAAGGGAGAGGATCATGAACAGAACAAGCAGCAATTGGAAGCGCTGCTGTCTGATTTTTCCGGCAAGGAGATTGAAGTGACGATCCAGACTGTGGAGAGCAGCAGAGAGTTCGAGGATAATTATGTGGATCTCGGCAAGGTCATTAACATGGATATTGATGAGGAAGAGGAATGATTTTGCTCGAATTTGGGATTGCGACAGACTTTCAGATAAGGTAAGATAGAATAATATAAATGATATGGAGGAAACAGTAACATGGCAAAGAGAGGCGGATTTCCCGGAGGGGCAATGCCCGGTAATATGAGCAACCTGATGAAACAGGCACAGAGAATGCAGCGTCAGATGGAAGAAGGACAGAAAGAATTAGAGACCAAGGAGTTCACTGCATCCGCAGGCGGCGGAGCTGTAGAAGTGACCATCAACGGTAAAAAAGAGATCACATCCATTAAACTTGCGGAGGAGATCGTGGATCCCGAGGATATTGAGACTCTGCAGGATGCTATCGTGGCAGCAGCCAATGAAGCATTACGCCAGGCAGATGAAGCAAACGCAGAGCTTATGGGCAAGATGACCGGCGGTTTGGGAGGATTTCCTTTCTAATGGAATTATACAGCGGACAGATCAATAAGTTAATAGATGAGCTGGCAGCCCTTCCCGGGATTGGCAGCAAGTCCGCACAGAGACTGGCTTTTCATCTGATCAATATGCCGAAGGACCGCGTGGACAGGCTGGCAAATGTCATGATGGAGGCCAGGGCCAATGTCCGGTATTGTAAGGAATGCTATACCCTGACGGATAAGGAAGTCTGTCCTGTGTGCGCGAACCCCAAAAGGGATCATCATACCATTATGGTAGTAGAAAACACCAGAGATCTGGCGGCATATGAAAAAACAGGCAAATACGAGGGAGTGTATCATGTGCTGCATGGTGCGATCTCTCCCATGCTGGGGGTAGGTCCCGGCGATATTAAGCTGAAGGAATTGATGGAACGCCTGCAGGGAGACGTGGAAGAAGTCATTATTGCGACGAATTCCAGCCTGGAAGGCGAGACGACGGCAATGTACATCAGCAAGCTCATCAAACCTACAGGCATCAAAGTAACCAGAATCGCCAGCGGAGTCCCGGTGGGCGGAGACCTGGAATATATTGATGAGGTAACCTTACTCCGTGCCCTGGAGGGCAGAGTAGAATTATAGCAGCCATTCAGGATCCAAGGAAAGCCCTGAATGATTGCGAATATAAATAAAAGTGGGAGGCAGGACAATGGCAGTAACAAAAAGTGTATTTGGGAAAAGTCCGGAAGGTAAGGAGATATCACTGTATACCTTGAGCAACGGCAAAGGAATGAAAGCGGAAGTGACAGATATGGGAGCGATTCTGGTGCGGGTACTGGTGCCCGATGCAGCCGGGAAAGTGGATGATCTGGTGCTGGGATTTGATGACGGCGAGAGTTATTACGGAAACGACAGCTTTTTCGGAACAGTGATCGGCCCCTGCGCGAATCGGACCGGCGGTGCTGCATATACGCTGGATGGTGTAAATTATCAGCTAGATAAAAATGACGGTGAGAATAATCTCCATACCCATAAACAGCTGGGCTTTCACAAGAGACTCTGGAATGCGGAAACCGGAGAGAACAGTGTGACATTTTCATTGGAAGATGAGGACGGTCATCTGGGATTCCCCGGGAATAAAAAGGTGTCTGTGACATATTCTTTAAATGAGGATAATGAGCTGAAGCTGCATTACCACGCTGCCAGCGACAAGAAAACGATCATTAACCTGACCAACCATTCTTATTTTAATCTGGATGGACACGGCGCCGGCAATATCGAAGAGCATGAACTGTGGCTGGGAGCTTCCCATTTTACACCGGTGGTACCGGGCTCGATTCCGACGGGCGAGATCCGGGCTGTCGCAGGTACTCCCATGGATTTCACACAGCCGAAGAAGATCGGCAGAGATATCAGGGAAGATTATGAACAGCTGCTCCTGACCGGTGGCTACGATCATAATTTCGTCATTGATGACTGGGACGGTACGCTGCGGCATATCGCAACTGTGAAGGGTCCGAAGAGCGGCAGAGTCATGAAGGCTTATACCACACTTCCCGGAGTACAGTTCTATGCGGGTAACTTTATAGATGTGCAGCAGGGCAAAGAGGGCGTGACCTACGGTAAGCGCTGCGGATTTGCACTGGAGACACAGTATTTCCCGGACACCATTCACCATGAGAACTTCCCTTCCTATGTATTCGGTGGGGAGAACGGCAGGGATTACGATTCTGTCACTGTATATAAGTTCGAAGCATAAAAATACATAAAAGTGATGCAAACATTGTCGAACTGTTTTTACTGAGGTGCGACAAAGAACGCTAAAATACCTCCTGTGCGGATGCTATAGTTAGGATAACTGATAGAAACGGCATGGGAGGTGTTTTTTTATATGGAATTACCGAAAAATATAACGCAGATCGGAGAGGTGGACAAGCACTGCAGAATCTATGTGGAAGATTATGTGGTCTCTTACATAAAACAGATGAACGGAATCGCACAGAACAAGGACATTGCAATCGCACTGTATGGCAGAAAAACGGTGGAAGACGGGGTTTCCTATGTGTTTGTTTACGGATCTGCCAAATTAAATTTTTTACAAAAAGCAGTACGTCATTTGTCACAGGCACAGGAACAGGAGATAGAAAAGCTGAGAAAAAAATATTTTTCGGAAATGAAATTTCTCGGATACCGGATCCTGAACGGTGAAATGGTGGAAGGTTTTCAGATCTGTGAGCAGGATATCTGCCGGTATGTGGAGGGGTATGCACAGTTTTATGAGAAAAACGACAGCATGCTTGCTTATATGCTGGAAAATCGTGGAGAGGAAGTACCGCCGGAAAAAGTAGATCAGGAGAAATACGAGACCGTAAGGAAGAGACAGGAAGAACGCAGACAGCATCAGGAAGAGCACAGACAGCACCGGGAGAACGGATATCCCGAACAGGAAAAAATTATCCGGATGCCGACAGTAGGATTACGTAGAATGAAAATGGCGGCAACCGGAGTATTTGTTCTTCTGTGCGTTGTGGCTCTGGCGCTTATGAAGCAGGAAAGCACAGGAGAGTCTCTCGGAGAAGCTGCCAGGCAGGCGATGAGCAGTATGATGGAACAAAAAATTCCGGATGCAGAGGAGGAAGCAGACCAGACAAGTACGCTGGTGGCAGAGGACAAGCTGGAAGATGCGTTAAGACAGGAAAATGCCGCAGCAAATACAGAGATAAGCGACGGGACCGTTGAAACTGTTGCATCGGAGCCGCCGACAGACAGCAATGTCACAGAAGCGGCAACACAAATGACAGAAGAAACGACACAGGAAGCGACACAGAGCGCAGAACCGGTATCAGAGGATGTCATACCCACGACACCTGTGCCGGAACCAACTGCGGAGAGCTCTGTACAGGCGGTTTCTCAGCCGGTATCCTATACTATAAAAAGAGGAGATACGCTGATCGGTATTTCCATACGCAATTACGGCAGCAATGCAAGAGTGTCTGAAATATGCTCGTTGAACGGAATCAAGGATCCGGATGATATTAAGATCGGTCAGGAAATTCTTCTGCCATAAAAAAATATTTTCAAAAAGGTGAAGTGTGTTATACTGTAACTATTCGGAACCATGAAAATCATGACAGGAAGTACATCAAAGGGGTTCTGAACAGTTACATAAGGATACATAAGGAAACAAATACATGGCAGCGGATATCAAAAACTATCTGAAGGAAAAAGAAAAAAGACAGAAGAATCAGGATGATTATAAGAAAAAGCTCCGTAAGCATCATCTGACGATCGTATATCGCGTATTACTGGTGATCGCAGCGCTGGGAGCGGCACTGGCACTGGTGATGGTACAAGCCAAACGGCATATTTATACGGGATATGATACTGTGTCATCCGTAAACAGAGAGGTGGCATCCGATGCACTGGATGTCCGGCTGAAAAACGGTATCCTGACTTACAGTAAGGATGGAGCGCATTGCACCGATGCGAAAGGAAACGTAAAATGGAATCAGACTTATGTGATCCAGGATGTGCGCCTGGCAGTATGTCGGGATGTGGCGGCCATCGGCAGTTATAACGGTCGTGAGATTTATGTACAGAATACGGAAAAACAGTTGGGGACAATAACCACGACAATGCCGATCCGCAATATTACGGTGGCTGAGACGGGAAGAGTAACAGCGGTGCTGGCGGATACGGATGTGACCTGGATCAAGACCTACGAAGCAGACGGTACCAACAGCTATACAGGGCAGGCGCATATGAATGACGGAGGATATCCTATTTCAGTGTGCTTATCTCCCGGCGGAGAGCTTCTGGCAGTCAGCTATCTGTATGTGGATGCCGGCGTGGTAAAGACGAATGTTGTATTTTACAATTTCGGACCGGTAGGGGAGAACCAGAGCGATTATCTGGTCAGCGCCTATTCTTATTCGGATCTGATCGTTCCGAAGGTACAGTTCATGAACAATGATACAGCATTTGCGGTAGGAGACAGCAGACTTATGATCTACACGGGCTCCCAGAAGCCGGTGACGGCAGGGGAATATATGTATGATGAGGAGATACAGTCTGTCTTCTATAGTGAAAAGTATGTGGGACTGGTATTGCTTTCCGACCAGGCAGAGAATAAATATCGCATGGATGTATATAATACATCTGCTGTGAAGGTGGGAAGTTATTACTTTGATGTGGATTATACGGATATCTTCTTCGAAGAAGATGCTATAGTTATCTATAATGAATCAGAGTGTCAGATCTTTACGACAGAGGGTGTGGAGAAATATCACGGGAACTTCAATAAGAGTGCGAGACTCATGCTTCCCGCCAACGGATCTTATAAATATTATCTGGTTACGGATAATACAATAGATACGATACAATTAAAATAACAGGAGAATACAAATGACTTTGAATTTAGTATTGATCATTGCGGCAGTAATACTGGTATATATGGTAATGAGAGGATATGAGAAGGGGATGGTGCGGAGCCTGATCTCGCTGATCTCACTGCTGGTTACGTGTGTAGTGTTGTTTTTGGTCTGCAATGCAGTGGGAAACTATTTTAACGGCAGATTTTTCAGCATGATCCTTACATTATTGCTGATCGCTGCTATAAGCGTGGTGCATCATTTGCTCAATGCGGTTTTCTTTTCGGCAAAAATGATTTCAAAACTACCTATAGTGCATGGACTGGATAAATTACTAGGTGTTGTGGCCGGAATATTGGAAACTGTTCTAATTATTTGGACAATATATTCATTTAATATATTCAGAGACCTGGGAACTTTGGACCAGGTACTTGTTGATTATACCAGAGACAGCAGAATACTTACATATTTGTACGAAAACAACTATTTGGCACACTGGATCGAACAAATCGGAGAAAAGCTTCCGCTCTTTATAAAATAAAGACTAAAATCCCCTGTTTCTGCGGAATTTGCAGGACAGGGGATAATTTGTGTAAAAAATTCGAAAAATAATGTTGACAAGTGGTATATAGGGTGATATACTCAGATTCGTTGTTGAGGCAGCGCCAAAACAACGAAGACAACTAAAAAGAAACTTGAAAAGATTTTAAAAAAGTTGTTGACAAATGTCTGGCAGATGTGGTAATATAAAAACCTGCCGCGAAAAACGAAAGTTTTTCAAGACAAAAAGTTTTTAAAAAAGTTGTTGACAAACGAAAGCGGACATGATAAGATATCAGAGTTGCCGCTGAGAACAACAGCAACGAAGCTTCTTAAATAAGAAGCGATGCACTTTGACAAATAAACAGTAATGCAACCCTGAAAATTCCAAGATTTTCAGAGAAATTCAAGAAC
>JBNMHS010000089.1:0-10590 GCA_050872885.1 Acetatifactor sp.
ATCGCAAGCACACCGGCGATAGAGACTCTCTGCTTCTGTCCACCGGACAACTTATTCGGAGAATACTTCCGGTATTCGTACATGCCGACTGCCCGCAGGCTCTCTTCCACGCGTTGCCAGATCTCTTCGGTGGGAATTCCCATGTTCTCCGGACCGAATCCTACATCTTCTTCCACGACCTGTCCGATGATCTGGTTGTCCGGATTCTGGAATACCATTCCGGCAGTCTGACGTATCTTCCAGATATTCTCTTCTTCCCCGGTATCCATGCCATCCACCCACAGAGTTCCCTCGGTAGGATTCAGAATAGCATTCATATGTTTTGCCAGCGTGGATTTTCCGGAACCGTTATGTCCCAGGATAGCAATGAACTGTCCCTGCTCAATGTCCAGAGAGACATCATTCACCGCCTTCGTGATTCCTTCCACGTTGCCTTCTTCGTCCCGGCGGATATATTCGTATACTACATTTTTTGCTTTTATAATTTCCATTGTATTCTCCATCCCATTGGCATCTGCCATAGGCATTCTGCCTCGGGTAATCACAAGCGGGCTTTATGCTTTGCGCCGTCGAATTCCGATCGGGTTCTGCATATGCTTTCCCCGGTTTGTCCTGCTTTTGCAAGATATCGCCCCTATTTTACTAGATTATTCACAGTTTTACAACACTTAACAGGGAACTGGCATGACTTTTTCAAAATCCCTTGTACTGTCCTGTAAAAACATTTATAGTTATAACAACATCTGAGTTACTTTTGCAGTAGATGATAAGATTATTTTAAAGGAGAAATTCTATGAACCCGATAGATCGTAACAAAATCATAAAAATGGTAGTCATTCTGGCGCTTATCACAGTCGTCGCCGGTGGACTGCTCCGGATCTCCCAGCATAACTCATACACACTGGGTGACTATGCATCGGACAACCCGTCCCTGGCTTACCAGACCTCGAAGCCTTCTCCATCTCCCACCCGGTCACCTTCTGTCGACAGTCCTTCCGCCAATCCGACAGAAATCCTGCAGGAAGAATCTTCCGCGGAAGAGACATCCGTTCTTACCGGTGCTTCCCTGAACGGAACAC
Source organism: Acetatifactor sp. (assembly GCA_050872885.1). Classification (GTDB taxonomy): domain Bacteria; phylum Bacillota; class Clostridia; order Lachnospirales; family Lachnospiraceae; genus Acetatifactor. The sequence continues at coordinate 1,080 of JBNMHS010000089.1, forward strand.
TTATGGAAGACCAACGCATTACCCTGTCGGAAGGCTTCTATTATGAACCGTTATCCGAAAAATTACAGCGATACATAACGGGTGTTTCTTATCCAGCAACTGTGGATAACTCCACAGACACTTCTGAAAGCCTGTTGAAATCTGTCGAAATCAGCTACGATGATTTAAGATATCTGCACATCCGTCATTATGATTTTGAAGGAAATCCTGCAGAAGGCGAACTGATCTGCAATAAAGCCATTGCGCAAGACCTTGCGGAAATCTTTTATGAGTTATATTGTAATGAATATCAACTGGAAAAAGTGCTTTTAATCGATGAATACAACGGGGATGACACTGCTTCCATGGAGGATAACAATACGTCCTGCTTTAACTACCGTCCGGTAGAAGGTACCTCTTCTCTGTCAAAGCACGCTTTGGGACTGGCAATTGATATCAATCCCCTCTATAATCCATATATCACTTATAATAAGGATGGCAGTGAGAATGTATCTCCCGCAAGTGCAGCCGCCTACGCGGACAGAAGCGCTTCTTTCCCGTATAAGATCGATGAAAATGATCTGTGCTATAAATTGTTTAAGGAACATGGATTTACCTGGGGCGGTCACTGGAACTCCTGTAAGGATTACCAGCATTTTCAAAAAGTGGTGGAGTAAGTGGCGGTCTGCCGGCAGTAGCGTCCCCTTTAGACACATCCATGTGTCACTGTCCGATACCGTTGCAGTAAAAAGCTTTCACACGAAACAAAAAGCGCCTCCGGGAATGACCTAAATCATTTCCAAAGGCGCTATTCTTTATGCCTATTTTATAAGTTATGGATTAAACTAACTCCAGAACTACAGTCATAGCTGCGTCACCCTTACGCTGACCGATCTTAACGATTCTGGTGTAACCGCCCTTACGGGTAGCATACTTGGGAGCATACTCATCGAAGAGTTTTGCAACCAGGTCAACTTCCTTGGTGTTCTTTTTCTTGCCTGCTGCATCGGTAGGAACCTCAACTACGGGGTTCAGAACCTTCAACATCTGACGACGTGCGTGAGATCTGGTAGGCAGATCCTTCTTGATCTCCTTCTCAACTTCGTCGTATACGGTAACGGTAACACCGTTCTCGATCTTAACCAGCTTGCCATCCTTATCGCGATGGGACTCAGCCAGGACCTTACCGGTCTCCTTGTCAACGATCTGCTTAACGCGCTTGCCGTCCTTGTCCTTGCGGGCAACCTTGGTGGTAACCTTAACAGTTTCGAAGTTATCCTTCTCTTTTACTGCCAGAGCGATCAGTCCGTCAACGATCTTCTGTACTTCCTTAGCCTTAGCTTCGGTGGTAACGATCTTGCCGTTGTTGATTACTGCTGTTACCTGATTTCTTAATAATGCCTTTCTCTGTGCAGATGTTCTGCCGAGCTTTCTGTACTTTGCCATGATAATTTTCCTTTCTCCATTCATGGTACATCCGGCCATGCACTTTGGACTTACTTACCGAATGCGTTGTTTTTAGCCATTTAGTGATAAACCGCATCCGAACACTTTGGGCTTACCGGATGCGGAAATCTAACGTTTTAATCAGCTGAAAAATTAGTTTTCATCGCTGGGATTCAGCTGCAGTCCCAGTTCTTTCAGTTTAGCCAGAACTTCTTCCAAAGATTTACGTCCGAGGTTACGAACCTTCATCATATCTTCTGAAGTTTTATTGGTTAACTCTTCTACAGTATTGATACCTGCTCTCTTCAAGCAGTTGTAGGAACGAACGGAAAGCTCCAGTTCGTCAATACTCATCTCCAGAACCTTTTCCTTCTCATCATCTTCCTTCTCTACCATAACCTCAGCGGTCTTGGCATTCTCGGAAAGATCGATGAACAGATTCAGATGCTCACTGAGCACCTTTGCTGCCAGGCTGACTGCCTCATCGGGAGCCAGGGTTCCGTTGGTGTATACATCCAATGTAAGCTTGTCGTAATCAGTACTCTGACCTACACGGGTATTTTCTACCGTAACGTTAACTCTCTCTACAGGTGTATAGATAGAATCAATGGCAATTACGCCAATTGGTAAATCTTCGTGTTTGTTCTTGTCGGCACTTACGTAGCCGCGGCCTCTTGTAATAGTCAGCTCCATGTAAAGCTTGGTGTCTTTACCGCTCAGAGTTGCGATTACAAGGTCAGGGTTCAGAATCTCAATATCCTGATCACACTGGATATCAGAAGCTCTTACAACGCCTTCGCCTTCAAACTCGATATATGCAGTCTTAGCCTCGTTGGTCTCGCTGTTGTTCTTGATTGCAAGGCTCTTGATATTCATGATGATCTCAGATACATCTTCCTTTACGCCGGGAATAGAACTGAACTCATGCAGAACACCTTCAATTTTAATCTGGCTCACTGCAGCACCGGGCAGGGAAGACAGCATGATTCTTCTCAGGGAGTTGCCCAGAGTAATACCATAGCCTCTTTCCAGGGGTTTTACTACGAATTTACCATACTTTTTGTCTTCTGAAATCTCGCTAACCTCAATATTAGGTCTTTCAAAATCAAACACTGCCAATACCCTCCTTTGCGAACTTTATATGTTGACATCATGTTCTTACGAACAATATCCCATGGAATAATATTCCACAGGAAATGTTCATTGGGGTTAAATAAAACTTACTTGGAGTACAACTCGACGATAAGCATCTCATCAACAGGAACATCGATCATCTCTCTGGTAGGCAGATTCTTGATGGTTCCCTTAAAGTTCTCAACATCAGCATCGATCCATTCGGGTACTAATCTTCCAGCAGTTACCTCAAGGATATCCTTGTATCTCTGCATGGACTTAGCGCTCTCTTTGATCTCAACAACATCACCGGCCTTGATCAGGTAAGAAGGAATGTTTACACACTTACCGTTTACAAGTACATGCTTGTGATCAACGATCTGTCTTGCTTCTCTTCTGGTTCTTGCAAAGCCCATTCTGAACACTACGTTGTCCAGTCTGCTCTCTAACAGGGTCATCAGGTTTTCACCGGTCATGCCCTTCATTCTATCAGCCTTCTCATAGTAGTTACGGAAAGGCTTCTCCAGAACGCCATAGATGAACTTAGCTTTCTGCTTTTCTCTTAACTGAAGTCCGTACTCAGATACCTTTTTGCCTGCTCTTGCAGAGGTTCTGTTAGACTTCTTGTCATAGCCCAGATAAGAAGGCTCAAGGCCGAGGGCTCTACATCTTTTCAGTACAGGTACGCGATTTACTGCCATTTTTTTAATTTCCCTTCTTTATACTTCGGAAGTGACTTCCGAGGGTTGTTTACAGTACCGCCGAAGCGGTACTTTCATCCAACTTGTTCTAATGTTACCTATTCAAATTCTTCCATATTCGTCTTGCGACGAAATCTCACTAAACGCGACGACGCTTAGGAGGACGGCATCCATTGTGAGGTACAGGAGTTACATCACAAATGCTTAAGACATCCAGTCCACTTGCAGACAGAGCTCTGATTGCTGCTTCACGTCCTGATCCGGGACCCTTTACAAATACGTCAACGGACTTTAATCCGTGAACAAGAGCAGCCTTTGTTGCTGTTTCAGCAGCCATCTGTGCAGCATATGGAGTAGATTTCTTTGAACCTCTAAAACCAAGACCACCGGCACTTGCCCAGCTAAGAGCATTACCTTCAGCATCAGTTAACGTTACGATCGTATTGTTAAAAGAAGACTGGATATGTGCCTGTCCGCGTTCAACGTTTTTTCTTACACGCTTTTTTGTTACTTTCTTTGCAACTTTTTTAGCCATTTTAAACTAACCTACTTTCTCATTTCCTGGGGATGCTTACATTTGCTTCCCTCTCACAGTTACATTGCGATTCAATTACTTCTTCTTATTTGCCACCGTGCGCTTAGGCCCCTTACGAGTTCTTGCGTTGGTCTTAGTCTTCTGACCACGAACAGGAAGTCCTTTACGATGACGAATACCACGATAGCAGCCGATTTCCTGAAGTCTCTTGATATTCAGAGCGATTTCTCTTCTCAGATCACCTTCTACCATAACGCCAAGCTTTTCGATAGCTTCACTGATCTTCTTTACCTCATCATCGGTAATATCTCTCACTCTGGTATCAGGATTTACACCTGCTTCTGCTAACAGCTTGTCAGCAGTAGGTCTGCCTATTCCATAGATATAGGTCAAACCGATCTCAATTCGTTTTTCTCTAGGTAAGTCTACACCTGCGATACGAGCCATTTACGTTTCCTCCATTTTCCTGCGTAATCTCTTACGCTTTGCGCAACACTTCTGCGCTCACAACTTTCGTTGTGTGTGCGTACGCTTTGGTCTGTTAATTGTACGCCCAATAGTTACTAATTGATTGGGGCTCTCACCCAATCGGACACGATCCGATCTTCCCACGGTTTTCACCGTGTAACCAACAAGTAATCTCCCGTAAGCTCTATCCAAATCTATTATGAAAATTGATAATTATCAATTCAGCCGCACATAATAACCGGACAAGAACTCACATACCTGATCAAATGACGATCAAGCGGTGATTATCCCTGTCTCTGTTTGTGCTTCGGATTCTCACAGATTACTCTGATGCGTCCTTTTCTCTTGATGATTTTGCACTTTTCGCAAATCGGTTTTACTGATGATCTAACTTTCATGTTAAACCCTCCTTTCAAAAAAGACCGTCTTACATTATAGCATGACGGTCTTTCCTTTGCAAGCGTATTTTTACGCTTTTTCCCTTGTTTTTCAATTTTTTTTGCTTATTTTTGTCTGTTTTACGATCAAAACGATAAAAGTGATGACCGCAGCCGCCGCAACACTGAGAATACGGAACGTAAATCTCGCATGCAGCGCCGAATGATGCTGTACCGCAATGATCCAGGCAAAGGGAATTGCCGCTATGATCACCGTTGGAAGTAACTGCATATACACCTGCTTCCATTTTCCTGTGACGACTGTCATAATCAGAGCCCCTACTGCCGCCACTGCCAGAACTCCCACTGCAATTTTCATATATTCGGGATATTCCTGCAGGTTCAGTCCGATGACGTAGAAGCCTCCGTTCATACGGGGTCTTCCACCGATTGCCTCGGTACGGCCGATAATGGACCAGACAGCATCTTTAATCGTACCGGTATGCAGGGTCAGATCTGCAATGATCCATTTGGCAGCCCACATTCCGGCATAACCGACGGCCCAGCTTACGCCGAAGCCGATCAGCTTTTTCATGTTGTTCCACAGCTTATCACTCTCTAATAAGAAGTAACAGCACAGAGGAATTCCCAAAGTGACGATAGGATACGTCAGGAAATCAAAATAAGACGTAAGAATTCCGACGATCAGGAAATATTCCGGATACCATCCCTTTTCATGCAGTCTGTCATGATGCAGCAGCATATATTCCACTGCCAGGAGCGTCAGGATCCAGCAGACTGACATCGTCAGAGATACCAGGACCAGCACCGGCTTCATAAACAGAAAGCTTCCCAGAGTCACTACCGCAACACCTGTATTTTTCCTGCGGACCGCCGTGATCAGTACCCAGATCATAAGTGCGACCTGTGCCGCCAGTTCCAGCCATACCACATGCTGCCAGGAAAAAAGCATGAGTAACGGTTTTAAATACAAAAGATAACCGTGCCAGTATCTTGCATAAATATGAAGATACATGTTATTTACATTCTCATGGGATTCACAAAAGGCTTTCAGGGAATCCTCCGGTGTCCACACATCTTCTTCCAGATCATAGTGATACATCCATATGGCATGTTCATAAGCATTTTTATCCGGCAATCTCTCTATGGCATTCTGTACCATAATGGCATCGGTATAAGTCTCCCTGTTTTTCCATAAATACTGGGAAAAAGCATCTTCCGGGATCTGGTCCCCGGTCTTGAGCATATTCTCAACACTTTTCTCCACATTCCGGCGCATGGGTCCTACCGGAAGCAGGAACACCAGTACTAAAAGCAGGATTCCCACCACCGCACTGACTGCCAGAATAGCAGCAAAGTTTCGTATTTTTTTAGCCATAGCTGTTCTCTCCAGATCGCGCTTACTTATCTCTCCAGATGATACGTCCCTTGCTCAGATCGTAAGGAGACAGCTCCAGTGTTACCTTATCTCCGGGAAGGATACGGATAAAGTTCTGACGAAGCTTACCACTGATGGTAGCCAGCACTCTGTGTCCGTTCTCCAGTTCTACACGGAACATGGTGTTGGGAAGCTTCTCCACAACGGTTCCTTCGATTTCGATTACATCACTTTTAGACATAAATTTCCTCCATAGCTTTCTACTCTTTACTTCTTTTATTGCTTTTATTATTACTTATTACACAGATACGCTTCCAGGGTCTCCCGGATCCGGGCATTGATCCCGGCCTCCTCCCCCGGAAGGTACTGCTTTATGCTTTGTAACAATGTGTCCTGTGCCGAAGAATGTATGATCTGGATATGCTTTTTCTTTTTCTTCTTCGGATGTTCCACACCACGCAGCCTTCCATCGCACAGATAAACACATTCTTCCTCTTCACCGACGATCATGTATAATCTGTCCTTATCATGTCCGGCCTTTGAAGTAGCAAATTCTCCTAACATATCACAATCTTACCTTTCCCGGCTGCCGGTATTCTGTACTAGTACAGGGTCAGGATCTCCGGCTCACCGTCTGTGATCAGGATGGTATTCTCATAATGTGCAGACCAGGATCCGTCCTCGGTTACTACCGTCCAATCATCATCCAGCCATGCTACATCTGCTCTTCCCATATTGATCATGGGCTCGACAGCCAGGGTCATACCTGCCTGCAGCTTAATGCCGCGTCTGCGCTGTGCGAAATTGGGGATCTGCGGATCCTCATGTAAGCTGGTGCCGATACCGTGTCCTACCAGATCTCTTACGATTCCATAGCCAAATGGCTTGATATAAGCGTCAATGGCATTGGAAATATCATACAGATGATTACCTGCCGTTGCCATCTTCACTCCGGCGAAAAAGCTTTCCTTGGTTCTCTCCATCAGAAGCTTCGCCTCCTCACTTACCTGCCCTACCGGGAAAGTACGTGCCATATCGGAGTGATATCCTTTGTAGATCAGTCCTGCATCCAGACTTACAATATCACCTTCGTGAAGAATATGATCTTTATGAGGAATGCCATGTACGACTTCATCATTTACGGATACACAGATAGATGCCGGATATCCGTTGTAATTTAAGAAATTGGGAATGCAGCCGTGGGCACGGATCAATTTTTCACCCAGGTTATTGATATCCATGGTAGATACCCCGGGGTGTACCGCCTTCTCCATCTGGCTGAATACATCAGCCAGAATCTTACAAGATTCTCTCATCAACTCGATCTCACGCTGTGATTTGATAGTTACTGCCATTTTATTCACCTTTCTGTTCCGGACATTACTGCTGCTGATCAGATATCCGGACTTTTCTTAGCCAAGGATCGCTACGATATCCGCAAATACTTCCTTCATATCCTTGGTGCCGTCTACGGTCTTTAATACATTTTTCTTTGTATAGAAATCAATCAGGGGCTGGGTCTGGTCATGATATACCTTCAGTCGGTTCAGTACGGTCTCAGGCTTGTCATCATCACGCAGTACCAGTTCCTGTCCACACTTGTCACAGATGCCTTCCTTCTTGGGAGGAATGTGTTCAATGTGATAAGTTGCGCCACAGGACAGACATGCACGTCTGCCGGACATTCTCTTTACGATATTCTCATCGGGAACATTCACATCAATTGCAAAATCAATGGCATCTCCCAGCTCGGTCAGTGCCTTATCCAGTACTTCTGCCTGAGGAATGGTTCTGGGGAATCCGTCCAGTACATAACCGTTCTTGCAGTCATCCTGTGCTACTCTGTCCAAAAGGATCTTAACAGTCAGTTCATCGGGAACCAGCTGTCCCTGATCCATGTATTTCTTTGCTTCCTTACCAAGCTCGGTTCCGTTCTTGATATTGGCACGGAAAATATCTCCTGTGGATACATGAGGGATTCCGTACTTTTCAGCGATCATCTTTGCCTGTGTACCTTTACCTGCGCCGGGTGCGCCTAACATGATAATCTTCATTTTGTCCTCCATTCCTGCCCACTTTCAAGGGTATCCTATACATTCCTGTCTCCCTGTAACCTGGGGCACTGCTCTTTCTATAGCTTAGATACAAATACAGCCCAACATTTATATTTTAACTTTACTACGACTTTTTTGCAATAGATTTTGCAACAATACAAAGTCTATATAAAAATAACCGGATGATTACAAACCATCCGGTTACTGTTATGCTACTAATCTTCCAGGAATCCCTTGTAGTTACGTACAAGCATCTGAGATTCTACCTGCTTCATGGTCTCCAGTACCACGCTTACGATAATGATCAGGCTGGTACCGCCGAAGGATACGCTTGCACCGAACACACCGTTGAAGAAATACGGGATCACAGATACAATGATCAGACCGATTGCACCAATGAATACGATATAATTCAGAATCTTATTCAGATAATCGCTGGTAGGCTTACCGGGTCTGATACCGGGGATAAAGCCGCCCTGCTTCTTCATATTATCGGCAATCATCAAAGGATTAAATGTAATGGATGTATAGAAGTATGCAAAAAATACAATCAATACAATGTAAAGTAAAAGTCCCAGGGAATAAATCGGCTGACTGGGTTTGCACCAGTAAGAGGAATTCAATCCCTTCAGGATCTCTGCCCATACACCGGTTCCGTTATATCCGATAAAGGAACAGATAATAATAGGGAACTGCATAATGGACTGTGCAAAAATGATGGGAATAACGCCGGAAGTATTTACTTTCAACGGAATGTTGGAAGTCTGTCCGCCGACCATCTTTCTGCCCTGCATTTTCTTGGCATACTGTACCGGAATCTTGCGTTCGCCATCATTTAAGATGATAACCAGTACCACCATTGCAATAATGATTGCAAAGATGATCACTACAGCAAGAATTGCGGTTGCCGGAGCTTTTCCGAACACAAACTGCTCAAACAGATTGCTCAGATCCTGAGGCAGTCTGGAAATGATGTTAATTACCAGTACGATGGAAATACCATTTCCGATGCCTTTTTCTGTGATTCGTTCACCCACCCACATGAGGAAAGCACTACCTGCGGTAAGTGCTGTGATCGTGGTAATTACATTCAGAGCGTTGAACTCGATCAAGTAGCCCTGTCTGCCAAAACCGATTGCCATTGCTGTGGACTGGATCAGTGCGAGCGCTACGGTAACGTATCTGGTGATGGCAACCATTTTCTTACGGCCGTCTTCACCGTCACGCTGCATTTCTTCCAGCTTGGGAATAGCAATTGTAAGCAGCTGCATGATAATGGAAGATGTAATATAAGGGTTGATGTTCAATGCCAGAATAGACATGTTCAGGAAAGAACCGCCCGTAATGGCATCGAAGAAACTGAACGCACCGCCTGTCTGCTGGGCAAACCACTGAGAAAAGAACTTTGTGTCCACTCCGGGTACGGGAAGCTGTGATCC
>JBNMHS010000090.1:0-10395 GCA_050872885.1 Acetatifactor sp.
ATGATCAGGGTTGCGCTATCGACTTCAAGACCGAAGGCGACTTCCCTAAATACGGTAACGATGATCCCAGAGCTGATGAATTCGCTGTATGGCTTCTGAAGACCTTCATGGAGAAGATCAAGAAGAACAAGACCTACAGAAATTCCGAGCCTACCACCTCTATCCTGACCATTACTTCTAACGTTGTATATGGTAAGGCTACCGGTGCTCTGCCTGACGGTAGAGAAGCTTACAAGCCTTTCGCTCCCGGCGCTTCACCTTCTTACGGTGCTGAGCAGAGCGGTCTGCTTGCTTCCCTGAACTCTGTAGCTAAGCTGCCTTATGAGTATGCTCTGGATGGTATCTCCAATACCCAGACCATGGCTCCTTCCGCTCTTGGTCATGACCTTGACGAGCAGAAGAATACTCTGGTAGGCGTTCTCGACGGATACTTCGATCGTGGTGCTCATCACCTCAACGTTAACGTATTCGGTACCGAGAAGCTGTTAGACGCACAGGCTCATCCTGAGAAACCTGAGTACGCTAACTTCACCATCCGTGTATCCGGTTATGCTGTTAAGTTCATCAGCCTGACCAAGGAGCAGCAGGATGATGTTATCGCAAGAACCTGCCATAAGAGACTCTAATCTCAACCAGGTTTCTAAGATAATATGATGTACATGGGGCCGGGCAGTATTGTCCGGCTCCTTTTTGTAAATACTACCCCTAAGCTGCCTGCATGGCAGAGAATGGAGATTATGATTATGATCAAAGGCAGAATTCACTCATTAGAATCCTTCGGAGCAGTAGACGGTCCCGGAATCCGTTATCTCATCTTCCTCAAAGGATGCAATATGCGTTGTCAGTATTGCCATAACGTAGATACCTGGAATCCCGATACCGACAATCTGCAGACTGCAGACGAGCTTCTGGACAAAGCAGAGCGCTTCCGCAGCTACTGGGGCAAAGAAGGCGGCATCACTGTCAGCGGCGGTGAAGCTTTATTACAGATTGATTTTCTAATTGACTTATTCCGCAAGGCTCACGAAAGAGGCATCAACACCAATCTTGATACTTCTGCACAGCCTTTTACCAGAGAAGAACCTTTCTTCTCCAAGTTCAACGAATTATTGAAATATACCGATCTTGTTATGCTGGATATCAAGCATATCGACGACGAAGAGCATAAAAAGCTGACCGGACATACCAACAAAAACATTCTGGACTGCGCAAGATATCTCTCCGAGCAGGGTATCCCCATGTGGATCCGTCATGTACTGGTACCCGGAATTACTGACAACGATGAATATCTGAAGAAGACAAGAGAATTCATCGATACTCTGGATACCGTCATGAAGGTAGAAGTACTCCCTTATCACACCTTAGGCGAATACAAATGGAAAGAGCTGGGAATCCCCTATAAACTGGAAGGTGTAGAGCCTCCCACAGAGGACAGGATTCAGAATGCGAAAAAGATTCTGGAGTTCAGTAAGTATTGATCAGAACGAAACTATTGAGAAAAAATATGAAATAAGACTTGTATTCAAGCCTCATTTATATTACAATACAGATAGTGATATTGATAAATTTGTATCAAACATGTCGATTTGATACACGCAAAATAGGAGGAAAAGATTATGGCATTTGTTATTGGTGATGCTTGTGTAGCATGTGGAGCTTGTGAGGCACAGTGCCCCGTTGGCGCTATCAGCATGGGTGACGGAAAGTTCGAAATCGATGCAGATAAGTGCATTAGCTGCGGTTCCTGCGCAGGTCAGTGCCCTGTTGGTGCTATCGCAGAGGATTAATTCCTAATCAAAATGCAGACCGGAAAAGGCATTTCAGAAAATGAAATGCCTTTTCTTTTTTTCTTTTTCCTTTGTTTTTGTTTCATTGATCTCTTTTGCTTTTGTATCTTCTTTCTGCTGCTTCCGCAGCTGCCCTCTTGTCTTTTTCCGCAGCAGCTCGTCCATCTTCTGATAATATTCCTCACTGCGCTGCTCCAGTTTACGATCCCTCTCTTCCTCACGTTCCTCTCTGCTTCTAAACTGGTAATCCAGTTCTTTTACCATACTCTCCTTTATATCCCGGCACAGTTCCCGGTTATTCTCGCGCACAGCCTCGCGGATCAGTTGCTGTAGGATCCACTGCAGTCTTTTGGCCTTGTCTTCCCTGCTCTCCTGTATTTCTTTAACGTTCCCGTCACTCATCCTCTCTTCAACCGGCTTTTGCGTACTGTTATCCACAATTTCTATTGCCATATGCGGCTGATTGGGCGTATCCGCCACTATCTTGTCGCTATGCTCACTGTTCTCTTCCGAGGGCAGGACATCGAGCTTTCCGTCTCTCAGTATCATTTTAATCGCTTTCAACTGTAAACCCCTTTCTTTCATACTCTTAATCTCTTTAAAACGTTCCACATCCTCCTTAGTATAATAGCGGTGCCCCAGTTCATTTCTTTTGATTGGGAGATGCAATTCCTCTTCCCAATAACGAAGGACATGACTCTCTACTTTTACCTGCTTTGCTGCATCTGAAATCAATAAAAAATCTCCCATATTCTCTCCTTTTTGCATTTTACTATTTCAAGATTTTGACCGCGTGCTCTGCTGAGCATAAAAAAGAGAACAGACACAGGGAATTAGGTCTTTTCCCTTACTTGTTCTCTTTTGTATAGCAATATTAAAATTCTTTCTTTTGATCGTTCGCAAGATTTGCAAACTTGGTATACTGCGGCAGCCATGCCAGCTGTACCGTTCCGATAGGACCGTTTCTCTGTTTGGCGATAATGATTTCCGATATTCCTTTATCCGGTGAATCATGATTGTAATAATCATCTCGGTAAATGAACATTACCACGTCGGCATCCTGCTCAATAGCTCCGGACTCACGCAGATCGGAAAGCATCGGACGATGATCCGGTCTCTGCTCTACCGCTCGGCTCAGCTGGGACAGAGCCAGCACCGGAACCGAAAGCTCTCTGGCTACCGCCTTCAGGGATCTTGAGATATCGGAGATCTCCTGCTGTCGGGAATCGCTGCTTCTGCCGCCACTGCCGGACATCAGCTGTAAATAGTCAATGATGATCATGGACAGCCCGTTTTCCTGCTTCATCCTACGGCATTTGGAACGGAGCTCGGCTATGCTGATGCCGGGAGTATCATCGATCATCAGCTTGGACTTACCGATTACACCGGCGCTCTCGATCAGCCGTTCCCATTCCTGGTCATTCAGCTGACCGGTACGAAGCTTTTGGGCATCTACGCTGGATTCCAGGGAAAACATACGATTGATCAGCTGTTCCTTACTCATTTCCAGACTGAAAATAGCCACCGGAAGATTCTGCTTAAAAGCTACATGCTGTGCAATATTCAGTACAAATGCTGTCTTACCCATGGAAGGACGGGCTGCAATCAGCACCAGATCCGAGGGCTGCATTCCGGCCGTACGGTAGTCAAGATCTATGAAACCTGTCGCAATACCCGTAACAGTTCCGTGCAGTTTAGAAGCCTTTTCAATTTTATCCATGGCATTCATAACTACTTTACGGATCGGTACAAATTCCTTTACATTTTTCTTTTGTACCACTTCATTAATCTTACTCTCGGTACTTTCCAGGATCGTATCCAGACTTTCCTTACCACTGTAACAGGTATTGGCTATCTCTTCATTAGTACGGATCAGTCTCCTTAAGGTAGCCTTTTCTGCTACAATACCTGCATAATATTTGATATTGGCGGAGGTCGGAACCGATGCGATCAGACTTGTCAGGAAATCCAGCCCGCTGACTTCCGGAGGTACATCCTCTTTTGACCTCAGTCGATCCTGCAGTGTCACGAAATCAATCGGTTTTCCCTCATTGTTCAGTTCCACAATGGTGTCAAACACGATTCCATATTGTCTGTTGTAAAAATCATCGCCGGATATCTGTTCTGTTGCCGCAGCTATCGCCTCCGCATCAATGAACATAGATCCGATTACTGACTGCTCGGCTTCCAGGCTGTGAGGCATTATTCTTTTAATTACATTTTCATCCATTGCCGGCATTTGTTTATCTATGCCTCCGTAACTTTAACTGTCAGCTTTGCGGCCACCTGCGGATGCAATTTAACTGTCACTTCGTAAGATCCGAAATTCTTCAGTGCCTCCGGCAGCTGAATCTTCTTTTTATCAATTTCAATATTATGCTGTTCTTTGCAGGCTACAGCAATTTCCTTGGAGGACACAGAGCCGAAGGTCTTTCCGCCTTCTCCTGCCTTGATCTTTACCACTACCTGTTTTGTCTCCAGTTCAGCCGCCAGTGCTTTTGCAGCATCCAGATTCTCCTGTGCCACTTTCTCCTCATTCGCCTTATGAAGTTTCAGATCGTTCAGATTCTTGGAGCTCGCCTCTACGCCGATCTTTTTAGGCAAAATATAATTTCTCGCATATCCTTCGCTGGCTTCGATAATGTCTCCCTTTTTTCCCAGCTTCTTTTCATCCTGAAGTAAAATAATTTTCATACTGTAAACCTGCCTTTCCAAATAATTCTATCTGATATGGAATCTTTATATTTCTCCGGATTCCAGCATTGCGTCAATGGTCTGTTTCAAAACGCCGATAGCCTCTGCCAGCCCTACGCCTTCCATCTGGCAGGCTGCGGTATTCATATGACCGCCGCCGCCCATACGCTCCATGATGATCTGTACATTGACTTCATCAATAGATCTGGCGCTGACATAGATCTTACCCTGATAATCGGTAAGTACAAAACTCGCCTTAATTCCCTTAATATTCAGCAGTTCATTGGCCGCCTGCGCGCCGATAATGGTCGGGCTCGGCAGATCCTCGGCCGTACATAAGGAGATTGCAAAGAACTGCTTGTAGATCTCCGCCTGACTGACTGCATCCGCCTTTGCCTTATATTCTGCGGCATCCTCACGGAACAGCTTTCTGACACGGGTCACATCCGCACCGTTTCTGCGCAGAAATGCAGCCGCCTCGAATGTCCGGACACCGGTCTTGGTCATAAAGTTATTGGTATCGATCATGATACCGGAATACATACAATCCGCTTCTTCGGTACGGATCTTGATATTGTCATACGTATACTGTAAGATCTCGGATACCATTTCACATGCAGAGGAAGCATAGGGCTCTACATAGGACAGTGTTGCATTCTCGATGGTCTCTGTACCCTGCCTGTGATGATCCAGTACTACTACGGATTTACAAAAGCGCAGCAGATCCGGACACTCTGTGATGGAAGGCTTATTGACATCCACCACTACCAGGACTGTGTTACTGCCCGCCATATCAATGGCCTGCTGGCTGGTAATGATCATATCCTCATCATATTCAGGATTATTCTTGAACAGCTCTACCAGCGGCTGCACGGAAGTCGTAGCCTCATTCAGTACAATATGGGCTTTTCTGCCCAGCGTCTGTGCTATACGGTAAATACCTACCGCAGAACCGAAACTGTCCACATCCGGCATCCGGTGTCCCATGACAATGACGCGATCCTTGCCGGTGATGATCTCTCGCAGGGCATGAGCCTTTACCCTCGCCTTAACACGGGTATTTTTCTCTACCTGCTGGCTCTTGCCGCCGTAGTAGGTAATGCTTTCCGGAGTCTTAATGACAGCCTGGTCGCCGCCGCGTCCCAATGCCAGATCAATGGCTGTACGGGCAAATTCATAATTCTGCGCGTAGGTCAGACCATCCAGACCGATACCGATGCTGATGGTCACCGCCATCTCATTACCGATATTGACGGTTTTGACCTCTTCCAGCAGATCAAACCGGCTCTCCTGCAGCTGTGCTACAGCCTTTTTCCTCATGATCACCAGATACTTGTCCTTCTCCAGCTTCTTACTGATACCGTCCAGAGCGGCGATGTATTTGTTTACCTTACGGTCAATCAGGGCGATCAGCAGGGATCTGCGGACTTCCTCGACACTCTCCAGTGCTTCTTCATAGTTGTCCAGATAGATCATTCCCACGGTCAGACTCTGATCATCCACTTCCTGCAATGCAATATGCAGTGCCGTCTCATCAAACAGATAGACAGCGATCAGATAACCGTTGTATCCTTCCGCATCGATCATGTCACTGTGCTCCGCCATCTCTTTTAAAGAGATTTTGCGGAATTTTGCCACATATTCGCTGCCTTCATACTCCAGCTCATACTGTGCCTCATCCACACCGGAATCGTCGGGAAGCCTGTCCCTGGTAATGGTGGGAAACAGAGATGTAATGGATTTGTTATAGCCTTTCGGCTGATGCACCACATTCTCAAAGGCAATGTTCGTCCAGATCACTTTGCCGGAATCATCCAGAAGTGCATAAGGCAGTTCCAGATCCCGCAGCAGTTTTCGCTGAATCTGCCCGTATTCCGTAGCAAAACTGATCAGTTCGTTCATAATGATCGGTTTATTATAAAAATACAGGGTCAGCGTAATTGCAAAATAAAAAATCGTAAATCCGAAGGTAAGCAGGCCGGCACGGAAATCCAACATAAATACCGCAGCATCGATAGCCAGCAGTAACAGGCCCAGATACAGAGTAAACTGAATATATGTACGGATCCTGCCTTTCAGTCTGATTCGTTTTTTCATGAAAGAACACCTCTCAAAGTTTGCGTTCGACAACTTCTATTATAACAAATAATATTGTGGTCTGCCACAATATTATTTTGACGAATAGACAATATTCTGCTGGCAAATTTGTGCTTTTTGTCAGCTTTCCTCATTAAATCTTACACAATTCCCAAAAAGCCACCGCACTTGCCGCCGCTACATTCAGCGAATCGACGCCATGTGCCATGGGAATACATACAGTATAATCGCAATCCGCAATGGTGTCTGCCGCGAGTCCTTCTCCTTCTGTTCCGAGGATAATCGCCAGTTTTTCGATCCGGTGTAATTCTTCCGCATCCGGCGGCAGGCTGTCCTCTTTTAATGCCATAGCCGCGGTACGATATCCCATATCCCGCAATTTTGCCATGGTATTATCCGGCCAGTCGTCCTCCGGTAAAAATGTCCAAGACACCTGAAATACAGTTCCCATGCCGACTCTCGCCGCACGCCGATATAACGGGTCGCTGCACCCTTTGGTCAATAGTACCGCATCAATCCCAAGCGCTGCGGCAGAGCGGAAAATAGCACCTACATTGGCAGGATTCACCACATTTTCCAGGACCGCAATACGTCTGGCATCCCGGCACAGGTCTTCCATCTTCGGCAGTTTTCTCCGCCGCATCGCACAGAGAACACCTCTGGCCAGTTTGAATCCGGTGATCTGCGAAAGGACCTCATTGGTCGACACATATACCGGAAATACCGGCATTTTCTCTGTTTTATCACGATATCGCTCTGCCAGAAGTCCTGTGATCTGTTCCAGGATCTCTCTGCCCTTCTCCGACTCTGCTTCCCGCTGTTCCATCAAAAGCGAAAGCGGTTCATATCCTGCAGCCAGAGCACGCAGGATCACATTCGGGCTTTCCGCAATAAACAATCCCGGTGCCGGCTCGTAATAGCGAAGCAGCTGCACCTCTTTTCGCTCATTATAGATTTGCAGCTCCGGAATCTCCAGATCTGTAATTTGTGTGAATTTATAATTTTCTGAGTTCATTCTTTTGATACGACCTTCCGGAATTTGTTTTTATATTATATCACTCAATAACAAAAAGACCAACTACCCTTTCGGATAATTGGTCTTCTGAATTGCAATTATATTTACCTACAGCTTATTCAGCTACATAGGGCATCAGTGCAAAGCCAATAGCGTCGCTAGCCATTATCGCACCATCTCTTTAATTTACAGGCTTTTTCCCATCTTTCCTTATAACGTTTCGTACCATTATCGTACCGTATTTTACTCTTTTTTGTGTCAAAACACGGGTCAAAGCCCACTAAAAATTCTCCCAAAAACCCCGTTTTTACAGGTCTCTTGTGTCAAAATATGCTATTCATTCCCTAATCCTCGTGGATAAAATATCTAACTTTTTGAAATACTGGCTCTGTCCATAAAGAAGATGGGGAAGATATTAGTGTCCTCCCCATCCTTAAAATATATTTCACATATATTCGTTATTTATTGAAAAACTTCTCATAGTCATCAGCAAGATTATATCTCTCCATCCACTTGGCAATTTCTTCTTCATCAATAAGCCAAATGTCACAACCTGCGCCCTTGCCGTCTATATAATTTTCTGCATAGTCACTACAGTTTCCACCCATGCCGTAAATAAAATACTTACCGTTTGATGCTTCATAGAGAGCTTCAGCAACAAATTCTCCTTTTGTTTCAGCATAATACTCTAAATCTTTGCTTGAGGGCTCACTTTCAAATGCCAAATTGGTTCCGATAGCAATTTGCTTTGCATCCTCAATACTGTAAACTACTCCATCGATGATTTTTTTGGTTTCTCCTAATTTCATATCTTATAATCTCCTCCCCGTATTGCCGATGGGACAGCATATTTTTTAATTTATACACATATGGCTACAAGCCATTGCTGCTCTGAATTTTAAGTTTTTCTGTCGTATTGAATAGGTAAATTACTATAAATTTTTTAAAATATACTTACAATATTCTCAAGGTCAAATTGTGCTTTTTTCCGCAAGTCATTACTTATGGAGGTGTATACATCAATCGTTGTTTTGAGAGAAGAGTGCCCCATGATAAGTTTTAATCTCTCATATGGTATTCCCTGTTCAACAAGACGGGTGCACGCTGTATGTCGGAACACATGCGGTGTAATATCTGGTAAATATATTGGATCTCTTTTCTCATTCTCCGCCGCTTTCTTCTCGGCGATATTATAATTTTTTACAATTCTTTCCACCGACTTTTTAAAGCCTTCGTGGGTGAATGGATATCCTAACTTTGATGTAAACACAAATCCCTTAAAATTCCTAATACGGTTCCCCGTATCGTCTCGCTGTGGAATCTCTATGTCCTGTCGTATTCTGAGATCTTTCTGATATTGTTGTTGCATAGATAATAGCTTACAAACATCAGGGGACATAGGAATATCTCGGTTTGCATTTTTCGTTTTCGGTGTTGTGATAAAATATTCATGCCCCTTCCCGGCAACCCTTGTCCTATAATTAAGTGTTTTGTAAATGTGAATTACATTATTTTTAAAATCAATATCATCCCAAGTAAGTGCTAATACTTCACCTATTCTCATAGCGGTTCCAAGCATAACTCCTATAATAGGTAGATATACATTTTGAAATCCATCTTCTTTTAGATAGCCGATTAACGCTTGCTGTTCTTCCACAGAAAGAGCAATACGCTTTTCTTCCGGTCTGGATCTTACATTTGCCATAATATCCACAAAAGGATTTACAATAACTCCGCCGCTATACTGAACCTCTTGCATAGCATTAAATAGCATACTGGCTAAAGATCTCAATGTGCCGTGAGACAGCTTCTTATTGTCTGCAAGCCATTGAAAATGATTTATTACAAACGGTCTGTTTATATCCCTTAATGGCATACGCCCTAAGTCATATGGCTCTACATACCATTTGTAATAGTTCCTCTTATTTACCATTGAGGTCTCCTTTATCTTCCCTTCTTTATAAATCTTCAGATATTGTGGATACCATTCGTTCATTGTCATACTTGCTAGGTCTGTATTGATCCCCTTTGCCACATCAAGCTGTAATTCACCTATTTTTCTCTTCAACTCATTCAAATCTCGATCATAAATATAATGAGTTTTACCGTATTTCTGGTAACGGTATAGGTATCTGCCATCCGCTCTCTCTGAAACACCATCTGGAAGCACTCTCCCATTAGAATCTTTTCTCTTTCCCATAACCGGTTCCTCCTACTAATATATTTTTTAGTGTGGGGATAGTAACGCTCCAAACATACTAAGTCAAGCGCATTCTACATTTTTTTCGGGTCATCTACATGGCTTCCTTTCTTAGGAATTCACGTATAACATCCAGATTCCATCGGTGATAATTCCCTATTATCACCTCTGCCTTCGCCAGTCTGCCAATTCTTTCCGCATTACGTCTACCACACCCCAAAAGTGCCATAAGTTCCTCTGTGCTAACCATAAATCTGTCCATATTTTCGTACCTCCCATAATTCAACAGTCATCCTCTATTCTAAATCTCCTACAGCAAATCCCTGTTATACATAAATTTATACGTATTTATGTACTCTTTTTTATGTTTATATTCAACTAAATTATTTTTACAAGCATTCCTTATTTTTTTCCAATATTCCTTGATATTAATTTTTTCTTTATAATCAACCATTGAGATATATGTTGCTGCACCTTCAGGCACCCTGTTTGTCCATACATATTCCTCGGCTTTAGGCTTTGGCTCTCCCACTTTAACCACTTTACATTTTTTGAATGTATCAGCGAGTTTAAAACAATGCCAATGGTCTCCCAATAAAGCG
>JBNMHS010000091.1:0-10364 GCA_050872885.1 Acetatifactor sp.
GTTTAGTACAGTTTTGTTGTGGTGACTTAATTTTACATCAAAAAGGAATGGGATTCCTTATATTTTACGCATTTTTTGAAAGTTGTTTATGACAATATATGAAAATATGTGTGACTGTAGATAAAACTACGGAAACTCAAGAGCTTTTTTCTCTTTTCAGTTTTTGTTTGAAGGAGTATAATAATATTTGGAATTTTTCCAGAGAGGAGACCGTAATGAAATTAAAAGAATTACAAGACGCAATGATTGCTGCCATGAAGGCAAAAGATAAATTCAGAAAGGATGCCATCTCCGCATTGGTATCCGCTGTAAAGAAAAAGGGAATCGACAACGGCTGCCGCGACAATATCCCTGATGAGATGGCCAATGAAGCTATCTTAAAAGAGATCAAGTCCGTAAAAGAGCAGATCGACACCTGTCCTGCAGAGCGTACCGAACTGCTGGAAGAATATAAGAAGCGCTACGAGATCATGAGCGAGTTTGCTCCCAAGATGCTTTCCGCCGAGGAAGTGAAAGCTATTCTGGAAGAGAAATTCGCCGATGTCCTGGCCACCAAGAATAAGGGACAGATCATGAAGGCTGTCATGAGCGAGCTGAAGGGCAAGGCTGACGGCAAGGTCATCAACCAAGTCGTTGCAGAACTGACGAAATAGACAACGAGATGAAATAATTGATACGGCTTAACAGTGGATTTCTGCTGTTAAGCCGTTGTTTATTTAATGAGCCAGTGAAAAAATCTCCTACAAACGTGATAGTTATCCCTTTTCCGATTATCCGAGAAATGAAGTACCTATCTATTGGGGGAGATTTTTTGTAAAGTTCCGCCAAAACATCAAAATTTATTCATACATAAAAGGTACTTCCACCGGAATTTTAGGTAATCTGCATTCCACCGGAAGTACCTCAATTAATCTATTATGTCTGCTCTATTCCACTACCACCGTTCCGTCTTCCTTCACGGTAATATCCATATCATCTTTCACATACGTAAGAAACTCTTCTCCCAGGCTGTCGATCACAGGCATCTGCACGTTATCCAGCCATACATCCGCCAAGATTGCTCCGGCTGCTGCCAGAGAATCAATGGGCTGGGAGAACAACATGCATGCCGGCTGTCTGTTCATGGAGCAGGCACAGTACAGCACCAGTCCGCCGGTGGTGGAACCGATGGTCGTAGGCAGGCACAATGCCTTTCCTGCCATCTGCTTACCATAGAGATCCGGATTATTCTGGTCTCCACAGGTTGCCTTTTTATCTCCGAACTGCAATGCCTTTTGGAAAGATGCCAGGGTATTCAGTCCACCGTGGGATACCAATGCTTTCGCCGTTACGGTTCCGGGGGCTACGATTCTGCCTTTAAATTCTTTCATTTGTCTGCTCCTCCCTTCGTGATCTGCGCTAAGATCTCTGCATCGGTGTAATACCTTGCACTGGTATAAGTCCGCAGCTTATTGCTGGAAGTGATGACCGGCATCTTCTCACTGAGCGGATTGTTCATATACATCAGCGGACAGATATAAGAAGTGATGACACCTGTCTCCTTCAGTGTTGCAGCGTAAGGAGTCTCTTCGAATTTTTTCAATACCGCAGGAGCCGCCGTGAATACAGTAGGAATACATACCTTTGTCCGGCCTGCTTCTTTCAGGCTTTTGCTGATCTTCTGTGTCCAGTCGATCAGCTGGTTCAGACTCATGTGAGGACATCCCATGAAACACAGCTTCGGTGTGGCATCTTTCTTTTTCCAGATGACGGGATAGCTCTGATAGACTCTCTCCAGCTCCGCATCGTCCACCACATAGACTTTCGCGTCTTCCACGATCAGGTCTTTTCCGTATTTTACAGCTTCCGGTGTGATATTTTCCACATGATACAGTCCTACCGCACCGTTGGAAGCAGTCGCCGCGCCGAAATCCTTCAGATAGGTCTTCGCCGCGTCATCCAGCTCACCGCCCAGCCATTTGTCCAGACCTACGATATAGGGCACATCTGCCATAACTTTCATACCGATGGCGGAGCCAAGCAACTGTGCTTCCGGCTTCTTCGTAGTCTCGATCTTTACGATCCAGGTTGCTTTTCTGCCTTCGTCTGTCAACAGTCCGAAATGCGGCACATAACCCACGACCGATCCCATGAGGTCAATGATGCCGGAATTACGGTTACATCTTGCGCCCAGTACGGAGTTTGCATAGACGACCGCCGAAGACTCCGACCAGGACAATACTTCGCCCATTGCAGGCGTATTGCCCACCTCGTCCATATAACAGGTACAGGTATAAGCGTCTTTTTCCATGATGCCAAGCTGTGTCAGCTGCTTCTCATAATCGTCCTGTTTGGAATACATGAAGTTCTTAAATACAATATTCTGTAAAAAGGAACTGGGCACGTTCGGATCCAAAGGCCTTGGATCCGCTGAAAACTTCTGTTTCGATACATTGCCGGATTCGATCAGCTGGTTCATCAGCTCATAGACCGGCGCCAGTGCTTTCAGTCCGAAAGAGGTTACCAGATGGTTGTATTTGCTGGTCACGGGTACCATCTTATCTGCGCCGAACAGTTCACCGTAACGTACCAGTGTCTGCATGACTTTTGCCAGGACATCGCCCTGTTTTCCGTCAAAGATTTCCTCTTGTTCTTTTGTTAAATTCACAGTTTTCATCCTCATTTCCGCGCACGCTCTTTGCGCATAGCGAGTTTGTGTCAAGTGCGCGCAGACACAAACTCGTGCGCTGCCCTCTCGGCATTATATCTTCATAGCCACTTCATAAGCACGCCATACAACAGTTCTCAGATTACCCACACCGTTGCAGTCACCTACGAGACTTACATTGCTGCCCTTCGGTGCCAGCGGATTCGGGATATAACCTGCTGAGCTGATCACACTGTCACAGGGAATCGTGATCTCTTTTCCGGCTGAATCCTTACATACGATGCTGCCGTCCTTTACTTCCTGTAACGTCGTCTCCAGATATACCGGCACCTTCTTCCATGCAAACCACTCTCTCAAATAGGAACTGTTTGCCAGGCAGACACCGGTCTGGGCGATCAGGTCATCCTTCATCTCTACGATGATGGGCTGTTTGCCCTG
Organism: Acetatifactor sp.; assembly: GCA_050872885.1. GTDB lineage: Bacteria > Bacillota > Clostridia > Lachnospirales > Lachnospiraceae > Acetatifactor. The sequence goes on from JBNMHS010000091.1 coordinate 3,086, forward strand.
CAATGCCAGCTCATACGCGATCTCACAGCCGGTAAGTCCGCCGCCGATGACAGCCACTTTTTCTCCTACAGGCGTTCCGGTGAGGTAATCACAGGCTTCGATCATCTTCTCATGACCCGGTACTTTTTTCAGTACTCTGGGTACGGAACCGGTGGCAACGATCACAGGACTTCCCGCAAACTGCTCGATATTTTCCACTTTTTCATTGTAATGAATCTCAATCTTCAGATCTGCCATCTGCTTGCGGTACCATGCTAACAGATCACGCAGCTTTCCTTTATAGCTCTCCGCACTGGCCGCAATGAAAGTACCTCCCAGATGATCCGTCTGCTCATGGATCACGGGTTCATGGCCACGCAGCTTCAGCACTCTGGCAGCCTCCATGCCACCGATACCGCCGCCGATGATATGTACTTTTTTCGGGTTTGTAGTCGGTACGATCTTGTGTTTCTCCCACTGCATTGTCTCCGCATTTACCGCACACCGTGCCAGGTGCAGGGAATCCGACAATGCCTGATCGTTGGGAACTCCTTTATAATGACACATGTTGAAACAGCCGTTGTGGCACAGGATACAGGGACGGATATCATCTTCCTGATCATTTATCAGCTTCGTCACCCATTCCTGATCTGCCAGGAACTGTCTGGCGAATCCGGCACCGTCGATCCGTCCGTCCGCAACTGCCGCCGCGGCGGTCGTCGGATCCATACGTCCCGCACACACCACGGGGATATTCACAAATTTTCGGATGTGTGCAACCTCTTCCAGGTTACAATTCTCCGGCATATAGATCGGCGGATGTGCCCAATACCAGGCATCATAGGTTCCGTTATCGCAGTTCAACATATCATAACCGGCATCCTGCAGATATTTTGCTGCCTTTTCGGATTCCACCATATCGCGTCCGGCTTCGGTGTATTCCTCTCCGGGAAGTGCGCCCTCGCGGAAGCCCTTAGTCTTAGACTCCACACTGTAACGAAGGGATACCGGGAAATCCTGTCCGCAGACTTTTTTGATCTCTTTTACGATCTCTGCCGCAAAACGATATCTGTTTTCAAAAGAACCACCGTACGCATCGGTACGCTTATTCACATATTTCAAAGTAAACTGATCCAGCAGATAGCCTTCATGCACTGCATGAATCTCTACGCCGTCCACACCGGCATCCTTTAATAACTTTGCCGTCTTACCGAATGCGGTAATGAACTCCTGAATCTCTTCCACCGTCATCTCTCGGGAAGGAACTTTGTCCGACCAACGGTTCGGGGACGGACTGGGTGCTGCAGTGATTTTGTCCAGATCCATAAAAGGCTTCGCCAATACACGCAGCGCTTTATTTGTATACAAAGTCTCCATCATTTCACTGACGGTAAAAGAACGGCCGAATCCCGCCGTCAGCTGTACGAACAGCTTCGCTCCCGTCTTGTGAAATTCCGGCATCCACTTTGCCAGATCCTCATACATCTTTTTCTTCTTGTACAGCCACTGTCCGTACATCGGATTGTACACCGGCTGACAGCCCGGAAGCACCAGACCGCAATTGTTCTTCGCTACCTCCAGGATAAACTTCGCACCATCCTTGTCGAAATGGTTTACTTCCATCCATCCCAGCAGGTTCGTGCCGCCCATGGATGTCAGAACGATACGGTTCTTGATCTCGCAGTTACCGATCTTCCACGGCGTAAACAACGGTTCCAACTGTTGTTTCATCGTAACTCCTCCTTTGCCTTCTCTCTTCTCGTTTGCGTACCCCATTACACAGATTCAGTATAGCACATCGCGGTACAGATTTGCGCATAAAAATATCAGGGACAGAATTTTACTCCCGTCCCTGATGTCTATTCCCGCTATTCATTTAAATTAACAGTAACTTCCCAGTCACCTTGTACGTTCCCGTCTGTAATATAGAACATCTCATACAATTCATACTGTTTCAGTTCTTCCTCTGAGATCAGAAACCATGATTCATCAAAAAGTACTTCCTCTCCATCAATCTCCTCTTTCCATCCTACTGAGCAATCAGGTCTCCTCTCGTTTCCTTCCCCATCCTTCAGATACAACCGGATATGCCGGTCTGCTTTCGCAAAGTTACCGCGGCACTGCTGCACACGCAGTATCCCTTCATCATAAGCGACACCGGTTACCGTTAATGTTTCCACCAAGTTCTCATTCCGCTCTGCTTCATCCATAACCCTCACAATACGGCTGGACGAATTCTTTCCATCGGCAAAAAAGGGGATCACGCTCCCGGTCTGAATGCTCCCGCCAGCCCCGTTGTACTCCACTTCCTTTTCCTTAGGGTCTTTTATCATATTTTCAAGGCCGATTGCACGCTCTTCTTCTGTACAATGAGTCAGCAACTGGTTTACAGCTAATTTCACTTTATCTTTATGAAATGGAGAATCCGATATCACATCTATCTTAAAATATGCCTTATCTTCCACCTCATCATACGTAAGAAAACTACAGCCACCTATTACGCTGCCCTCACCATAATTGTAGATTCGATAACTGTCGTATAAATCCACCTTCCCAGCGATCTGATTCTGCTGACTTTCCTCAGCATCTTTGAAGGACAGGATAACCTCCGCCTGATTCCCTGTAATGTTTATGGCCTCTGCCTGTAAGGTGATTCCATGACTGGTACTGCAAAATTTCTCAGGTAAAATATATTCCGTCAGGGCAGGCGCATACTGCCTGATCACCCGATACACCGTCGGAATTTGCTCCGCCAATACCGGTAATGCCATCATGCAAAACAAGCACAGAGACAATGACAGAACTGCCACAGGGCGAACCAGTCCCATACATTTTCCTCCTCTTTTCGTATTTTGGGGTTCCGTCCGGGAAAGCAGCTCCTGCAATTTCGCCGGTTCTATATTGATTTTGTCATAGGCTTTTCTATATTCTTCCTGGAACATCAGATTTCCTCCTTTAACATTCCGCTCAACTTCTTCCTGGCTCTTGTCAGATGCGTTCGCACAGTAGATGCTTTTATTCCCAGGGTATTCGAAATCTCTTCCACAGACATTTGCTCATAATAAAACAAATGTATTACCACTCGATATTTCTGCGGCAAAGTTTTCACAACTTCAATCAGTCCGCTCTCTACATTAACGTTCTTATTCTGCGGATCTGCCAACCCCAAAGCCTCTTCTTCATATTTTGACCAACTGACGATATTCCTTCTCCAAGCTGTCTTCCACCAATTCTTGCACTGATTTGTAGTCACTCTGATAAACCATGCTTTTTCGTGTTCCGTATTTTCAAACCGTGGCTGATATTTCAGATATCTCAGAAATACTTCCTGATGAATATCATCCGCATCCACTCTGCTTTTCACCAATGCATACGCAAGGCGATATACCATCGGAGAATATGTTTCAATTTTATTTTGCAAAATTTCTTTCCGGGAATCATCCGCATCCCATGATTTCTTGTGCATATTCTCACCCCCCTTCACCACTAATACAACAGGGCAGACAAAAAAGCTACAATAATAATCTAATTTTATCCAAAAAAGTACAGCCTCTTTCAGAAGCTGTACTAGTTTTACTTATCCTGTTCCACATCAATTTTCTATTATTCGTACTCTTTTCTCCCTCATGCTTTGTTGTATTGTCAACAACTCTTTTATTGTAACAGGCGTACTACGGCTTGTCTATTTCTATCGGGATCTTTTTTTCATAAAGAGCATTTTTCTCAAGCGTATCACGGAATGCTGTCGGATTCTCCCACGCCAGTCCCTTGATTTCCATATATTCCTCATAATCGCAGAGATACACCGTGATTTCGGAAATATCATATCCGCTGATGGCCAGTTCGCTGGTATTGTTTCCCGCATAGGCCAGTTTTCTTCCGTCCTTATCCAACACTACTGTCACAACCAGATGGTCGTCCGGATATCTGTCATATACCGTAAGCTCTACCGGTGAGACTTCGATTTTTTCCAGACCAAAGCCTGCCGTATTGGTTTCGTTGACCTCTATTACCTGCACCCCTTTATCGCTCTGCGAGACAGACAGTTCCGGAAACTTCCAGCTTCCACGTACTGTCTTATGGGAAGCCCCCTTTGGATACAGGAAAAGATACGAAATCTCCAACTGTAAAGACATTTCCTCCGGAATCTCTTCATAATATCCCCGGTCTCCCGTCTGGATCGATTGATAATCGATCCGAAGCAGTCCCAGAAAAGTATGTTCATCCGTAAGCTGCCCCTGCAGCGGTCGACCCCCATGCACCGGATCGCCACTTCGGAAAGAATACTCTTCCAGCGTCGCAAGCATGATCTCACTTTTCCCGTTTTCGTCGGATGACATTTCCGGGAAAACATTTTCGCTCTCCATTTTTATCCCCAGGAAAATGGCCTGATTCGTCGCATAGTAATCCGTCAAAGTAAAGGTATAACCTTGATCCACTGCCTGATACAGCACCGCTTCCTCTTCTTCCATCCCCTTTCCTCCGTCGCCTTCATCGGTACCTACTACCATTCCTTCCTTCTCTACGGTGCTGCTTCCCTTTTGTTCGGTCGGTTCCAGCGTTACGATTTCTTCCGCCGGGATCTCCTGAAATCCCAACAAGGCCTGTACTCGCTCTATCACACCACCGATCAGCGGCAGCTCCTTTGCCAACACCGGATTTGCTGCGCAAAAACCAATAGTGACAATCACAATTGCTGCCGCAGCACTTATCCGTGCGAACCTTCTTTTTAACCGTAGTTGCTTTTTCTTTTCTGCATTTTCTCTGATGATTCCGTAAGCCTCGTCTATTTTTCTGTCAATCAATGGACTGTTTGTCATGACTTTTCTCCTTTCCTCCATCTATCTGTGCTCTCAGTTGCTCCCGCCCACGGTGAATCTTGCTTTTCACCGTATTTTCTTTCATATGCAGCATCTTAGCGATTTCTCCTATGGAAAACTGTTCTCCATAATACATTTGGAAGATCAGCCTGCTTTCCTCCGGAAGCGTTTTTAACAGATCATTGAATTCCAGATCCGTACTGAAATCATAGGAAAAAGATGCATCCCCCGCCTCTTCCATGGGAATCGTCCTGCTCCTGTCCCGACGGATTGCTATGCAGTGGTTGATCAGAATGCGGATCAGCCAGGTTCTGAAATACTCTGCTCTTTTTAAGGTGTCCAGCTTTTCATAAGTTGCCAGTATAGTCTCCTGCATGGCATCGGCAACATCCTCTTCGTTTCCCAGATAAGCAAAGGCTATCCGGACCATGCTCTGCCTGTTTTGTTCCATCAGCGTAATGAATGCCTCGGCGTCTCCCTTTTTCGCTTTTCTCACCAGTTTCTCCATGGTTCCTCCCGTTCTTCATCCGACCGGATGCCTTGCAAGGTATTTTGTGTTCACATACATTAGATAAACATATTGCATTTTCGGTTGCAGGAAATAAAAAAATTCTCTGTTTTCCGCAGAAAACTTTTCAGCCTTTTAGGTATTTTTATTATACAAGAAACATTTTTTTATCTGCATTCTGTGTCATCATAGGAAATACCGCCTTTGTTTTGTTGCTTTTATTATATCAAAAAAGTAGCGAAAAGTCCTGTAAATACGGCATTTTCACTACTTTTTTGATACTTTTCAATATACATTTTTGTAGTTAGAGCATAAGAAAAGCTCCCTCGCAAGAAGGAGCTTTGTCTACAGTCTGAAAGGCCTGAGTAAATCTCAGGCCTTTCTTCCTACTCCGTTCTCCAGAGGTTTCCCCATACAGAATCACACAAGTCAATACAGTATCCATAAGAGAACTCCGAATCCTGAGAGATGATCTCATTCTCCCCCGCCAGTGCTTCCGAATACTCCTGCAGAAAATAAGTTGTCACGCCGCCCGGGCCGGTAGTCACATGGCTGACCAGCGGCTCAACTCCATAGTCCGTGATCTCCACTTCGCCGTCTTCCTTCTTTGCGAGAGTCACTTCCGCCATACCGCCTACCATGCGATTGGCAACACCCTCTCCGGTACCGGAAGTCCAGTTCACAAAATTACCCAACGAATAATACACCAGTATTTCATGACCGCTCTCCTCATTCTTCACCCATTCAATAGGTTCTATGACATGCGGATGTGTCCCAAGTACCAGATCCGCACCGTTTTCTGCGAAGATCTGTGTCCACTTTTCCTGTATAGCATCCGGTGTCAGACGGTATTCCGTGCCCCAGTGGGGACAGACAATCGTGAAATCTGCCAACTCCTCTGCTCTCCGGATATCAGCCGCTACCTGTTCCTCGTCCAATAGATCCACCGCATACGGCATATCATCCGGAAGTGGGATTCCGTTCGTTCCATAAGTATAATTCAGAACCGCAATTTTCATATCCTGTAGTTCTATAATCACTGGCTCTGCGCCGCAAGTTGTGGAAGTATCTGCGGTGTCATGAATGCCCAACACCGTGATCTGCGGATAATTCTCTCTCCAATATTTTGCACAGTTTACCAGACCTTTTCGTCCCTTGTCCATGGCATGATTCGTCGCATGACAAATGATATCAAATCCGGCATCTACCAGAGAATCGCACAAGCTGAAATCTGCATTGAAACTTGGGTATCCGGTAATGCCAAGATTTGCTCCGCCGATGATGACCTCCTGGTTGACCAGTGCAAGATCTGCCGCAGAAATTTTATCTTTGGTATTAGCAAACAGGGAATCGTAATCATAGTTTCCGTCCGCCTGCCTGCAACTTTCTTCTACCAGCGTGTGTAACAGAACATCGCCTACCATGACGATGGTGTATTCTTGGGCGGCATCTGAGTCCTGCATAGATAATGTTTTATTTGTTGGTTCAGCTTCCGTTAATAAGTTGTCTGCTGTTCCATTATCCCACTGCTTATTTCCCGGCAAAGTACCATCTAGCGGTAACGTGCCATCTGACTGCATACCATTGTTTGACACATTCCTTTCTAATGATACCGCATCCGTCGCCATGTCACCTGTCAAGGCTGCCTCATGCTTCCCACAACCGCAAAATAGTATTGCCAGGGATAAGCAAATTTTGACTATAATGCTTCTCTTTTTTGCATAAAATTTCCTGCTATTCATACTCTCCATACTCGCAACCGATTTCTTTTCTCATAATATTTTAACATATTTTTGTTACAGAGACACTTGAAATCTTCTCAATGCCTCACCTGTATATGTCAACCGAAAAATCGGTCAACCGCTCATTGAAAACTAGGTCACTTTTGACCTGGTTTGGCACCTGCAGCATTTCTGCCACAGGTGCAGTTACTACTTAGTTACAGTTTCGAAGTCGGTTCCGTTGCTGCGAA
>JBNMHS010000092.1:0-10293 GCA_050872885.1 Acetatifactor sp.
GCTGACCGTAAACAGACGCCGGCACTTAGCGAGGGTACTTTCCTCGCTTACGTGCCGCTGCGCTCTGTTTCCGAGTGGAAACGATGTCAGCGTTTCTTATATGCAGCCGGGGCTACGGCAGGCTAGCCAATTCCCTTTGCCAGCCAACTAACTTTCAATTTAACTTTCTATCTTCATATACGTCACAAAATGATTCCCATTCTCAGCGAACCAGCTTGTGGCATCATTCATTCCCTTCTTGTACAGCTTTCCGGTGGAAGGTTCCATAATAACCACATTGAATTCATTGAAGCCCGTTACCAGTACCGCTTCTCCGTTCTCAAGAATTGCCAGTACCGGGATGTCCTGGTTGACGTAATACAATACCGCATCCAGATTACAACCGCTTAAGTCAAGCACCTGCACACCGGTCATATTCTCTGACAGGATTTCAATCGCCGTCTTACCCTGTGCGAGATCATATTCAGTGTTTCGGGTGATTCCCGCATGCCTCAGGATGTTGTCGAGGCACACTGCCAGGCTGTCTTTCTGGTCGGTAACACTTTCCTCCTTGATTGCCATGATCTGGTTGCGGCTGACACGGTTCCCTTTCAGCCATACAGTGATTCCGCGATCATTGGTGACAATACCGGAGGTATCATAAGCCTCCCTTACTGCCGTTCCCGGTGCGTTATAAATTCCCTGCACACCGTAAGCATTGTATACATAATATCTTGGGACTTCGCTGACTGCTTCCAGTTCCAGTTCTCTTCCGCCCTCAAATACGACCTCTTTGGGGTTCAGTACCTTGATCGTCTTCGTATCGATCGTTGATTTTGTCTGTATCTGGACATATCTCTCGTAAATATCAATATCCGCCGTTACGACTTTATTCTGTCCCGGTTCCTCCTCCAGGTTATTCATGATCTGATCGTCCAGGGTCTCCTGATAGCTGCCGTTTTCCGTCCGAAGCAGTCGGGAAAGCGTGATCTGATTGCCTTCTATGGTGCATCCGATGATATAAATACCATCCTGTGCATATTCCTTCAGATTTGCACCCGAAGAATTACTGATACAGACTTTGTACATCGGATAAAATACCTGTCCTGAATTCTCTGTCCGGATGTCACTTTCTCTTGCCACTCCATAGATGATATCTTCCCCCATAAATCCCAGCGGTCTGATTGCCTCTCCATCCTCCGCACGGATCACGGTCTGCTCGCCGGTATTCAGATTCCGCACATTCAGCTGGTTACTGTGATTGATGTCATCACCTTCCTGCCATACGATGATCTCATGGTTCTCAGACACCTGAAGGCTGTCATCCTGTCTGATACTTACCGGCTGTTCCACACTTCGTGTCTCCAGATCCACATCGTAGACCGTATTTTCCAGGAAAAAGTATAAATGCTGCTGTCTGTTCCGGTACAAAAGCTGTGACATCTCATTTTTCAATACAGCATAGCTCTTTGTGTAAGGGATATAGACTTCTTCCTCGATCGTGTTCAGAGAGCTGTCGTAGCAGTTGATCTGGATTCCGGTCTCTCCCTCATGCCTTCCGCGGTTCATATAACCGTATACCGCAAATCGTACGTTTCCGCCTTCATCCACATCCAGGATCTTGATTCCGTGATGATCATAGAGCGTACGTTTATCTGCATTATCCTTGTCATAGAAAGAAAAAATGACTGTCAGCCCATTGGTCACTGCATTATAACTGAGCAACTGACCCATGTCGGAAAATACAACGGTATTTCCGTCCGCGCTTTCCATCATATCCACATTTTCATCCGTAATACCCAGCAAAATCTTGTCGTTGGCATACATCCTTCCGGTATCCGGAATCTGTGTCATAGTGCGCTCATAATCCAACAGATACATACGCTCAGAAGTATATCTGATTCTGTAGTATTCTTCTACATCGTAGTATGTCTTATTTTTGCCCTCGCCGGTAGAAACAATAAAATTCATCAGCAGCGATGCAACATTTCCGTTGATCTGTATCAGCTGAATGGATGCGGCTCCTTCCTGCGCCGGTTCCATGCTGCCCCAGGTGATCTGTTGGAAGTTACTGTGTATATTCACCTTATGGAAGGTTCCGTTATCCGTCAGTTTGGAATTCGGTTCCAGATACTTGGTAAGTTCCTTCGCTGCCTCTTTATCATATAATTTCCCGTGAAAATCTGAAGCAAATTCCAGTATCTCCGCAATATGCAGGTCGTCATTCCACAGAACCGTCGTATAATAATATACCTTTTGCTCCCCTTCCAGCTCAAGAATCAGTGTCAGGCTATATTGTGTATTTGTTTCGATCAGATCTTTTAATGTCAGGGCAACGGAAAAACTTTTCCCATCCGTCTGCCATCCGGTGATCTCACTGTTTTCAATCAGACGACTCCCGTCAATACTGCGCAATTCCATAGAAATCCCGGTAACATCTCTGCCGAAAGTATCTACCGTAAAGTCTGCCTGTCTGCCCTCTCTGAGCAGAGTGATCGTGTCCTTCTGGTAAGCGACATCCATCTGCACCGTATTGCCGTGCAGCTCGTTACAAGCTACTCCGCCGCTTTCCATAGTAATCATGGGGAGCGTGGCAGGCGCCATCTCCATGGTCATATTATTATGTCCCTGATTCATAATCGTGCCGATGATCAGTGCGGATGCCAGAAAGACAACAACACATACGGCAATTCTGATAATGGTTTTCTTCATTCTATTCCTTCTATTTCTGCTTTAAGAGTTTCTCCAGTGTCGGCTCTACATGAAGCAGTTCCGTCACCGCTGTAATATCGCTGCTTTTCCGGACTCCGGATCCGCTTTTCGGACGCATGCCGCTTCTCTTCACGGCACGGATCAGCAGATTCTTTGGCGTATGTTCCATATCGATGAATTCCAGGATCTGTGCCTCATATCCCTGCTGTTCCAGCAGATCCGCCCGGAGGGCATCGGTCAGCAAGGCAGCCATACGCTCTTTGATGATCCCGTATTTCAATACCGGCTTCAGATCGTCACATTGTATCTGGCGGTTCAATTCGTGCTGGCAACACGGCACAGCCAGAATGACCCGTGCGCCCCATTTTACCGCTTTATCCAGGGCATAATCCGTTGCCAGGTCGCAGGCATGCAGGGTCACCACCATATCAGCTACATCCGTACCCTCATAGGTACTGATGTCTCCGCGTTCAAACTTAAGACAGTCATATCCCAGCTTTTCTGCCAGTTCATTACAGTGCCGGATCACATCTGTCTTCAGATCCAGTCCCGTCACCCGGATATCTCTATGCTGCAATTCATGCAGATAATAGTACATGGCAAAGGTGAGGTAGGATTTGCCGCAGCCGAAATCAATAATACGGATCGTACGATCCTTCGGCAGCTCCCCGATCACATCTTCAATAAATTCCAGATAACGATTGATCTGACGGAACTTATCAAACTTTGCCTTCGTCACGCGGCCATCCGGAGTCTGCACGCCCAGCCCAACCAGAAAATCCACCGGTTTTCCTTCTTCTAAAATATAATGTTTGGTACGGTTATGGGAAAGTGCCTGCAAATCTTCCGGTTCCGAAACAGGCTCTGTGGCATCTCCGGAAGCTTTTTCTCCGGTAGTTCCCCGGTTCTTTACTTTTAACGTCAGTTTCCCTTTTTTGCTGACCAGTGCCGTAGCCTTCAACCCTTTTGCGGTAAATTCTCCCTGACGGAACTGCTCCTGCAATGCCGCACAGATTCTGTCTGTCATCTGTGCCGCCGTATAATTCTCATGAAACACCTGCGTTCCTTTGTAGATCGTCTCCTGGAACAATAATTCATCCTTGATCAACACCGGACGGATTTTAGCTTTCTGTACATTCTCCGGGTTACGACTGTTACTTAGAATTATTTGCTGCAGATCTTTATTCAAAATTTTCTGTAAAAGTATTTTCAATTCTTCCATGATTTATCCTGTCTTTGGTTTTCCTTGAGGCTCATTATATCACGCATCCTTATAAAAACGCAATCATCCCTCGTCTTCCGCCGTGTCTTCTCTTATAGATTTCATCACATACCAGTACCTGGATCAGATCCTTCGATACTTTTTCCGCTTCCTGCTCTAAAATGGTGCTGATCGTGTCCGCGATCCTGTACAGGCTCAGTCTATCCGGATACTCATCATAGATCATACTGCCTTCATAGTCATATTTGTCCAATATTTCCGCAATTCTGCGCTGGCAGCGTCTCACTTCTCCGGGATAGGTCTGCTGCAGATATTCCAGATCATTTAAGATCTCATTTTCATCCATTCGTCCGGGATACCCCGGAAGTGTCATAAAAAAAGGCCTTGATATCATAGTTCAATGTCCCGTGCTTTTTTATAGTATACGCAGCGGAATCTAAAGCGTTACGGAGAAGCAATCCGTCCACTGCTGATCTATTGCGGAACATCTTTACATAAAAAGCGTACCAAGGATACAGAAAAAGGTGCTGCGACATTATCGCAACACCTGAATTCTCGCCATTGCTCTCTGCAATGCTGTCTCTGCCCTGGCAATATCCGTCTCCGGTGTCTTGCTTCGCAGTCTCTCTTCCGCACGGTGCAATGCTGCCTCCGCACGGTTTTCATCGATCTCATTCGGCCATTCGATGATCTCTGCCAGGATGGTAACTCCTTCGGGAAGGATCTCGGCGAATCCGGAATGCAATGCTGCTTCCTTCTCTCCGTCCTTCTCCGTGATATGGAGGATACCCGGCTTTACGATCACTGTCAGGGGAATGTGGCCCGGAAGGACACCGATCTGTCCTTCCGTGGTATTGAATTCTACCATATCCACAGTTCCCTCATAGAATACTCTTTCCGGGGTTATGATACGAAGTGTGAATTCTTTATCTGCCATATCTGTACTCCCCTCTCATGCTATGCATGAACCTTTGCCAGTACATCATCAATGCTTCCGGCATTCAGGAAGTAGCTCTCCGGAATATCATCATGCTTACCGTCCAGGATCTCACGGAATCCGCGGATAGTCTCGCTGATGGGTACATATTTTCCTTCCAGACCGGTGAACTGTCCTGCCACGAAGAAAGGCTGGGACAGGAAACGCTGGATCTTACGCGCACGGGATACTACCAGCTTATCTTCCTCGGACAATTCATCCATACCGAGGATAGCGATAATATCCTGTAATTCTTTATATCTCTGCAGAATCTCCTGTACACCGCGGGCAGTCTCATAATGCTCCTTACCTACGATTCTGGGATCCAGGATACGGGATGTGGACTCCAGAGGATCTACTGCGGGATAGATTCCCAATTCTACGATAGAACGGGACAGAACCGTGGTGGCATCCAGATGTGCGAACGTGGTCGCAGGTGCCGGGTCAGTCAGGTCATCCGCAGGCACATAGACTGCCTGTACGGAAGTAATGGAACCGTTCTTGGTGGATGTGATACGCTCCTGCAGCGCACCCATCTCTGTCTGCAGTGTCGGCTGGTATCCTACTGCGGAAGGCATACGTCCAAGCAGTGCGGATACCTCACTTCCGGCCTGGGTGAAACGGAAAATGTTATCGATGAACAACAGCACATCCTTACCGCCCTTGTCACGGAAGTACTCTGCCATGGTCAGTCCCGTCAGACCGACTCTCATTCTCGCTCCGGGGGGCTCGTTCATCTGTCCGAATACCATGGTGGTCTTGTCCAGTACGCCGGATTCCTGCATCTCATGGTACAGGTCGTTACCCTCACGGGTACGCTCACCTACACCGGTGAATACGGAATATCCGCCGTGCTCGGTTGCGATATTACGGATCAGCTCCTGGATCAGTACGGTCTTACCTACTCCGGCACCACCGAACAGACCGATCTTTCCACCCTTCTGATAAGGGCAGAGCAGGTCAACGACCTTGATACCGGTCTCCAGCAGCTCCGTGTCCGTAGACTGCTCTGCGAAAGTCGGTGCGGCGCGGTGGATGGGCTCATAAGATACCCCTTCCGGCACCGGCTTGTTATCAATCGGCTGACCCAGTACATTAAATATTCTGCCAAGGGTATTCTCTCCTACCGGTACGGAAATGGGAGATCCGGTGGCGATTGCCTCCATTCCTCTTACAAGTCCGTCGGTAGTACCCATGGCAATACATCTGACAGTGTCGTCACCCAAATGCTGGGAGACTTCCACTACCAGTTCTCCTCCATCTCTGGTAGGGATGCGGATCGCGTCATTGATCTCGGGAAGTTTGCCCTCATCGAAGCGTACATCCAGTACGGCACCGATGACCTGGGTGATCCTTCCTTTATTCTCTCCTGCCATTTCTACCTCTTTCCTGCCCGCTATGCGGGCATGTTACAAATAGTTAAAGCGCCTCTGCGCCTGCAATGATCTCTGTAAGCTCCTGGGTAATGCTTCCCTGTCTTGCACGGTTATACTTCAGTGACAGATCACTGATCATATCCTCTGCATTGCTGGTGGCATTATCCATGGCCTGCATACGGGCACCGTTCTCACTGGCTGCCGCTTCCATCAGTGCGCCATAGATCAGACTGGATATATATTTCGGTATGATCATATCCAGCGCTTCCGAATCTTCCGGTTCAAAGTTCATCAGTGCATCAGCCCCCTCCGTGGAGCCGTCCGCCTCTGCATCATATTCCACCGGCAAAAGCCTTAACAGCTTCGGTTCATGGCTTACTGTGTTCTTAAAATGCGTATATGCCAGATAAATCTCACCGATCTCTCCGGCCGCAAAAGATGTCAGCAGCTTGTCCGACAGAAGCATCGCCTCGGCATATGCGGGCTCCTCGATAACTTCCGGATAGGACTCTTTTACGGTATAGCCCTTTCTCTCCAGAATCTCACGACCCTTATTACCGATGGCATAGATCACAACATCTTCTGCCTTCCATTCCTCCTGTCCGGTGATCAGTTTGGTCACATTGGAGTTGTAACCGCCTGCCAGGCCTCTGTTAGAGGTGATGACAATGACCGCCTTTTTCGGGGAGGCACCCGGAACGAGATACTTATGCTCCAGATGGCCTACCCTGGACAAGATGTTATTTACCGTATCATACATACAGTCAAAATACGTCTGAGAACGTTCTGCACCTGCTCTGGCTCTCTGAAGCTTTACCGTAGATACCAGCTTCATGGCCTTGGTGATCTGCTGTGTGCCCTGAATGCTGGTCTTACGGCGCTTGATATCACGCATTGATGCCATAGTTACCTCTCATTCTGCCGTTTCATAACGGCTGACACACTTATTTCAGAAACTCTTCTTTGAAAGCATTCAGTGCCTTCACAAGCTTACTTTCCGTCTCATCGGAGATTACCTTTTCGTCAGCGATGGCTGCCGGGATCTCCGGATGCTTGGTATCCAGATAATCAAAGAATTCTTTTTCAAATCTGGTGATATCCTCTACAGGCACATCCAAAAGGAACCTCTTGGTTACCGCATAGATGATGATAACCTGATACTGTACCGGCATGGGCTGGTACTGAGGCTGCTTCAGCACTTCCTTGATCCGTTCGCCCTGTGCCAGCTTCTCTTTGGTGTCCGCATCCAGTTCGGAACCGAACTGTGCGAAGGAAGCAAGCTCTCTGTACTGGGCAAGCTCGGTACGGATCGGCGCTGCGATCTTCTTCATAGCCTTGATCTGTGCCGCACCACCTACTCGGGATACTGACAGACCTGCATTTACTGCGGGACGGAAACCGGAGTTGAACATTTCTGTCTCCAGATAGATTTGTCCGTCAGTGATGGAAATTACGTTGGTAGGAATGTATGCGGATACATCTCCTGCCTGGGTCTCGATGATGGGAAGTGCCGTCAGGGAACCTCCGCCGTATTCGTCACTCATGCGGACTGCACGCTCTAACAGTCTGGAATGCAGATAGAATACGTCACCGGGATATGCTTCACGTCCGGGCGGACGACGAAGGAGCAGGGAGAGTGTACGGTATGCGGTAGCATGTTTACTTAAGTCATCATATACTACCAGTACGTCTTCTCCGTTCTCCATCCACTCCTCACCGATGGCACAGCCGGAATAAGGAGCAATGTACTGTAAGGGAGCCAGGTCACTTGCCGTGGATACCACAACAGTGGTATATGCCATGGCGCCGAACTCCTCCAGTGTTTTTACGATATTCGCTACGGTAGATGCTTTCTGACCGATAGCTACATAGATACATTTTACGTTCTGACCCTTCTGGTTGATGATCGTATCGATGGCGATCGCCGTCTTACCGGTCTGGCGGTCACCGATGATCAGCTCACGCTGACCTCTTCCGATGGGAACCATGGAGTCGATTGCCTTGATACCTGTCTGGAGCGGCGTGTCTACGCTCTTACGAGTGATAACACCACTTGCCACACGCTCAATCTTACGGAATTTATCTGTCTGTACGGGACCTTTGCCGTCGATCGGCTGTCCTAAGGAATTCACTACTCGTCCGAGCAGCGCATCTCCTACCGGCACCTCTACCACACGTCCGGTGGTCTTGACGATATCGCCCTCTTCGATATTGCTGGCACTGCCTAACAATACGACACCGACATTATCTTCTTCCAGATTCAGCACCATGCCATATACATCGCCGGGGAACTGTAACAGCTCACCCTGCATGGCATTTTCCAGTCCATGTACACGAGCGATACCATCCGCTACCTGGATGACGGTTCCGACATCGGAGACATCCAGCTGGGAAGAATATCTTTCGATCTGTTCCTTAATGACGGAACTTATTTCTTCTGGTCTTAAATTCATGGATCTGTCGCACCTTTCTTTCAGCCGGTCATCCCAGCTGAATATTTAATAATTGTTTCTTCATATCTTCCAGTTTGGTCCGGATACTGCTGTCCACTACCCGGTCGCCTACCCGGATCACCATTCCGCCAATCAGAGACGGATCTACACGGTAATACACATCAAAAGACCGATAGGAAGTCGTCTGCAGCAATCTGTTCCTGACAGCCTGCCGCTGTTCTTCCGTCAGTTCCACTGCGGTCTCCACATATGCCGTTCCCATTTTCTCGGATTCTCTGACCAGTTCGGTAAAATAAGCAAAGATTGCTTTTAATGAGCCATAGCGTTCCTTCGTCACCACGATTTTCAGAAACTCTGTCAGGTCATCACTGACTCTGCCTCGGAAAACCTGCTCCACCATGGAGAGCTTTTCCTGTTTGGGGATTCCGGGATGCTTCATCAGCTTGTCGAACTCCGGATTTTCTTCCAGGATTTTCTCAAGCTGTGCGGTCTCATTCATTAGTCCTATCGCATTTCCATGGTCTGCCGCCACTTCGAAAAGGGCTTCTCCATAGACTTTGGAAACTAATTTTGCCATGTGTCCTCACCCATTTCTTTCAGCGTCTCTTCGATCAGGCTGCTCTGTCTGGCGGTATCGATTGATGCGCCAACCAGCTTCCCTGCCATAGCAGATGCCACAGATACGATCTCCTGTTTGATCTCATCGGACATTTTCTGTTTTTCCAGTCTGGCTTCTTCCTGTGCTCTTTCCAGGATTCTTGCAGCTTCTTCCTTTGCCTGTGCGACGATGCGTTCTTCATTCTGGAGTGCACGTCTTCTGGCATCACTTAAGATGTCTTCCGCCTCTTTGTCGATGTCCTTCAGCTTCGCCTCATACTGTTCCTTCAGTTCTGCGGCTTTTTCCTGATTGTCCTTTGCTTCTTCCAGTTCTCCTCTGATCTTCTCTTTACGATCATTCAGGAACTTTCTCGCCGGATTGAACAGGAAATAGCTGAGTGCAAGGAACAATACGAAGACGGCAATGATCATCAGGCAGGAATCCGCCACCAGCTGCCAGTCCAGGTCAAACAGTCTTGACATGGTCTCGCCTTCTGTTAATAGTATCATTTTCATCCGCATTCCTTTCGTTTAATCAGGGAAGTAAGGGCTTTACGAACAGCAGCAGCATAGCGATCAACAGACCGTACAGACCGGTGGTCTCGGCAACTGCCTGTCCCAATAACATGGTAGAAGTGATCTCGGACTTGGCGCCGGGATTACGTCCTACTGCTGCAGCGGCATGTCCTGCTGCGATACCCTGTCCTACACCGGGTCCGATACCGGCGATAACTGCCAGACCCGCACCGATTGCAGAGCAACCTAAGATAAAGTTTTCATTGAAATCCATAGTAAATCCTCCTATTATTGAGATTTTTTCTTAGCAGAATCTTTTTAGTATAGTTGTTTTATGCATCTCCTCTTGCATTGGAGATATAAGTCATCGTCAGCATACAGAATACATATGTCTGAATGGCTCCGGAGAACAGATCAAAATATACATGCAGTGCCGCGGGCCATGCCGTAGCGATCACACCC
>JBNMHS010000093.1:0-9689 GCA_050872885.1 Acetatifactor sp.
GTATGGTACCGATCATAGCTTATAACTACGGTGCCGGACATAAAGATCGTGTTATCAAGACCATCAAGCACAGTGTGGCTTACGGTGTGGGTATTATGTGCGTGGGATTGATCGTAATGCATGTCTGTCCCGCACAGCTGATGCGTCTGTTTGACGCGGAGGAAAGTCTGATCGCCATCGGAGTGCCTGCATTGGAGACCATCTCCTTAAGTTTTATTTTTGCAGGTTTCTGTATCGTGGTGGGAAGTGTGTTCCAGGCACTCGGTAACGGTGTGTACAGTATGATCGTATCTGTGGCAAGACAGATGTGCGTTCTCCTTCCGGTAGCGAAGCTGTTATCCTTAAGCGGGGAAGTAACAATGATCTGGTGGGCGTTCCCAATCGCGGAACTTGCAAGTGTGTTGCTAAGCACCTATTTCCTCGTCAGGATATACAAAAAGGTGATCAGCCGCATCGGAGAACCGGTATCGGCAGGAAAAATTACGGATTAGGGACGACCGGTGAAAGAATAGAAAGAGAATAGAAAGACCTGCCGGGATGCTTGACAAGAAAAAGGGATGCAGAGTATAATTATGCATGTTCACTGCGGAGAAAATCCCGGCAGGAATGGCATAAGCGGCTATGGCGGAATTGGCAGACGCGCTGGTTTTAGGTGCCAGTGGTTTATCCGTGTGGGTTCAAGTCCCACTGGCCGCATTTGTTTTACACTTGCAATTCGAAATGCAGGTGCTATAATAAGCATAGGTAGTAAGCGGAATCATCCTGGAACTTACACAATTTGAATACATACAGAGAATATTGTGTATGGCATACGGATGTGAATTGCATTATTATGGAAGCATAGCTCAGCCGGGATGAGCGTTCGCCTCACACGCGAAAGGTCAGGGGTTCGAGCCCCCTTGCTTCCACTGTAAGTAACTATTCAGAACTGATGGTGAGGACTGAATAGTTATTTTTTTCATCGGGAGATTTTACTTTTGCGGTAAACATTTTGAGTGATTAAAAATGAGAAAGGATGTATTTGGTTTATGGACATTTTACTTCAAATCGTACTTTTGGCAATCGGCTTTGCCATGTTGATGAAGGGTGCGGACTGGTTCGTGGAAGGAGCTTCCGCTGTGGCGGACAGGCTGGGGATTCCTTTGATCGTGATCGGTCTTACGATCGCAGCCATGGGAACGTCTCTTCCGGAAGCGGCAGTCAGTATCTCCGCAGCGACCAAAGGGAGCGCCGGTATCACGATCGGAAATGTCGTGGGAAGTAATATTATGAATGTACTGGTGATCCTGGGACTGACCGGAGTGATCCGTAAAGTATCGGTACAGAAAAACACGATCCGCTATGAGATCCCGTTTACCATTGTGATCACGGCACTGTTAGCAGGCATGGGTCTGGCCGATCAGACAATCAACCGCTTCGAGGGCGTGATCCTGTGGGCCTGCATGATCCTGTATCTGGCTTATCTGTACTGGCTGACCAAACACGGTGTTCCGCTGGAAGATATGCCGGAGGTGGACAAGTCTGAGCCGGTATGGAAAATGATCCTCATGATTGTGGTCGGCATTGTTATGATCGTCTGGGGAAGTGATATTTCCGTAGATGCTGCAACAGCACTTGCAAAGATGTTCGGCATGAGTGAGCGCCTGATCGGCCTGACGATCGTTGCATTCGGCACATCCCTTCCGGAACTGGTGACCAGCGTGACTGCCGCCATCAAGGGCAAGGCTGATATTGCGGTAGGAAATATCGTCGGCAGCAATATTTTCAATATTCTGTTTGTAGTAGGTACGACCGCACTGATCACGCCGGTTGCATACAGCAGAGACTTCCTGGTGGATTCTCTGGTGGCAATCGGAACCATGATTTTACTGTTTGTGTGCGTGGCAAGGAAAAAGGAACTGGGAAGACCTGCCGGAATCGCGATGCTTCTGGCGTATGCGGGGTACTTTGTATACCTGATACAGTAAAAGAGAGAACGGAAGGAATACAAAAGCAATGAAAGCAAATGCAAGAAAACAGGGAATTTTAATGCCGATATCGAGTATCCCGTCGGCTTACGGTATCGGAACCTTTGGCAAAGAAAGCTATCGTTTTGTGGATTTTCTTGAAAAATCCGGCAACAGACTCTGGCAGATCTTACCGTTAGGACCTACCGGATACGGAGATTCTCCTTATCAGTCTTTTTCCACGTTTGCGGGAAATCCTTATTATATTGATCTTGAGCTTTTGATCGAGGAAGGATATCTGACAGCAGAGGTCTGTGACAGCTTTGATTTTGGTGACAATGAACATTACATTGATTATGAAAAAATCTATCTGTCCCGTTTCAAGGTTTTGAAAATTGCCTTTGAAAATGCGAGAAAAGCCGGCCTGACCGAGACAGAAGAGTATCAGCAATTCCTTACGGAGAATGCTTACTGGCTGGACGATTATGCCCTGTATATGGCAGTGAAAAACGCTTTTTCCGGTGTCTGCTTTATGGAGTGGGATGAGGATATCCGTCTGCGCAAGGCAGCGGCACTTCGCAAATATCGTAAAAAGCTTGCGGAGGAGATCGCATTTTATCAGTTCCAGCAGTATCTTTTTGCCAAACAGTGGAAAGAACTGAAATCCTATGCCAATAAAAAGGGCATTGAGATCGTTGGAGATATTCCCATTTATGTGGCTTTCGACAGTGCGGACACCTGGGCGAATCCCAAGCTGTTCCAGCTTGATAAGGAAGGCCGTCCCGTCGGCGTGGCAGGATGTCCGCCCGATTGTTTCTCCGAGACCGGACAGCTGTGGGGAAATCCGCTTTACGACTGGAAATATCATAAGAAGACCGGATATGAGTGGTGGATGAAACGGATCGCTTATTGCTATCAGTTATATGATGTGCTTCGTATCGACCATTTCCGTGGATTTGATGAATACTGGTTTGTCCCTTACGGGGATCCTACGGCAGAGAACGGACACTGGGAAAAGGGCCCGGGATACGAGTTGTTTGACGTGATGAAGAAAACACTGGGCAAAAAGAAAGTCATTGCCGAAGATCTGGGTTTCCTGACACCGAGCGTGATCCGTCTGGTGAAGAAGACCGGATACCCCGGCATGAAGATCCTGCAGTTTGCATTCGATGCATGGAATGACAGCGAATATCTGCCGCATAACTATGATAAAAATTGTGTAGTGTATACAGGAACACATGATAATGATACCACGGTGGGATTTATCAAAAATATGCCGGAGAAAGATTTGAAGTTCGCGAAGAAATATCTGGGTCATAAAAATGAGAAGAAGCTTTGCTTCGAAATGATCCGGGCAGCATTGTCCAGCTGTGCGGATACGGCGATCATTCCCATGCAGGATTATCTGGAACTGGACAGCAGTGCCAGGATCAATACACCGTCTACACTGGGATGTAACTGGAAATGGCGTATGGATAAGGATGCATTGGACCCGAAGCTGGCGAAAAAGATTTATAAAATGGCAAAATTATACGGAAGATTGTAAAGTGCGCTATGCGGCGTAAGGTACATTGTAAGAATACGGAAGGGATAGGTGCCTTTCCGTATTTTTTATGGACAAATCATCAATATTTATATGCATGGAAAATGTGGATAACTATGGCAAGTAGCATTTTTTAGTGCATTTTTGTCAAAATAAGAGGACTTTTTTGCGGTCTTATGGAAAAAGGCACGTTATTATGGTATGGTTATCTATATTAGGCGGAGTCTGCAATCGGATTCCTGCGAGGGAGAGGGTAAACATGAGCCGTACTACTGACAGAGCAGGTCGTAATAAAGGACAATGGATCGTCATCGGGTTTATGGCTTTCGCTATCATAGTCATTTCGATATGCACAGTAATTTTTCGTTCCTATGTGCGGGGATTTCATAAAGTAACAGACAGAGAAAAATATGACCGGTATTATGTGATGATCACGGAAGACCGCAAATCGGATTTCTGGCAGTCCGTATATCGCGGTGCTTTTGAACGCGGACAGGAAGAGAATGTATACGTGGATCTGTTGGGAGAGCATCTGTCACAGGAGTATTCCAGAGCAGATCTTATGCGGATCGCTATGTCCTCCGGTGTGGATGGTATTTTTGTGGAATCGGATGAAAGTGACGAGATGTCACAGATGATCGATGAAGCGGTAGAACGGGGCATTCCTGTGGTGACGCTGTACGGAGATAATACGCACAGTGCGCGTTGCAGTTTTGTCGGTGTAGGAAGTTATAATCTGGGCAGAGAATACGGACGTCAGGTATTGAAACTGGCTTCTGTCAGTGAGAGTACCACACCGATGACGGTAGCGGTACTGGTGAATGCCCATGCACTGAACTCGGCACAAAATATCGTCTGCTCCGGGATTCAGGACGCACTGGAACAGGAGAAGATCCGGGGACCGGAGATAGAACTTTCCTTAATTACGGTGGACGATACGAATACTTTTTCCGTGGAGGAGTCCATCCGGGATATTTTTATGAATGAAAAGCTGCCGGATATCATTATCTGCCTGAACGAACTGAGCACCACCTGTGTCTACCAGGCAGTAGTAGATTACAACTGCGTGGGCGAGGTTGCGATTTTAGGGTATTATGATACCGATACGATACTCAAAGCAATCGAACGAAATGTAGTCAATGCAACGATCTCGATAGACACGGAGCAGATGGGAGCTTTCTGCGTGGACGCTTTGCAGGAGTACTATCGTTATGGCTATACCAGCCAGTATTTTACGGCGGATGTTACAATTATTGATCAGAATAACGTGGGCGAATATTTAGAAGCGCAGGAAGTGACAGAGTGAGGTACGTATGAGGAAAAAATTTCGACAGCTGTCTCTTCAGGCGAAGATGAGCAGCATTTTTATATTGGCGAATCTGGTAGTATTTGCAGTGACGGTGATATTGCTACTGGGAATCAACAACATGTCTTCGGAGATCGATAAAGTCTATCAGGGGAACCTGCGGCTGAATGAGGTATCTGATGCACTGACGGCGGTGCAGGACAGTATGACGGATTATCTGAATTCTAAGACCAGTGATTCCCTGGAGGAATTTTACCGGAACGAGCAGACGTATTCCCAACTGGTGCAGGATATGAGCGATGAAGTGACCGGCGCGACTTTCCAGAGAATGGAACGCAGTATCCGGCATATGTCGGAAGAATATCTCGATCTCGTAAGCCAGACCATCGAAGCAAAGCGCGGCAGAAATGTAGAGAAATACCGCGTTCGGTACGAGAACGCAACACAGATGTATGAATATATCAATACCTATATTTACAGTCTGAACAATGAGCAGTTCCGCAGTAACTCCGAGAACTACAGCCGTCTGTCGGCTGCTTTCCGTAATTTTGAAATGGCCAGCGTGATTGCATTATCCATCGTCATTGTGGTCAGCGTATTTATGGTAGTAAAGCTTACCGGAGAGATCATCAGTCCATTAAAAGATCTGGCGGTAACTGCTGACGAAGTAGCGGGCGGCAACTTTGATACCGAACTGCTTAAGGTGCAGTCAGAGGACGAGATCGGCGTGGTAACGGGAGCATTTAACCAGATGCTTATCAGCATCAGACAGTATCTGGAAAGTCTGCGTGAGAGCATGGAGATCCGGCGCTCTTTAATGGAAAAAGAGCTTTTGATGGAGGCACACTTAAAGGATGCCCAGTTAAAGTATCTGCAGGCGCAGATCAATCCCCACTTCTTATTTAATACGTTAAATGCGGGGGCACAGCTGGCCATGATGGAAGGCGCCGACCGTACCTATGAATATGTGCAGAACGTGGCGGAATTTTTCCGCTATAATGTGAAAAAGAGTAATGACATCGTAACGGTCAGAGAAGAGCTGGAACTGGTGGATCATTACATTTATATTCTGAATGTTCGCTTTTCCGGGGATATTCATTATGAAAAAGAGATTGCGCAGGACTTGCTTGACAGCAGCATGCCAAGTATGATCTTGCAGCCGATCGTGGAGAATTCTGTAAATCACGGCATCAGAGAGATGAACGGAGAAGGAAAGATCCGGCTGAAGGTATATCATGTGGATGCGGATACGCTGGGAATCAGTATCCGGGATAACGGCATCGGAATGGATCGGGATACGATAGAAAAAGTACTTGGCGGCAATTATCACGAAGAGCAGTCAGGCGGCGGTTCCAATGGTATTGCAATGGGGAATATTATCGCAAGATTAAAACTTTTCACGCAAAACGAAGATGTAATGACGATTTTAAGTGACGGGAAAGATCAGGGGACGGAAGTGATCCTGTATCTTCCGGTAAAAGAGAGGGAAAAGACGGATGTATAAGATCATGCTGGCGGATGACGAAGGAATCGTGATCGATTCCCTGAAATTCATCATCGAAAAAGAATTCAAGGATACCTGTGAGGTGCAGTATGCCAAGACCGGCAGAAGCGTAATTGAACTGGCAGAGAGTTTCCGCCCGGACATTGCGGTCATGGATATTCAGATGCCGGGGATCAACGGCATCGATGCCATGAAGGAGATCCGGAGAAACAATAATCATACGGTATTTATCGTAATGTCAGCCTATGATAAATTTGATTATGCGAAAGAGGCAATCAAACTGGGGGTCATGGAGTACATTACCAAGCCGATGGAGAAGACCCGGATCATTGCGGCATTGCAGAAAGCAATGGAGCGGATCGACGCAGAACGACTGAAGCGGAAAAATGAATTGCTGATCAAGGAAAAACTGGAGACAGTCGTACCTATTATTGAGAGCGGTCTGATCCACAATATTTTATTACAGGAGCATTTCCGCGAGGATATTGAGAATTACCGTTCAATCTTAGGAATCACGCAGCAATATGCCTACATGATCGCTGTGGTATGCGGAGATGAGCAGCAGGGAAACCACATGACAAATGCGGTGGGAAGCAGCGTCAGAATGCAGAAGCATTATCAGGAGGTCAGGGACTGTCTGAAAGAAAATTTTGACTGTATCGTGGGTACCGTCATGGCAAACAAACTGGCAGTGCTGGTACCTTATGAGAAGGATATGATGGACTATAATGAGCGTATCGAGCTCATTGAAAAGGCCAGAGAACTGATCAGATATCTGCGTAAGAGAACGGATATCAGCTTCCGTATCGGTATCGGAGAACCGAAGGATTTCCTGATGGCTTCGGAGTCTTATACAGAGGCATTGAATGCACTGGTGGCGACCACCGGCAGCGTGGCACATGTGGATGACCTGCCGATCAAATGCGAATACGGTGGAAATTATCCGGTAAAACTGGAGAAAAAGCTTTTTGCGGAAGTCGAGGATGGTGACATTGACAATGCTTCCGCAACCGCATCGGCATTTTTTGACTGGATGGTGGAGAGCGGTTCCGATCTGATGAACATGAGACTTAAGGTGCTGGAATTTGCCCTGTGGTCAGAGCACATTGCCTATGAAAAAGGCGGTATGATCTATCAGCTGAATTCCCGTGCGGAGTACCTGCCGCAGGTGATGGAGATGGGGGAACCGGCGGCTATGAAAACATGGTTTTTGGAAAAAGTGAAGGAAGCCTGCAGGAACGTTCTGAATAAAAGGGAAGAAAAGTCGGGCAGCATTATTGAGACGGCGAAAAATTATATTAAGAATAACTATCACAAAGATATTTCTCTGGATGATGTATCCAGAGAGGTGAATATCAGCCCGTATTATTTCAGCAAATTATTCAAAGAAACTACCGGAGAAAACTTTATCGAATACCTGACCAATTTAAGAATGGACAAGGCAAAGGAACTGCTGCAGACGACAGAGTGCTCCATGAAGGAAATCTGTGCCAGAACCGGATATTCGGATCCCAACTATTTCAGCCGCAGTTTTAAGAAGAATGTGGGCGTGACACCGACAGAGTACAAGGAAAACCGGGGAAAGGGACAGGAACAGGGCAGTGTATAAGAAAAAGAGATGGATATGTGTTGCGTGGCTTCTGGTGATGACGCTATTGCTTTGTGCCTGCGGAAATCTGGAAACCGGGAAAAATCAGGGAGAAGTTGTGGAAAATGATAAGATTCAGATCGGCATGAGCTTTGATTCCTTTGTCATTGAAAGATGGCAGAGAGATCGTGATATTTTCGTCTCAACGGCAAAAGAACTGGGAGCGGAAGTGAATGTCCAGAATGCAAACGGTGATCTGGAGCAGCAGAAAAAGCAGATCAACTACTTCATTGATAAAGGAATGGATGTGATCGTTGTGATATGCATTGATTCCAAGGGACTGACAGAGGAAGTACAGAGAGCAAAAGATGCCGGCATTAAGATCATTGCGTATGACAGATTATTACAGAATACGGATGTTGATCTGTATATCACGTTTGACAACGAAAGAGTAGGCACCATGATGGGAGAGGCACTGGTGGAGAATGGTCTGGCCGGTGGAAATGTACTCATGCTGGGTGGATCCGCGGTGGACAGTAATGTTGCCATGGTGGAGAAAGGCTTTCGTAAGGTGATGGAGGATCATCAGGTGACGATCCTGGACTCCATGCATGCGGATGGCTGGAAAGCAGAACTGGCGGGGACATATATCTATGATCATATGGATATTGTCTCGGAAGCGGATGCCATTATGTGCGGCAATGATGATCTGGCAAGCAAAGTCGTACATGCACTGAAAGAAAAGAGACTGGCGGGAGAGATCATGGTAGTCGGTCAGGATGCCGATCTGGAGGCGTGCCAGCGTATCGTCGAAGGTACACAGGTCATGACGGTCTATAAGCCGGTGGAAAAACTGGCACAAAAGGCAGCGGAGTGTGCTGTGCTTCTGGCGAAGGGGGAGGCGTTGCCGGAAGGAGATACCGTAACCATAGAGAATGGAAAATATGAAGTCCCTTACATAGGTCTGGAACCGATCAGCGTGGATAAAAACAATATTGATGATGTGATCATCGGAAGCGGATTCCATCTGAAGGAAGATGTATATCTGAACATTCCTTCGGAAATGCCCCAATAATATTGGAATTCATTTAAAATGTGAAAAAGAGACAGATTCAAAAACACAATAGGAAAAATTTGGTGACAAGGCTGTGCCGGCAGACAAGATATTGCTAGCACAGCCTTAATTTTGTCCGGAGAGAGGACGGAAAAGTGCAGAAGGTCGTAAAATCATGCTATAGGATCTGTGGTATTCTCTATTTAGCAACAAAAACAAACCAAATAAAGGGAGGTTACTTTTTATGAGGAAGAAATTATTAAGCTCACTTCTGGTAGCAGCCATGGCTGTTACAATGCTTGCAGGATGTGGATCTAATGGGGGACAGCAGGCTACCACACCGGCAACAACAGACAACAAGACTGAGGCAGCTGCAACCACCACAGACGGTGCTACAGGCGGCGGTAAGATCGGTGTAGCAATGCCTACCAAGGATCTGCAGAGATGGAACCAGGATGGTACCAACATGGAAGCACAGCTGAAGGAAGCCGGCTACGATGTAGATCTGCAGTATGCATCAAACGATATTCCCACCCAGGTATCCCAGATCGAGAATATGATCAACTCCGGATGCCAGATGTTAGTTATCGCATCCATCGACGGTGATTCCCTCGGAACCGTTCTGGAGCAGGCTAAGGAAAAAGATATTCCCGTTATCGCTTATGACAGTCTGATCATGAACTCCGATGCAGTTACCTATTATGCAACCTTCGATAACTACATGGTAGGTACCAAGCAGGGTGAATAC
>JBNMHS010000094.1:0-9637 GCA_050872885.1 Acetatifactor sp.
AAGATGCCGATCCTGATCGCGGAGAAAATGGGACCCCATTTTGCCGTGGGAGATACCTGTTATTCCCATGCGGAAGACGTGAAAGTCTATAATCCGGACGGCAAAGAGATCGTTGCCAGGGAAAATGAAGTGGCAAAGCTTCGTAATGTCAATTCGGCGAAGGCATATTTTAACTGCCACACGGACATCACCATTCCTTATGATGAACTGGCAGAGCTTTCCGCAGTAAAAGCGGACGGAGAGCGGATCGCGATCATCAGGGACGGAAGATTTGTGCTGCTCGGGACGGAAGAACTGAATGAGCCGTTCGGTGCGTGAGGCTTGAAGCGGTGCTTTTGCGATGTGGGGTGGAATAGTTTTATAAGATTTTATAAAACCGTTGCAACATCGGGCAGATTTTAGTACACTAGAACTATTCGGAACTGTCAGTAGTTCCGGATAGTTACATAAGTAAATTATCGAGAGAAGTCGATACATGAGGAGGACATTATGGCAAATACAGAGAATTGCCCTAAGGTTGGCATTGTAATGGGTAGTGATTCCGATATGCCTGTGATGGCGAAAGCCGCAGACATTCTGGAAGAATTGGGCATCCCTTATGAGATGACCGTGATCAGCGCTCACAGAGAGCCGGATGTATTTTTTGAGTATGCAAAGAGTGCGGAGGAAAAAGGCTTCAAGGCGATCATCGCCGGAGCCGGCATGGCAGCTCATCTGCCCGGTATGTGTGCCGCTATTTTCCCCATGCCCGTCATCGGTATCCCGATGCACACCACTTCCCTGGGAGGCAGAGATTCTCTGTATTCCATCGTACAGATGCCCTCCGGCATTCCTGTTGCTACCGTAGCGATCAACGGCGGTGCCAATGCAGGACTTCTGGCAGCCAAGATCCTGGCAACTTCAGACGCAGAACTTCTCGGAAAGTTAAAAGCATACAGTGCAAAATTAAAAGAACAGGTAGAAGCCAAGGATGCAAAACTGCAGGAGATCGGTTATAAAGCTTACCTGGACGGCATGAAAAAGTAAGATAAAGATCCCAAGAGGATTTATCAGAATAAAACGAAAGAGCCCCCACGGCGGAAATGAGGAGAAAATGGATTACAAGAAAGCTGGAGTAGACATCGAAGCAGGCTACAAGTCTGTAGAACTGATGAAGAAGTACGTGAAGGAGACCATGCGTCCCGAGGTAATGGGCGGTATCGGCGGTTTCTCCGGAGCATTTTCTTTAAGTGCCATCAAAGACATGGAGGATCCCGTGCTTTTATCCGGAACCGATGGCGTAGGTACGAAACTGAAGCTGGCATTTTTAATGGACAAGCATGATACCATCGGCATCGACTGCGTAGCCATGTGCGTGAACGACGTGGCATGTGCGGGCGGCGAGCCTTTATTTTTCCTGGATTATATCGCATGCGGACGCAACATCCCCGAGAAGATCGCTACGATCGTAAAGGGTGTGGCAGAAGGCTGTAAGCAGTCTGACGCTGCACTGGTAGGCGGTGAGACTGCGGAACATCCCGGTCTTATGCCTGAGGATGAGTACGATCTGGCAGGATTTGCCGTAGGCGTGGTAGAACGTAAAGATCTGATCACCGGCGAGAATATCAAACCCGGCGATGTACTGGTGGGAATCGCTTCCTCCGGTGTACATTCCAACGGATTCTCTCTGGTAAGAAAAGTATTTGATATGACAAAAGAAAGCCTGGATACCTATTATGACGAACTGGGTAAGACTTTGGGAGAGGCATTGCTTGCACCTACCAGAATCTATGTCAAGGCAATGAAGTCTGTAAAGAATGCAGGCGTGAAGGTAAAGGGCTGCAGCCATATCACCGGCGGCGGTTTCTATGAGAATATTCCCAGAATGCTGCCCGACGGCATCCGTGCGGTTGTGAAGAAGGACAGCTACGAAGTACCCGCAATCTTCAAGCTGATGCAGAAGAAGGGCAATATCGCAGATGAGATGATGTACAATACTTACAACATGGGCCTGGGCATGGTACTGGCTCTGGATCCCGCAGATGTGGATAAGACTCTGGAAGCACTGAAGGCAGCAGGTGAGACCGCTTATGTGGTAGGTACCTGTGAAGCCGGTGAAAAGGGTGTGACCGTATGTTAAGAGTCGTAGTACTGACTTCCGGAGGCGGCACGAATTTACAGGCGATCATTGATGCCATTGCGGCAGGGAAGATCACCAACGCCGAAATCGTGGCCGTGATCAGCAATAACAAGACGGTAAAGAGTCTGGACAGAGCGCGCAATGCAGGAATCCCCGCAATCAGCGTGTCTCCGAAGGATTATGAGAACAGAGAGATCTTCAATGACGCATTGCTTGCAAAAGTGAAGGAATTTACACCGGATCTGATCGTGCTGGCAGGTTTTCTTGTGAAGATCCCGGAAGCAATGGTACATGAATACAGCAACCGGATCATCAATATTCACCCGTCCCTGATCCCTTCTTTTTGCGGTGTGGGTTACTACGGCCTGCATGTACATGAGAAGGCACTGGAACGCGGCGTAAAAGTCACCGGAGCCACGGTACATTTCGTCAATGAAGGCATGGACGAAGGTCCCATCATTGCACAGAAAGCAGTGGCAGTAGAGGATGATGATACTCCGGAGATCCTGCAGAGACGTGTCATGGAGCAGGCGGAGTGGCTGCTTCTGCCGCAGGCGGTAGATGATATTGCCAACGGACGCATCTGTGTCGTGGACGGAAAAGTAAAGCATACAAAATAGGAGAGGCATAAAAATGGGTATGAAAGTATTGATCGTAGGCGGTGGCGGCAGAGAGCATGCCATTGCAACCTGTGTGGCAAAGAGTCCTAAAGTAGAGAAAATCTATTGTGCTCCGGGCAATGCCGGAATCGGTCAGATCGCAGAGTGTGTCCCTATCGGGGCAATGGAATTTGACAAGATCGTTGCTTTTGCAAAGGAACAGGCAATTGACCTGACCATCGTAGGCATGGATGATCCCCTGGTAGGCGGACTGGTAGATGCGCTGGAGGCTGAGGGCTTACGTGCTTTCGGACCCCGTAAGAATGCCGCGATCCTGGAAGGCAGCAAGGCTTTCTCCAAGGATCTGATGAAGAAATATAACATTCCCACCGCGGCTTATGAGAATTTTGACAATGCAGAGGATGCCATTGCTTATCTGAAGGAAAAGGCAAATTTCCCGATCGTTTTGAAAGCGGATGGTCTGGCACTCGGCAAGGGTGTACTGATCTGCAATACTTTGGAGGAAGCTCTGGCAGGCGTGGATGAGATCATGCTGGATAAGAAATTCGGTTCTGCCGGCAACCGTATGGTCATTGAAGAGTTCATGACCGGCAGAGAAGTCAGCGTACTTTCTTTTGTAGACGGCAAGACGATCCGCATCATGACTTCCGCACAGGATCATAAGCGTGCGAAGGACGGTGATCAGGGTCTGAACACCGGCGGTATGGGAACTTTTTCTCCCAGCCCCTTCTATACCGAAGAAGTGGATGCTTTCTGTAAGAAATATATCTATCAGGCAACGGTGGACGCCATGGCAGCGGAAGGAAGACCTTTTAAGGGTGTGATCTTCTTCGGACTGATGTTGACACAAAATGGCCCCAAGGTATTGGAATACAATGCAAGATTCGGTGATCCCGAGGCTCAGGTAGTGCTGCCGAGAATGAAGAATGACATTATCGAAGTCATGGAAGCCTGCGTGGACGGTACACTGGATCAGATCGATTTGCAGTTTGAGGACAACGCTGCGGTATGTGTGGTCCTGGCCAGTGACGGTTATCCCGTATCTTACGAGAAGGGCTATGTGATAAGCGGGCTGGAAAACTTTGACGGAAAAGACGGCTATTATTGTTTCCATGCGGGAACAAAACTTACAGACAAGGGAATCGTTACAAACGGCGGCCGTGTCCTGGGAGTAACAGCCAAGGGAACTACCCTGAAGGAGGCCCGGACCAATGCCTACGCGGCAACGGAATGGATCTCTTTCGAGAATAAATATATGCGTCATGACATTGGCAAGGCGATTGATGAAGCGTAAGGCAATGTCGGGATACAAAAGGAGTTGCAGATGAAAAAGACGGTACAAAAAACAAGTAAATTCAAAGCGTTCTGGGGAATGCTTGCGCTGGTGCTTGTACTGGGAGCAGGACTTTTCTCTGAGGATCTGGCGATCGTCAGTCATGCGGAGAGTGCAGCAAAAGTAACGGCGTCCAGTGCAAAGATCCGAAAGAGTGCGGATTCATCCAGTGAAGTGGTAGGATCTGCCACAAAGGATAAGACAATCTCCATTAAGAGTCAGACGCAGGGAGCGGATGGATATACATGGTATGAAGTATATGTGGATGCAAATACGCTGGGATATATTCGTTCTGATCTGGTAAGCATTACCGATGGATCTACCCCGCCGTCTTCTTCCAATACGACATCCGCTGCTACAACGACCAATACAGCGACCCCGGCACCGGCCGCAAATGAGACGCCTGTGGAGGTTACGGCAGTGGAGCCTATGAGTGCCACCGTAACCGGAGGACAGTCTGTGCGTGTGCGCAGCAATGCTTCGACTACGAGCCAGATCGTGTCTACCGCGGAGAACGGAACAGCACTGACCGTGACCGGTCAGGCGACAGGTACGGATGGAAATACCTGGTATCAGGTGAGCTTTATTTCCAATAATACCGAGGTGACCGGATTCATCCGTTCCGATTATGTGGCTTTATCCGGAGAATTGCAGGCTCCTTCCGCAGAACAGCCCACAGAAGAACAGCCTTCCGAGGAACAGCCCGCCGATGAGACCCAGTCTTCCAAGGACTGGGATACCCAGTTACAGGGAGATGCCTGGTATCTGCTGGATATGGTAGGACAGAAGCAGTATAAGATTGATGATCTGTTCAGTTCCATTGATCAGATTACGGAGATCAATGCACAGTTTGAGACCAATCAGAAAAAGATCACCAGCCAGAAAGTCGTGATCATTATTCTGGTCATTATTCTGGTAGCACTGGCAGCAGCAGTTACATTACTGATCTTTAAGATCAAGGATATGAATGATGCGGCTTACTTCTCCGATGTCGAGGAAGAGACCGAACGCAGAAGAGTGGACAGACCGCAGGGCGGCAGAACTCAGGGAGGAAGACCGCAGGGCGGCAGACCGGCACCGCAGGGCAGCCGGCCGAAAAATACGCAGAAAGTAATGCAGGATGTAGGAGAAGAAAGAAGACCCGCATCCAGACCGGCAGGACAGGGAACAAGACCTGTATCCAAGCAGGCAGCAAGACCCGTATCCCAGACAGCGAGACCTGCGGCTCAGGCAGCGAGACCTGCAGCCCAGGCGGAGAGACCTGTGGGACAGCAGGGCAGACCTGTAAAACCTGCGGCACCTCAGGGTGGCAGACCGGCACCACAGGTAGACAGACCGGTCAGCAGACCTGCCAGACCCGTGCAAAATGGTGGAGAGCAAGATCCCGGCTGGAAGTCCAAGAACTTTATGTCAGATGATGATGAGTTTGAATTTGAATTCCTGAATTGGGACAATGACGATGATAAATAAAAGGACCGGCATCCTGCGAGAGAGTGGGATGCCGATTTTCCTTATTTACATTAAAATTAAAAAAAGATAAACTTTCCCGGTCGATGGTTGACAGCATCGCCCTCACTGTTATAATAAACGTATAACAATCAGTGACAGTGGGAAGGGAGCGAGTTTGATGATAATAGAGATAGATTTCAACAGTGATGAAGCGCTCTATATGCAATTGCGCAATCAGATCATCATGGGAATTGCCACGTCACAATTTCATGAAGGAGATTCCCTGCCGAGTGTCCGTCAGCTGGCAGATACCATCGGAATCAATATGCATACAGTAAATAAGGCATATACTGTTTTAAAACAGGAAGGTTATGTCAAGGTCGACAGGCGGAAAGGCGCGGTAATCGCGCTGGATGTGGATCGTATGCGTGCCGTCGATGAATTGCGTAAGGAATTGCAGGTAATACTGGCTAAGAGCAGCTGCAAAAATATTTCCAGGCAGGAAGTACATGAATTGATTGATGAAATTTATGAAGAATATGGAGGACTGAATTAATGCAGTCACAGTTTACGGATAAAGCGCAGAATGCGCTTGCCCAGGCGGGCAGATGTGCCAGAAGCCTGAAACAGGGCTATATCGGAACGGAACACATTCTGGTAGGACTGTTAAAAGAAGAGACCGGTGTCGCCGCCAAAGTATTGGCGGATAACGGTGTGGAGACGGAAGCAGTCATGGAGATGATCCGTGATCTCATTGCCTTTGAAAACGGAGTGGCAGTGAAGGACAGGGAAGGGTATTCTCCCCGTGCAGCCCGTATCCTCGAAGAGGCGCACAGACAGGCAGCCCGTTTCGGACAGAAGCAGACCGGAACGGAGCATATCCTTCTGGCGTTGATCAAAGAAGGGGAAAATGTGGCAGTGAGACTGCTCAACACCCTGGGAGCCAATGTGCAGAAGATTTATGTGGATACGTTGCTTGCAATCGGTCAGGACGGCAATTTGTATAAAGAAGATCTCGGCAAAAAAGGAGATCGTAAGGCAAAACAGTCTACGCTGGAACAGTACAGCAGAGACCTGACCGCACTGGCGAGAGAAGGAAAGCTGGATCCCGTGGTCGGCAGAGAGGATGAGATCCGCCGCGTGGTACAGATCTTAAGCCGCCGTACGAAGAATAATCCCTGTCTGGTAGGAGAGCCGGGTGTCGGCAAGACAGCGGTCGTAGAAGGTCTGGCAGCCCGGATCGTGGCAGGCGATGTGCCTTTTACGGTACAGAACAAGAGAGTCCTGACGCTGGATCTGTCCGGAATGGTAGCGGGCAGTAAGTACCGCGGAGAGTTCGAGGAACGCATCAAGAAGGTACTGAAAGAAGTCACGGAAGACGGGAATATTATTTTATTCCTGGATGAATTACACACGATCATCGGTGCAGGCGGCGCGGAGGGAGCGATTGATGCTTCCAATATTATGAAGCCTTCGCTGGC
This sequence comes from Acetatifactor sp., assembly GCA_050872885.1. GTDB lineage: Bacteria > Bacillota > Clostridia > Lachnospirales > Lachnospiraceae > Acetatifactor. The sequence continues at coordinate 7,003 of JBNMHS010000094.1, forward strand.
GCGCGGTGAGATCCAGCTGATCGGTGCAACGACCATTGCGGAATATCGTAAGTATATAGAAAAAGACGCTGCCCTGGAGAGAAGATTCCAGCCGGTTACCGTGGAAGAACCCACGGAGGAAGAGGCTGTCCGCATCCTGGAAGGCATCAAGGGCAAGTACGAAGCCCATCATCATGTCAACATTACACCGGAAGCAGTGGAAGCCGCAGTAAGATTGTCTGCCCGTTACATCAATGACAGAAATCTGCCCGATAAGGCAATCGACCTGATCGATGAGGCAGCGGCAAGTGCGAGACTGCATGCGATGGATGTGCCTGATAAGGCAAAGGAAATCTCGGACCAGATAAAGGAGCTTGACTGGGAGATGGAGAAAGCTATCCGTGTGGAAGCTTTTGCCCAGATGGCGGAGATTAAAAAGAAACAGGATGCGTTGGTGAAGAAACAGGAGCGCCTGTTAAAGAAACGGGAAAAAAGGGAAGAAGAAAATACCTTGAGTATCGGGGAAAACGAGATTGCCGAGGTGGTAGCCCAGTGGACGAAGATCCCGGTACAGAAGCTGGCGGAGAAGGAAAGCGAGAGACTTCTGAAACTGGAGAAGACGTTGCATAAGCGCGTCATCGGACAGGAAGAGGCGGTTTCCGCAGTAGCCAAGGCAATCCGCAGAGGTCGTGTGGGATTAAAGGATCCCAACCGTCCGATCGGTTCTTTCCTATTCTTGGGACCTACCGGTGTAGGTAAGACGGAACTGTCCAAGGCACTGGCAGCGGCAATGTTCGGCTCGGAAGATGCTATGATCCGTGTAGATATGTCGGAGTACATGGAAGGTCATTCGGTCTCCAAGATGATCGGATCACCGCCCGGATACGTAGGATTCGAAGAAGGCGGCCAGTTGAGTGAAAAGGTTCGCAGAAATCCTTATTCCGTTGTGCTGTTTGATGAGATCGAAAAAGCACATCCGGATGTATTCAATGTACTGTTGCAGGTACTGGATGACGGACATATTACGGATTCCAAGGGACGTAAGGTAAGTTTTAAGAATACCGTATTGATCATGACTTCCAACGCAGGAGCACAGCGGATCGTGGATCCCAAAAATCTGGGTTTTGCCACGGAGAAAAGTGAGACAAAGGATTACGAGAAGATGAAGTCCAATGTCATGGAAGAAGTAAAACGCAGCTTTAAGCCGGAGTTTATCAATCGTATTGATGACATTATCGTGTTCCACCAGCTGAATAACGAGAACATGAAAGAAATCGTGAATCTGCTGGCAGCGAATCTGTATAAGAGATGTGAGGATCAGCTGGGAATCCATCTGACCATTACCGCAGCGTTGAAAGAACATCTGGTGGAAAAATATGCCGACAACAAGATGGGAGCCAGACCTTTGAAGCGTGCGATCCAGTCTGTAGTGGAGGATGCGCTTGCCGAGGAAATCCTACAGAAAAAAGTTGTGCCCGGAGATAAGGTGTCTGCCGGATTTAAGGACGGCAAAGTGGTATTTACGGTGAAAAATAAATAATTTTTTTGTAGAAAAAAGGGTGGAGATATATTATACTGTAACTATTCGAAACCCCATCCGCACCCCGGATAAGAGGCGTAAATTTAAGCGGATGCAGTTACTTTCAGGAGGACAGACAGATGGCAGTAGTGGAAGAAATACTTCGCAGTGAAGCAGACGGATCTATCAGCTTTGGTAATCACAAACTGGACAAGAAAGCAAAAGTGGAAGATTACGAACATGCAGGAGATCTGCTGAAGGTTAAGACCTATAATGAAATGACAAAGCTGGAAAAGAACGGCATGTTTTTATATGAATCTGTTCCCGGAACCAGTGTACTTGAGTTCAAGGAGTCTGAAACAAGTGTAGAGTTCATCGTAGAGGGTGATGAAGATTCCCAGATCACTGTCGGACTGAAGGACGATACCGAGTACGAAGTATTTATCGATGGTAAGAATGTAGGTACCATGAAGACCGGACTTGGCGGAAAACTGAGCCTGAGCGTAGAACTGGAAGCAGCAGGAGAAGTTCCTGTTAAGATCGTAGAGGCGTAAGGACGCACTGCAAAGGAGTCCAGACACGGAGGATATTGTAGTACTTCGTGGCTGGGCTCTTTTTTATTAAGGAGAACCTATGGCAAAAGGAAAGACTGCGACCGTATTTTTCTGTCAGAATTGCGGTTATGAATCCACAAAGTGGCTGGGACAATGCCCGGGATGCCGGGAGTGGAACACCTTCGTGGAGGAGACGATTGATAAGACCGAATTAAAAAATACCGGAACCGGCAGCAGAAGAGAGCGCAGAGAAAGCTCGGAACCCTGTGTGTTATCGGAGATCGCGATCCGTGAGGAAAACAAGACACTTACCGGAATCAAAGAACTGGACAGAGTACTGGGCGGCGGTATCGTGCAGGGGTCGCTTACACTGGTAGGCGGAGATCCCGGTATCGGTAAATCCACACTGCTTTTGCAGGTCTGTTATCATCTGTCAGCAGCGGGGCATAAGGTATTATATATCTCCGGAGAGGAATCCAAGGTGCAGATCAAGATGCGTGCGGATCGTCTGGGGACTTTTTCCGAACAGATGCTGCTTTTGTGCGAAACGAATCTGGACGTCATCAGTGAAGTGATCCGCAGG
>JBNMHS010000095.1:0-9416 GCA_050872885.1 Acetatifactor sp.
CTGGATATCTCCTTGCATGTTGGTGCTGATTCCACCAGCGACAACAAGATCAAACTCAGCATTACTTCTATGAGTGCAAAGAGTCTTGGACTCACCAATGATAAGGGCGCAGCTCTGAAAGTTGATGGTAAGGATTCTACCAATGCAGATGCAGCTATCGACACCATCGCAGATGCAATCCAGAAGGTATCTACCCAGCGTTCCGCACTTGGTGCTGTACAGAATCGTCTGGAGCACACCATCAACAACCTGGATAACGTAGTTGAGAATACCACCAGCGCAGAGTCTGCTATTCGTGATACCGATATGGCTACTGAGATGGTTAAGTACTCCAACAACAACATCCTGTCTCAGGCAGGTCAGGCTATGTTGGCTCAGGCTAACCAGTCCAACCAGGGTGTACTGTCTCTGTTACAGTAATCTTAACCACAGATCAGTTCTGACAAAAATTAGTTGTGCAAAAGCTAACATAAAAAGGTTCCGCCGGATTTCCGGTGGAACCTTTTTTCACTGTGAAAGAAACAAAAACACTAAAAAAGCAACCGCCCAAGCCAAAGGAATAGGTTGCTTTTATAGAAACCATTAACTGAGGTGAACCGTTGCTGTACGGTAGCACCTTTTTATATAGTCATACTAGCACGGTAATCAATCTTCGTCAACAGTTTTCGTATACTTGCAATCATCCTGCAAATGCTATAGACTAAGACTAGTTTCAGTTTTTATTCGAATCAGCAAAGGAGAGCATACTATGTGTACAGCAGCAACTTATAAATCTCAGGATTTTTATTTTGGAAGAACATTTGATTATGAATTTAATTATGGTGAGGAAGTAGCGGTGACGCCGCGCCATTATGTATTCAACCTGCGGCACCGGAATCCTCTGAAAGAGCATTATGCCCTGATCGGCATTGCACATATGGCGGGAGACTATCCGTTATATTATGATGCGGTAAATGAGAAGGGACTTGGCATGGCCGGTTTGAACTTTGTCGGAAATGCCGTATACAATAAAGTGCAGGAAGGCAAGGATAATATTGCCCAGTTTGAATTCATCCCCTGGATATTGGGGCAGTGTGCCACGGTGCAGGAGGCGAGAGTGTTACTGGATCGAATCAATCTGGTAGATACGCCGTTTAATGAAAAATTCCCGGTTTCCCAGTTACACTGGATCCTGGCGGACAAGGACGAGGCAATCACCATTGAAGCGGTAGCGGAAGGGTTGAAAATCTATGACAATCCGGTAGGGGTACTTACGAATAATCCTCCTTTTGACAAGCAGATGTTCCGACTGAACGATTACAGTTACTTGTCTGCGGAACAGCCGGTAAACCGTTTTTCAAAGGATCTGGAATTAAAGCCTTACAGCAGAGGCATGGGTGCGCTCGGGCTGCCGGGAGATCTGTCTTCCGCTTCTCGTTTTGTACGCGTGGCCTTTACCCGCATGAATGCTGTGTCCGGACCTTCAGAGTCCGAGAGCGTCAGTGAATTTTTCCATATTTTAGGCAGTGTGGACCAGACCAGAGGCTGCTGCATGCTGGAAAACGGAAAATATGAGATCACGATCTATACTTCCTGCTGTAATGCGGACAGGGGAATTTATTACTATACCACCTATGAAAATCATCAGATCACCGCAGTGGATATGTACAGGGAAAATCTGGACAGCGACCGGCCGGTACATTATCCGCTGGTACAGGGAGAGCATATTTTACTACAGAACGCTGATGCAGGAAACGCGGAGGAAAATCTGTAATGGATATACAGAGAGAACAGGAACAGCCAAAGCAGGCGGAAAATATCGTGTCCGGATTTGCTTTCTATTCGGAAAAGGATGCCGCACTGGCGGAACAGGAACGTCAGAAGATCGCGTATCTGGATAAAAGGATCGACCGTACGAATCTGGAGTCTGTACTGGCTATTTATAAAAAGGCACTGGAAGACAGGGTGTTCCGTACTCCGGTAGGCCTGGAATATCTCAGAGAACTACAGGGAGAATTGAAAGAAAGGCAGGATGAACTCGGGGAAGAGATTCCCCCGATTCCTCTGTGGACGAATTTCGCAGATATCAGGGAGAAGACTGCGCCTGCCAGGAGAAGAATCCAGCCCGCTCCGAAAGAAGATAAGAACACGACGTTCCGGCTGTCGCTCATTATGAATATCGTGATGATCGTTGCCATTATAGCAATGTTCATCATTACCCTGAACTCCGATCAACCCAATATTCTCAACTATGAGAGGAATCTACAGAACAAATATGCATCATGGGAACAGGAACTGACCCAGAGGGAACAGACAGTTCGGGAAAAAGAGAGAGAATTACATATAGAAGCTGCGGATTCACAAAATTGACATATTTACACGCTATAGTGTAACTGTTCAGAATTATGCGGACGGAAACTCTGAGAGATTTTGTCGGGAGACTGAATAGTGACTGGAAAGGTGAGGGTGTATGGACAGATTGAAAATACTGGTTGTAGACGATGAGAGCAGAATGCGCAAGCTTGTCCGGGATTTCCTGGTAAAGAGCAATTTCGATGTGCTGGAGGCCGGAGACGGTGAGGAGGCACTGGACGTTTTTTATAAAGAAAAGGATATTGCATTGATCATATTGGATGTGATGATGCCGAAGATGGACGGCTGGCAGGTATGCCGGGAGATCCGGGTGAATTCCAAGGTGCCGATCATCATGCTGACGGCCCGCGGGGATGAGAGAGATGAACTCCAGGGATTCCAGCTGGGAGTGGACGAGTATATATCCAAGCCCTTCAGCCCTAAAATCCTGGTGGCACGTGTGGAAGCAATCCTGCGTAGAACGAACCAGCTGGGACAGGAGGAAGCACTGATCTGTGGCGGTATCACCGTGGACAAGGCTGCCCATCGTGTGATCATCGACGGAAAAGATGTGGATTTAAGCTATAAGGAATTTGAGCTTCTTACCTATTTTATGGAAAATAAGGGAATAGCTCTGTCCAGAGAGAAGATCCTGAATAATGTATGGAATTATGATTATTTCGGAGATGCGAGGACGATTGATACGCATGTGAAAAAGCTGCGCAGCAAATTAGGCGAAGAAGGTAATCTCATAAAGACCATATGGGGAATGGGGTACAAGATGGATGAAACAGCAGAAGAAACAAAATAAAAAAGTGCATTCCATCAGAGGACAGTTTGCCTGGATCTTTATCGGACTGATGATCGGCACGATCCTGCTGTGCCTTCTGATCAACTATATGTTCCTGGGCAAGGTCTATATGCGGAGCAAACTGGATGTTATCCATGATGCCTATTGGACGATCAAGCAGGCAGCGGAGAGTGACAGCTACGGATCGGAGGAGTTTGCCAGAGAACTGGATGATGTATGCAGAAATTATAATATGACGGTGTGCGTCATGGATGTGAACTCCAATATGAAATATGTATCTATCAACGGAGGCGAAAAACTTGAAAACCGTCTGATCGGATACGTATTCGGCGTGCCCATGGATGATATCCGGCCTATCGAAAACGGTGATGATTATGTGATCCAGATGACGGGGCAGGAAGGTAAGGAATATCTGGAAATTTACGGAAGACTGAATACCGGCATTTCTTTTATCATGAGGACTCCGATTTCCAGTATTGAAGAAAGTGCCAAAATTGCCAACCGGTTTTATGCTATGGTCGGATGTGTCGGAGCATTGGCAGGCGGTATTATTATCTGGTTTGTTTCCAGACGCGTGACGAAACCTATCCTGGAACTGAACAACATCTCTGAACGGATGGTACAGCTGGATTTTGAGGCAAAATATCAGGGAAAAGCGCGTAATGAGATTGATCTGCTGGGAGAGAATATTAATAAACTTTCCGATTCATTGGAAAGGACGATCTCGGAACTGAAAACAGCAAACAATGAATTACAGCGGGATGTGGAGAAAAAAGAAGCCGTCGATGAAATGCGCAAGGAGTTTCTGGCCAATGTATCCCATGAGCTTAAGACTCCCATTGCCCTGATCCAGGGATATGCGGAAGGTCTGCAGGAGGAGATCAATGACGATCCCGAGAGCAGGCAGTTCTATTGTGATGTTATCGTGGATGAGGCGGCGAAGATGAATAACATGGTGAAGAAGCTTCTGACCCTGAATCAGTTGGAATTCGGCAATGATGTGGTGACCATGGAACGTTTTGACATTACGGCGCTGGTGAAAAATTATATTCAGTCTGCGGCAATCCTGACCAGACAGCATGAGATCACGGTGCGGATGGAAGAGTATCCGCCAATCTATGCCTGGGCAGATGAGTTTAAAATAGAAGAAGTGTTTATGAATTTCTTCTCCAATGCAGTCAATCACTGTGAGGGTGAAAAGATCATTGACGTGAAGATGGAACAAAAGGAGAATATCGTGCGGGTATCTGTATTCAATACCGGCAAACCGATCCCGGAAGATTCCATCGACCATATCTGGGAGAAATTCTATAAAGTAGACAAAGCAAGAACCAGAGAGTATGGAGGCAGCGGTGTGGGATTGTCCATCGTTAAGGCCATCATGGAATCCATGAATCAGAAATACGGTGTGATCAATTATAACAACGGTGTGGAATTCTGGTTTGAATTAGAGACAAAATAGGAAATAAAAAGGATATATTTCTATATGAGGGAAGAACAGATACAGGAAGCACGGATAAAAGTATTACTGGTCGGTGTGGACGTCGGCGAAGAACCGGATTTTGACCGCTCCATGGAGGAGCTGGCAAGCCTGGCGGAAGCTGCGGAAAAAGAAGTGGCAGGACAGATCGTACAACGACTGGATCACGTGAACAAAGCATTGTATATCGGAACGGGTAAAGTGGCAGAGGTGCGCAGACTGGCGGAAGAATGCGGAGCACAGGAGATTGTGTTTGATAATTCGCTGACACCGTCCCAGGTAAGAAATCTTGGAAATGAATTGGAACTGTCTATCGTTGACCGGACGAATCTGATCCTGGATATTTTTGCCATCCGCGCACAGACCAGAGAGGCAAAGCTGCAGGTAGAGACGGCCAGACTGCAGTATATGCTGCCGCGACTGGTGGGAATGCATGACGCGTTGAGCCGTCAGGGCGGTGCGAGCGGCAGTATGAGTAATAAGGGTACCGGTGAGAAAAAACTGGAACTGGACAGACGTAAGATCGAGCACCGAATCACAGAACTTAAAAAAGAACTGGAAGATGTGGGCAGAACCAGAGAAGTACAACGTAAGAAAAGAAAACAGTCCCGGATCCCGCAGGTGGCGCTGGTAGGATATACCAATGCCGGAAAGTCTACGATACTGAACCGTATGGTAGAACAGTTTGGAGAACTGCCGGAGAAAACGGTTATGGAAAAAGACATGCTGTTTGCAACTCTGGAGACCAGCGTCCGCAGTGTGGATACAGGACATAATAAACCGTTTTTCCTGACAGACACCGTAGGTTTTATCAACAAACTGCCTCACGGACTGGTAAAAGCATTCCGTTCCACGCTGGAGGAAGTCAAGTATGCGGATCTGTTGATACAGGTGGTTGATTTCAGCGATGAGAACTACAGACAGCAGATGCAGGTAACGGCAGATACTTTAAAAGAACTGGGAGCAGGTGACATTCCACAGATCGTAGTGTATAATAAAGCAGACAAATGCGGGATGGAACCGCTGCCGCAAAAGAGACAGGGAAACTGGTATCTGGCAGCCGGACAAAATATCGGTATCTGTGAACTTGCAGACGCAATCGAACAAAAAGTCTATGAGGACAATGCGGAATGCATGTTTCTGATTCCGTACAGCGCGGGAAATGTGGCTTCTTACCTGATGGAACAGGCACAGATCCTCTCCAGAGAGTACAGAGAAGACGGCATACTGATCCATGCAGATTGTCACAGGCAGGACATGGAACGATACAGAGAGTATATCGTATCGTAAAGACTACAATGAGGGAAGGATAAGCGATGGAGACAAATACACAACAGGAACGTGCAAAGAGCCTGGAACAGCAGGCGCGAGAATATCTGATGCAGTCTGATGATCCGATATTTACGAAATATTTGCAGCAATTACTTCCGAGAATACAGAAGCAGCCGGAGTATACAGAACAATTACAGGCGGAGCTGGACAAGAGTGTGGAGTTCTGGCATCAGAGACAGCAGATCAACGCAAACAGAGGAAAAGCTGCGGCGGCTGCATCACAGCAGGCGGTACAGCAGGCGCAAAGTAAACCGCAGGAACAGCAGCCTCAGCCTGTGGGACAGTTTACCATGCAACAGACACAGACAGCAGCCTCGCAGACTCCGGAACCGAAGAAGCAGAATGCGGAATACGTGATCGCAACGATTGCTTTGTCAGTGGTCGGCGGTATCTTTATTCTGACAGCACTTGTACTGTTGGGAATGTATTTCATGAATGGCTGGATCAAAGGAATCTCCTTATATGTAGTTTCTCTGGGAGTGGTTTTGATTGCAGAACTGCTGATACGCAGGAAACTCCCGAAGCTGGCCGGAATCTTTTCGGCAATCGGGGTGGCAGCACTGTACCTGTCGACGATGATCAACACGTTGTCGTTGCACAATTTCGGAATCCTTCCGGCGGCGGTGATCATAGCGGTAATTACGGTGGGAACGGTTTTTTTGAGCAGGAAGAGAGAGTCTCTGATACACAGACTGCTGGGGATTGCGGCATGCTGGCTGTGTGCATATCCGCTTTTCGGTGCACAGATGTTTTCGGAAGCGGAAGTGCTGCTGGTACTGGCACTGATCCTGGTGTTGAGTGTGTTGAGTATTTGTGTACCGGTGCGTAAATATCATACGGCAACACAGCTTATACAGTTGGTCAGCACATCGGTCCTGTTCCCGGTGACAGTAAGCAGCATGACCGATACACAGGAAATGCCTGTCTGGGTGACTGCGGCTGCGTTCGGGAGCTTCTTCCTGATCGCGCATCTGATTCTGGTAATACAGAGCAGATATGCGGCAAAAGAGATACAGACAGGACATATGGTGAATGAAAATGGACTGTCGGCACTTTACATAGTATTTCTGATAGATGCCGGGCTTACTACCGGTACAGCAATGAACACTTATTGGAGAACATCGGAGACCAGTGCGTATATCGGTATCGCTGTGCTGACGGGAATGGCATTTGTGATCGCAGCACTTTCCGTTATTGCCATGCGTACAATACAGAGGAAATGGCTGCCCTGTTATTTCTTCAGTTTTGTTACGGTATGTGCTTTTACTGTAATAGAACATAACTGGCCGGTACTCATCTGCCTGACGGTATTACTGGTGGCAACAAAGGTATTGACCCGCTTTGCGGAGGGTGGCCTGAAAGCGCTGGATGCGATTCTTACCACAGTTTATTGTATTATACTTCTTGGAAACGGAAAGGAGACACCGTATGCCTATCTGTTGCTGGCTGTGACGATACTCAGCATGTTCCTTGTATATGGATGGACCACGTACCAGGAAATCCTGCTCACCTTTTCCCTGGCCTTTTTCGCAGCGTTTAATTTAATGCCGATGTTAAAATTGCCTGCTTTTTCGGGAATTTTGTTCGTAAGTATATTGCTGTTTAACAATGTGAACTATATGCGTGGGAAAAATATTCTTGTGTATAATGTGTTTGTGCTGGTGGGGCAGATCGGGGCACTGATCGGTCTGGCAAATCCGGTATACAGGAATTCTTACCTTACTTATTTATGTATGTTTGTGTTTGTACTGGCTTATCTGGTACTGACACTGCAGGAGAAATATTACAAGAACTTTAAACACAGAGAACTGATCATTGTGATCTTCCTGACTTATATGGCTCTGGTTGTAAAGACCAATGTACCTGTAGTTAACAGCATCCTGATCATGCTGATCGCGTTGGTGAGTGTGACATTGGGATTTTTGAAAAAAGATAAGCCGGTAAGGATATATGGGCTAGTGCTTTCTTTGTGCACTTGTGGTAAAATAGCATTATATGATTACTGGGGAGTGCCGGTATTGCAGAAAACGATCCTTTTCTTTATCGTGGGCGTGATCGCACTGGTGATTGCCGGAATCTATATCGTACTCGAGAAAAATACAGGTAATAACGGAAAAACAGACAGGGAAGGATAGAAGAATGATAGGAAACAAAAAAGGCGCTGTATGCGGAGCACTGCTATGTGCGATGGCACTGAGCATGACCGCCTGCGGAAATGTGATCCCGGAGCTGACGGAAGAGGAATCCCAACGGGTCGGAGAATATGCGGCGGTAACTCTTTTGAAATATGATGCCAATAATAGAAGCCGTCTGGTAGATCCTGAGATTGTCATTGCCAAACTGGAAAAGGATGCAGCCAAGGAAGCGAGAAGACAGGAAAATGCACAGACGGAAGAGAAGCCTGCGGGAACGATTGCTTCGGAGATAGAATCGCCTGTTGCACAGGAGGATATTACCGCAAGCCTGGAAGAATTCTTTGGACTTGCTGAGGGAGTGACTCTGACATATAGAGATTACAGTCTGGCGGATTCTTATCCGGAGGACGGATCTGCAGATGATTACTTTGCATTGGATGCTTCCGCAGGGAAAAAACTTCTGGTCTTAAACTTTGAACTGACCAACGGAACTGCCGGGGAAGAGAATATTGATTTCCTGAGTACTGCATCCAGATATATTATTACTGTAAATGACAGTATACGTGGAAATGCATTGACTACAATGCTTCCGAATGATATGTCTACCTATGCGGAGACACTGGCACCCGGAGAGACACAGGGGCTTGTTCTGCTATTGGAAGTAAATGATGATGTGGCAAATGCGATCCAGAATATATCGCTTCATCTGAAAAATGCATCAAATGAATACACAATTCAGCTTTTATAAGCATATATACAGTAAACTGTTGTGAATGCAGAAGACATAAGAAGATTTAAAACAATAAAAAAGCCCATGCTTATGGGCTTTTTTATTGTTTTAACATAATTGTTTGAAAAAAACGAAAAATAGTGTTGACAAGTGAGATACAGGATGATATACTCAGATTCGTTGTTGAGGAAACGAGACAACAAAACAGCTTGAAAGAAACTGGAAAAGATTTCTAAAAAAGCTGTTGACAAATACCGACAAGGTATGATAAAGTAATGAACGTTGCGAAAAGCGAAAGCTTTTCAAGACAAAAAAGTTTTAAAAAAGTTGTTGACAAACGAAAGTGGACATGATAAGATATCAGAGTTGCCGCTGAGAACAACAGCAACAAAGCTTCTTAAATAAGAAGCGATGCACTTTGACAAATAAACAGTAATGCAACCCTGAAAATTCCAAGATTTTCAGAGAAATTCAAGAACAAGCAACTTAGTCGAAAGACGAAGAAGCTACCCGAATTAACAGTAAAACAATGCCAGATAAAACTGGCAGGAAAAAACTTTTTAACATGAGAGTTTGATCCAGGCTCAGGTTGAACGC
>JBNMHS010000096.1:0-9402 GCA_050872885.1 Acetatifactor sp.
GTACAATGCCCAGGAGCGCGGTACGCTGTTCATCGGACCCGGCGAGAAAGTATACTCCGGTATGGTCATCGGTCAGACCGGACGAAGCGAGGATATTGAAGTAAATGTCTGCAAGAAAAAGCAGCTGACCAATACCCGTTCCTCCAGCGCAGACGAAGCTCTGCGTCTGACACCTCCCAAGGTGCTGTCTCTGGAACAGGCTCTGGACTTCATCGATACCGACGAGCTGTTGGAAGTAACTCCCACCAACCTGCGTATCCGTAAGAAGATCCTCGATCCTACCATGAGAAAACGTGCTATGATCAACAAAAAGGCTTAACTTGAAAGTTAGTTGGCTCACCTGTCGCCGTAGCCCCGATTGCATATAAGAAACGCTGACATCGCTTCCGCTCGGAAACAGAGCGCAGCGGCACGTAAGCGAGGAAAGTACCCTCGCTAAGTGCCGGCGTCTGTTTACGGTCAGCTTATTCTTATATGCAACCGGGGCTACTGGTTTATGGGCTAACTTTCAAATTACTTAATAACTCTCAATATTCCAGCCGAAACAGCGATTGGCAACGATATCTTCCTGGGCGTGTTTTCTCCTTCAAACAGGATCTCCGCCACTTTGTCATCCCTTGACAGAAGCGTCCCGGTTCCGTACTTTTGGTGCTGTACCTTGCAGCCGGGCACGCATGCCGCAATGGTGTGCTCCACCTCCGCTTCGGAAAGCTTCCTGACAGAATGCTTTTGCACATAAGCAGGGGTTTGCATAACCGTCTGGGATTTCAGACTTCCATTTCTGGTTTTTTCTTGCAGTGTTCTCTTCTCAGTTGCGGTCTGTCCCAATACTTCTTTGGAAAAAACAGAGGTCAGATTCGGACCGAACGTAAACAGATAGAGTTGTTCTTTGGCACGGGTCATTCCCACGTAATACAACCGTCTCTCTTCCTCATAGGCATTTACCTCCGGAGAATCCGGTGCACTGCCCTTAGGCGGAATCTGTGCCGGCAGAACTCCCGCCAGCATATCCGCCAGATATACCCGGTCATATTCCAGCCCCTTGCTGGAATGGATTGTTGACAGCACCAACTTGCTATCAAGATCTCCGCAGCCCTCCCGAACCATCTCCTGCAGCTTCTGCAGTCTTGCCGGGAACTCAAACAGACTCTCTTCCCGCTCTCCCAGTACCTTCAGGATCTCTGCTTTTCCGCTGTCCATGCTATGGGTTTCCATATATTCCTGATAGCCCATATAATTCAGGATCCGGTAAATTGCCCTGCCCGCCGATTCATAACGCATATTGTCCAGATGCGTTGCCAGGGCTTTGCACTGTTTTCTCGTATAAGCGGACACATCCGTCATCTCGGCAACGGTGTCCAACAGTGTCAGGCGTCTCGTATTCGCATCCACTGCTTCCATTGCCGCTTTCTTACTGATCCCCGCCCCCATTTTGTAATAGATTCGCAGGAACGTCTCACTATCCCAGGGATCTAGTGACAGGTGGATAAAATCACAGATATCATTCACGACCGGATGGGAAAAGAAGGTCATATCCGAGCTTTTCATCCGGTACGGCATCCCCTTTCGCTCCAGCATATCTATTATGGGAAGTGCGCTTTCATGATTGCGATACAGGATGGCCGTCTCCTGTTCACAATCCTCTGCCACTTTTAACAGATAATTGTACTGACCCTGTCTGGATACTGCCTTGATCTCCGTAACACAGCCGCCGGCGGTTCTTGATGCTGTCATCTTCTTCGGATGCCTGTTTCTGTTTTTCTGAATCAGTGCATCTGACGCCCTGACGATCTCCTGTCTGCTGCGGTAATTCGTCTCCATAAGGAGAACCCTTGCCCCCGGATGTCTGGTCTCAAAGGAGACCAGTGCCTGTGGGTAAGCCGCCCGGAAACCGTAAATACTCTGGTCTTCATCTCCCACCATGAACAGATTCCTGCTTTCTGCCGATAACAGGTCGATCATGTCATGCTGGATCTTGGAAGTATCCTGTGCCTCATCCACGCAAAAATAACGGTATTGTCCCCTGAAATGAGAAAGCACCTCAGGGTATTGCTCCAGGATCCGCAGTGCATAAATCATCTGGTCATCATAGTCGATCATCTGCATCCGGCGCAGTTTTGTGTTATAAGCCTTGAAGATCTCCGGAAATTTATCTACTTCCGTATCCATCTCGCGAATCTCCTGCGCAGTCAGGCGCATGTTCTTCGCATAGGTAATATCCAACTGTGTTTCCTTAATATCATTTTCTGTCGCATACTTTCCCGTTACTTCCAGAAACGACTGCTTGATCGCCACAGCGGCTTCTTTGTCTGCCACCTGAAAAGGTGTCTTACCTGTCCGATAAGCAAAATACTGTAATACCTTCTGCGAAATGCCGTTGATCGTTCGAAATTCCAGTCTTCCGGCGTCCTCTTCCCCGAAGATCCGGGCAAACCGCCTTCGCATATCGTTCGTAGCCGCTACCGTATACGTTACCGTCAGAATGGATTCCGGCCTTATTCCCAGACAATAGATCATATATCCCAGCCGGCTTACCAGAACTGTCGTCTTGCCACTGCCCGGTACCGCAAGAAGCAGTACAGGGCCTTCCGTCGCCTGTACTGCCTGCAGCTGCTGTTCATTCAGTTGAATCTGATACTTCTGTATAAATTCCGTAAAGTTCAATCTGTCATCCTGCCTTTTAATCGAAAAAAAGGCATACATATGTATGCCTTTTCCCGTATAATTATTTTTAATTAAGCGTTCATCTGTGCAGCAACCTCTGCAGCAAAATCCTCGTTCTTCTTCTCCATGCCTTCGCCTACTTCGAAACGAACAACCTTAGCGATGGTCAGAGCCTTGTTTACGCTCTCCAGATACTTAGCTACGGTCTGCTTGCCATCTTCAGCCTTAACGTAGGTCTGGTCTAACAGGCAGATCTCCTTCAGCTGCTTGGATACACGGCCGTCAGCAAGACCCTTGAAGATCTTGTCGGATACGATAGCATCCTTATCAGCCATAGCCAGCTCAGCCAGAGCAGCAGCAGCTTCCTTGGACAGGAAGTTGAACAGATAGTTCATGTTGCTCTTCTTCTCTTCGTAGATAGCCTTATCTTCGTCGCTCCATGCAGAACTGTTCATAGCCTTATCGATCAGCTTGTTCAGGATAGGCTTAGGAAGAGATGCAGGATCGTTCAGAGCTGCGTCAACAGTGATCTCCTGTAACTTAGCCAGCTCCTCAGCGGAGATATCATTTCTGCTGATGTAGGTAGGATTCATAGCTGCTACCTGCATTGCGATATTGGTCAGAGCTTCTCTTGCAGCATCATCAGATGCACCGTTGGCAGCAACGATAACACCGATACGTCCGCCACCGTGGATATAAGATACAGCGACATCGCCGGATACCTTCTCGAAACGACGGATAGACAGCTTCTCACCGATGGTTGCGGTCTTCTCTACCAGAGCATCCTTTACAGTCGCACCTTCAAAAGAAGTTGCCAGCAATGCTTCGATATCCTCGCCATCCTTGCCACCCTGCAGATCAGATGCCAGTGCAGCTGCGTTTACAGCCTCTACGAAAGAGGTGAATGTCTCGTTCTTTGCAACGAAGTCGGTCTCGGAGTTAACTTCGATAACACAAGCGGTCTTGCCGTCTGCGGAGATAGCTGCACGTGCAACACCTTCTGCTGCGATACGGCTTGCTTTCTTCTCAGCCTTAGCCTGTCCGTTCTTTCTTAAGAACTCAACAGCTGCGTCCATATCTCCACCTGTCTCGTTCAGAGCCTTCTTACAATCCATCATACCAGCGCCGGTCATTTCACGGAGCTCTTTTACCATAGATGCGGTAATTGCCATTTTTTTATCCTCTCTTCTTATTAATATATTATTTCATTCTCAAGAACCCAGACCGTAATGCATTGACATTGCAATCTGGGTTCTTATATTGTAGTGATTATTCAGCGTCAGCTGCAACCTCTTCGATATCCTCAGCCTCGGCAGCTACATCAGCATCGCTGTATACAGCTTCGCCCTGCTTAGCTTCGATAACAGCGTCAGCCATCTTGGATACGATCAGCTTAACGGCTCTGATTGCATCATCGTTACCGGGGATGATGTAATCCAGCTCTTCGGGATCACAGTTGGTATCGCCGATACCGATCAGAGTGATGCCCAGTGCATGAGCCTCCTGTACGCAGATTCTTTCCTTCTTGGGATCTACAACAAAGATAGCATCGGGAACTCTGGTCATGTTCTTGATACCGCCCAGGTTCTTCTCGAGCTTCTCCCATTCTTTCTTTAACTGGATAACTTCCTTCTTAGGCAGTACATCGAAAGTACCGTCCTGAGACATGGTCTCGATTGCATGCAGTCTTGCGATACGGGACTGGATGGTTCTGAAGTTGGTCAGCATACCACCTAACCATCTCTCGTTTACATAGTACATACCGCAACGCTCTGCCTCAACCTTTACAGCGTCCTGAGCCTGCTTCTTGGTACCAACGAACAGAATGGTGCCGCCCTGTGCAGCGATCTCGGATACTGCCTTGTAAGCCTCGTCAACCTTTACAACGGACTTCTGCAGATCGATGATATGGATACCATTTCTCTCGGTGAAGATGTAAGGAGCCATCTTAGGGTTCCATCTTCTGGTCTGATGTCCGAAATGAACACCTGCTTCAAGTAACTGTTTCATAGAAATAACGCTCATGTCTTTACCTCCGTTTGGTTAAAATCTTCCGCATTTCTTTTCTGCCGGGACGCGTTAAGAACCCGGTTAGCTCTGACGAAGACCTCTGCACTTGGCAGGAGCACCATCGTCAAATCGAAAGGCGTGTTTTTTGTCACAACAGTGCGATTATAACATAGGAAAACCCCTGTGGCAAGGGGTTTTTAATGTTTTCCTGTGATTATTTTGGCAATTTCTTCTTCTGATGTACCGGGAGCGATCTCATAAGTACCGGGATTAATGCTGCGGCTGTAGCCGTTATTACATAAATAGTTGTCAAATGCCTTTGCATTTTCCACCAGACCCGCTTCATACAGTTGTCTGCTGACACTTCCGGAATCTGCCCCTCTGTTAATTGTTATGCCGGCCGTCTGTGTCTGTTCCGGTGCGGCTGTCTCAGGGGCTGATGTCACTTCCGGTGCGGCGGTTGTCTCAGGTTCTGCAGCAGGTTCGGGGCTTGCCGTTGTCTCAGGCTCCGCTGTCGCCGTTTGCGTCTCCTGCGGTTCTGCGGCAGGCTCTGTCTCTCCTGTTGTTTCTCCTGTTATTTCTTTCTGTTCCTGTGTCTCCGTCGTCTCCTCCGGTGTGCTTTCCGCCTGCTGTTTTGCACTGTTTTGCAGTGCTGCCAGCGTCAGTTCGCTGCTGTCCACCATTCCCAGTTCTGCCGCACGCTCTCTGATCTGATCATCCGTCATGGGCTGTGATGCCTGCTCCTGCCGGTTGGAAAAACTGATTCCCAGGATCAATGCCGTCACGATCATGCCGATTCCGAGACCACGCAGATAATATTTTAATTTCATCGTTATCTCCGTCCTTAATTCCTACGATTACTGTCAGGCTTTATACAGGTCGATCACGAGTTTTACTTCGCCGACCCCTAAGCCCAGTTCCTTGGCGATTGCCACTGTGGATTTGCCCTGTCTGTGCATCTCCAGGATCTTCTCATTATTGTTCTGACCCTCTTCTACGGTCTCACCCATAAATCCGATCTCCGGAGATCCCGACGGCTCTGCGGGCTCTGCCGCTGCCTGTACTTCCGCCGTTGTTTCCGCTACTTTTTCCGTTGCCTTTTCCGCTGTTTTTCCCTTTTGCGGTTTCCGGGGCTCTTCGGATCTGACTTTCGCCTTATCTTCCGCCGCCTTCACTGCCTTATCCATTTTGGAAACAGTATCCTTGATGTTAGCGTGTTTATTGTTCAGCATGTCGTATAAAAACATTGCTTCCTCATGGTTCTTGTGAATCTCCTGCAATACGGTATCGGAGTATTCATTCACTGCCATGATTTTTTCATTGGTCAGACGTTCCAGTGAACGTTCCGCCTTTTCCAGTGCATCTTCCGAGGTCTCATCCATCTTATCCTGCATCCGGCTGCGGACAGTCTGCATCTCTTCTTCCACGAGATCCTTTATTTCTTCCTTTGCTGCTTCTTTATCGATTCCGCCTTCTTTTCCGGAAGGTAATAAAAAGCTTCCCACAAATATTACAATTCCTGCGATCAGCAGAACCACTTCTAATATACCCATACTACTTTTTTCCTTTGTATTCTCAGATCTTGATATCAAATCCCCGGTGCTGTTTGGTCACAACCACACCATCTTTTCCGGGATCCTCCTTTTTCCGGTGTTTTCCACCGTTTCCGGCATACTCATTCTGCCCTTTTTCCTTGGCATCATACTGTCCCGTATACCAGTCCGCATTATCGCTGCTGTGCACTTCCCTGGTACGCTGTTCTGTCTGTTTCTGCGTATGTTCCCCCAGTGTCATCTGCTGAAATGCGCCTTTATTATCTTCATTCTGCTTCATTGCAGTGTAATCCTGCGTCCGCGGGATCGATGCAATCTCCAAAGATCCAAATGCCATAATGCCTTCCTCTTTTCCGTCATCCGCTGACCGCGGGAACCAGCACCGGCTACAGCGGTGTCGATCTCACATCCCCTTCGATTCTTTCGAACCGGCAGTAATGATAAGTACTCTTCACCTGCATGGAAGAATCTCCGATGACGATCGTAGTTCCGGGATATACCTCGCCGCGGACCTGTACCATAGCCCGCTCCTGCGGATTGAACTCCAGCTGCAGTTCCTGCATACGACGGTTCTTTTCCTCCAGGCTCTTTTTATGAGTTTCCATTGCCGCTGCGGTATTTCTGATATAATTGATCTGATCCGGCGTAAATCGTACACCCTTGCTCTTTTTCTCGGCGAAATTGGCAAGAATCGGCTGCAGGCTGCGGATATTCTTCACGATCTCGGAAACTTCTTTCTGCAGCTTCATGTACTCTGCTTTTTTCTCCGGATCCACACCGACTTCTACTACGGTCGGCGCACCCAGGGTTGCTCCCAGGGTCTTGACCTCGATCTTCTGTCCGGCACGCACATGCCCCCCGGTAATAAATCCTCTCTTACCGGTTACCTGGATCTCTGTAGCAGCCGTCACATTACTGTGCAGGATGGATTCTGTACTGACATAGCCTCCTGCAGCGGCAGTGGCATTCTCCAGGAATTTTGCCACAATATTGCCGCCCGCTTTCAACGTTCCTTTTGCCATGCCGTTCATGCCGCGGGCAATGATAATGTTGCCGCCCGCTTCAATATAGGCTCCTTCCACGACACCGTTTATGATCACGTTGCCGCCTGCCCGGATGGCAAAATTGGAAGAGACATTGCCGTTCACCTGCACACTGCCTTCAAAATCAATATTTCCGGTAGACAGATCCACATTCTCCACTTCATACACATCCGATACGAACACCTTTCCCTCCACCAGAGAGACATGACCGTCTACCATGGAGGTAATCTTTCTCCGGTCTTCGGAGATCTCGATATTATGTCCGAACTCCAGGTGCTCTTTTTTCACCTGTCTGGGCCGGATCTTAGCGCCCTGCACGGTAGTACCGTAATCGCCTTCATCCTCCGGGATAATCTCTGCCAGCAGCTGTCCCTTCTTACAGGGATTGATCATATTCAGATGAAAATAATCCACCGTGCCGTCATCCTTCAGAGTCGGCTGCGCATGGATATCGGTATTAAAATAATATTTGATATAAGCATCCGTACCATGTCTGGGTTCCTTCCCCTGAGCCACGACCAGATCGGTACAATAGATCCCGTCAGACATAAAATGATCCTGCAGGACGTTCATTTGGATTCCATAGACAATGCTGCGGAATCTCAGATCCTTGATCACACTGTCCATCGTTACCCTTTTTCCGGTCTGGGATGCCGGATAGAAACGCACGATTGCCTGCATATTGTCCGCACTGACTTCAATGCGGCAGGTTTCTTCGATCGCCGGGCAGTCTTTTCTCTCCAGGAAACAGACATTATCTTCTTCCGCAAGAATCGCCTTCTTAATGGACATGGGATCATAAGGTATAGACTGCCTGTCCAGATAATCCATTACCTCCTGCAGTCTTACATCCTCTCCGCCGTCCCTGGGCTGGAAAATCTGTAATCCATAACCACCCGGTGTTCTTACCACCTGAAAATAGCCATTCTGCATACGCCTTTCCTCTGCCTTCCCATCCCGCATTCCGTTGCGGGGCAACAAGGTTCTACAAAAGTCCCATGTAGTTTCCCATTTTTGTCTTCATTTTCTGTAAAGCCCGGGTATGCAGCTGAGATACCCGGGACTCGGATACTTCCAAAATATTACTGATCTCTTTCAGTGTCAGATCTTCATAATAATATAACGTAACTACTTTCTTTTCTTTTTCCGTCAGAAGTTCCAGTGCTTCCCCCAGAACCTTGGTCAATTCTTCTTTTTCCACACTTTCTTCCGGACTGTCAAAACGTGCTGTTGTATGTCGGCTGTAATCCTGCGAAACATCGCTTCCCTGATCCATATATTCATTCAGGGATACTAACCCTGTGATCTTCATCTGGGACTGCCAGTCCAGATATTCCTCGGAAGAGATTCCCAGTCCTGCCGCAATGTCTTCATCCGTAGCACTCCGGCCGGTGGTCTGCTCCACTTCCTTGATGACTGCGTCGATCTTCTTCTGCCGTTGTCTGATCGTCCGGGGGATCCAGTCCATCTTGCGGATCTGATCCAGAATCGCACCACGGATACGCAGGCTGGCATAGGTCTCAAACTTAACCTCTTTGAGACAATCGAACTTGTCAATGGCATCGATCAGTCCAAAGATTCCGTAACTGACCAGATCTTCGTAGTCCACATTATACCCCAGGTACATACTCAGTCGTCCCGCTACTACCTTGACTAACGGAGCATACTCCAGTATCAACTGTTCTCTGGTCTCCGGTCGCTTATTAGCAGCATATTCTTCTAATAACCTTTTCTTACCGGCTTCATCCATTCGAATCGCTTACACCCTTCTGCGCTGCGTCCTCCGGGGACTCAGCAGCTTCTTCCTCTTGCAAAGCCTTCTCTTTTTCTTCCTGCTCCTGTTTTGCTTTCTCTTCATTCTGTCTGTCAAACCGGTCCAGCAGCATGCGGATCACGCTTCCCAGACAATAAAACAACAGCATAACAGTAAAAAGTGCCACAAGACTTGCCAGTATCGAATAACTTCTTACCAGCGTCACGATACAGGTACATGCACCTGCGATCAGCATCAAAAGCAATGGCATATTCTTTCTGTTCATAATTTTCTACCATTCCAATGTTTGTCAGATGACTGACTCATCTCTTCCTACCGCACGGATATGAAATTCTCCGGTCTCTGGATAAAATGTAAC
>JBNMHS010000097.1:0-9088 GCA_050872885.1 Acetatifactor sp.
TTCGCAGCAACGGAACCGACTTCGAAACTGTAACTAAGTAGTAACTGCACCTGTGGCAGAAATGCTGCAGGTGCCAAACCAGGTCAAAAGTGACCTAGTTTTCAATGAGCGGTTGACCGATTTTTCGGTTGACATATACAGTATGCTGACAGATTATTAGAACTTTTAAAATCAAACGGATATAAAGCGGATTTGATTGTTTTTCCAGCAGGGGAAGAAAATAAAACAAGAAAAACAAAAGAGTATGTTGAAGATACGATGCTTGAACTAGGATATAGGCGAGATTGTTGTATTATTGCAGTCGGTGGTGGAGTTGTAACCGATTTGGCAGGATTTGTTGCGGGAACATATGGAAGAGGAATTCCATTTATAAATTATGCAACAACATTATTGGCGGCAGCAGATGCATCTGTTGGTGGTAAGACAGCTGTAGATACTCCGTTGGCAACAAATCTGATTGGATTATTTAATCAGCCGGAAAAGGTGTATATTGACATTGCAACATGGAAAACCTTACCAATACGACAGATTTCCAGTGGACTTGCAGAAACAATAAAACATGCATGTATGGCAGATAGAAAGTTTTTTGATTATATATGTGATAATATGCAGGCAATCTTTGATGTGGATGATGAGGTATGCGGGCATATTGCGCAGGAAAATTGCAACATAAAGTATAAAGTTGTTATGAAGGATGAACGCGAAAGTGGCTTAAGAGAGATATTAAATCTAGGGCATACGGTTGGCAGGGCTATTGAGACTGTGAGTGAATACAGATTACTTCATGGGGAAGCATTGGCAATTGGTTTGATGGCAGAAGTTAAATTGGCTAAGAAATTAGGCTATTGCACGGATTTGGATGTGGTCTTGATGCAAGACATTTTGGAAAAGGCAAAGTTGCCAATCAAGATACCTGATTATATAGACAGAGAAAAACTGGTGAAAAAATTATATACGGATAAGAAGGTTAAGAATGGTGCATTGAGATTCGTGTTGCAAAAAGGAATTGGAGATGTTGTATCATTTGGAAATAATCTGTATGCAAAGGAGATTCCAGAAAGTATAGCAAGAGATATTATTATGTCTATGTAATAGGTGAAACATATTTAGTTTAATAGTAAGTTATCAATGTGTCACATAAAAAGAAATGGAGAAAAAACATGGACAGATTAGTTAGAACATCAGCAAAGGCATTAGTTATAAAAGATGGGTGTATGCTGGCGATAAAACTACATGATAGTGATGGAGATTTTTATATTATGCCATGCGGAGGACAGGCTTCAGGAGAATTACTTCCTGTGACAGTACAACGAGAAGTGGCAGAGGAAACAGGAATCTCAGTTAAGGTAAAAGATGCATTGTTTATAATTGGTGTTGCGAAATACTTGAAAGAGCAAACCGGTACGAATATTAGAGAATGATGACTTGTTATTTATGGATAGTCCTCAGTAGCCCTGAATAATACACCCACAAGTAACACTTTACTAAAGAACTTCAGCATCTAAGCCACTTCCGGTTCAGTATGCAACTTTCAAAGAGATAATATTCGCGATTGCTACAAGCAGCGCAAGAACAAAAAGAATACGCCAAAGGAATGCTTGCATTCCCTTGGCGTATTCTTTTTGTTCTTATGCGGCGACAGCCGCGAACGAGAAAGGCGAAGCCTTTCGAGTGTTAGCGCAGCGCAAGCGAAATCGAGGTGACGCATGGCGAGTGGCCAAAGGAACGCTTGCACGGTGTGAAACTTATGGTATACTAGACCTATATGATTGCGAAGGATACGAAATCTATGAAGCTACTATATGGTACCGGCAATTTGGCCAAAGTACAGGCCATGCAGAACCGCCTGTCGGAACTAAATATCGAATTGATCAGTCTGAATGACCTGAAGAAGCTGGGATTCACAATACCGGAAGTGCCGGAGACGGGGAGCACTCCGCTGGAGAATGCCAGACAGAAAGCTCATGCCTATTATGAAGCCTTTCACATGCCGGTATTTTCCTGCGATTCCGGGCTGTATTTTGAAGATGTGCCGGGGGAGATCCAGCCGGGCGTTCATGTGCGGACGGTGAACGGCGAGTACCTGACGGATGAACAGATGCTGGCACATTACACAGGGCTGGTAAGGCAGTACGGAAGACTGAAAGCCAGATATAAGAATGCCATCTGTTTTGTCAGGGATGCGGAACATAGCTTTGAGGCGATGAATCCTGATATGGAGAGTGAGACTTTCTGGCTGACGGACACGCCCCATAGCAGCATCCGCAGAGTGGGTTTCCCATTGGACAGCATATCGCTGGATCCGGAGACGGGGCAATATTTTTATGATCTGCCGGATACAGCAGTGGACCGGGTGGCAGTGGAGGATGGGTTTCTTACTTTTTTTCAAGATATCATATGTAAAGACGTATGTAAAAAATGTAAATACAGAGTGATATACGGCAATCAAAAATTTGATTAAAGAGATTAGCATATTTCGATAGGAAACTTTTATAAAAGGAAAAGAAATCGGTAACGAGTTTCTATAAAACAAGGGCAACAAAGCGCTCAGAATGGAGAGAGAACAATGGAAACAGCAATGCAGTGGGGAACAGTAAGCGGTGCAAGTATGGCAGGAATGGTGGTATCGCTGTTATTATCTGTGGGCTTGCCTATATTTTTATGCATATTTATCCACAAAAAGACAAAGGCCTGGGTGCCGGCATTTTTTATTGGCTGCGGTATTTTTGTGGGATTTGCAATGATACTGGAGCAGATTTTACATATGGTTGTCCTGACAGCCACAGGAAGTGTGCTGCAGGATAATATCTGGCTGTACGGAATCTACGGGGGACTGGCAGCAGCCCTGTTCGAGGAGACCGGTCGTTGGATCGCTATGAAGTTCTGCCTGAAAAAACATCTGACCCGGGAAAATGCGCTGATGTATGGGGCCGGTCATGGCGGAATCGAAGCATTCCTGATCCTGGGGATGTCTTCCATGAGTAATCTGCTTACTGCTGCTATGATCAACGGCGGGCTGATGGAGAAGACCATGAGTGCACTGGATGCCGCCCAGCAGGAGCTGACTTATAGCCAGCTGTCGGTCCTCTGGACAACACCGGCCTACCAGTTCTATCTGGCACCGGTGGAGAGAATCATTGCAATCGCATTACAGATCGGTCTGTCTGTTCTTGTATACAGTGCGGTGAAGACCGGGAAAAAGCTTCATCTTGCGGCGGCTTTCGGTATTCATTTTGCGGTGGATTTCCTGACAGTAGTGTTAGCTTCTTACGTTCCGACCTGGGCGCTGGAACTGGGACTGGCGGTAGTGGTAGCTGGAATCTGTGCGGTTATTTATAAATTGGTGTATAATAAAATGAGTGAGTAAATTCCGAGGGTAGACGTATGAACCACTGTATTAGAAAAGTTCATTGAAAATGAGAACTGTTCTTGTCACATAATAGGCATGCGCAAAAGATGTGCGCAGAAATGAGGACAAAATTGAAAATCAACAGAGAAAAAGCATTGGCGGCTTTTAAAGAATATACGGATCGATACGACAGCAGTCGTGACATGATCCGCCTGAAAATAGAGCATACCTACCGGGTCTGTGGGCTGTGTCAACAGATTGCAAAGTCCTTGCATCTTTCGGAAGAAGAGGTGGATATCGCATGGCTGACCGGACTGCTGCATGATGTGGGACGGTTTGAACAGCAGAGAGTCTACGGAACATTTTCGGATGCTGAATCTATTGACCATGCAAAATACGGAGCCAGAATCCTTTTCGGCGAGACATGGGAGCGGAAAGCCGGCCTGAACGCAGGAAGCGAAGAGAGTCTGCCTGCAGGAATCCGGGCAGATGCCGGGATTACGATCCGTGATTTTGTAGAAGATGATACAGAGGATCAGTTGTTGTGGACTGCAGTATTTTATCACAGCTCCTACCGGATCCCGGAAGGACTGGACGAACGGACGGCAATGTTTTGCAACGTTTTGCGCGACGCGGATAAAATTGACATCCTGAAAGTGAATGTAGAATTCCCTTTGGAAGAAATCTACAATGTCAGCACAGAAGTTCTGTATCGGGAAGAAGTAACGCCCGAAGTCATGGAAAGCTTTGATGAAGAGCATGCGGTACTGCGTTCCCTGAAGAAGACAGCGGTGGATAATGTGGTAGGACACATTTCCCTGGTGTATGAACTGGTCTGCCCGGAGAGCTGTCACATTGTGAAACAGCAGGGTTATCTCAACAAACTGATGAATTTCGAATCTGAAAATCCGAAGACAAGAAAACAATTTGAACATATCAGAGAGCATATGCAGAAATACCTTGCGAGAAAATAACAGAATGATTTTTGGGTATAGAGCGTAAATTCCTGCACAGACTAAAACAGATACAAAAAGTATTTGCAAAATGCAGGAAGGAGATCATTATGGATGGATTAAACGGCGGATCCGGTGGTACGGAAGCATTTCCCCTGAATGAACTGCCGACAGGATTCGGACTGGCACTTGCTATGAATGAAGCAGCGATGCAGGGCTATGCAAGACTTACGGAGACGGAGAAGGAACATCTGATCCTGCGGTGCCGCGATGCCGGATCCAAAGAAGAGATGGAACGGATCGTGGCATCGCTGGTACCGGGAGAATCGGCAGAGAGCGTTATTGCCAGCCTCCGTCAAGAGTGAGGATCTGACCGGTGAGGTAGGCCGGAGCCTGAATCAGCTGTAGGACAAGCTTTGCCACTTCCTCCGGCTGACCGAAACGGTCTGCGGGGATTTCTTCTCTGAGGGCTTCCCGCTCTTCCGGGGAAAAACAGTGATTCATGGCTGTGTCGATCACTCCGCAGGAGATAGCGTTGACCTGGATATTACTGGGGGCCAGTTCCTTGGCCAGAGCTTTTGTAAAGCTGTTCACGCCGCCCTTGGAAGCGGAATAGGCCACCTCCATGGAAGCCCCCACATTTCCCCAGACGGAGGAAATATTGATAATGCGTCCGCTGTGCTTTTGCAGCATCAGAGGAACCGCCAGACGACTGGTGTAGAAACAGGAACTTAAATTGGTGTTCACAACACGCTGCCATTCCTCGATACTCATATCCGTGAGCAGGCCGATGTAAGAGATTCCGGCATTATTGACCAGAACATCCAGATGATCCAGAGAAGTAAACAGCTTTTCAATGGCGGCGGGATCTGCGGCATCGGCGGCAAGTGCGGTGCAGGAGATTCCGTATTTTTGTTGTAAAAGACCGGCCTCCGCTTCAAGTTCAGGGAGAGAACGGCTGCAGGTAAGAATCAAGTCGTAGCCTGCTTCGGCCAGTGCTTCGGCGATGGCTTTTCCGATGCCGCGGGATGCACCTGTGACCAGAGCCAGGGGAGTGTCAGTAGATGTATTCATATAAGTATCCTTTCTGCTCGTATATTCTTGTGCGGTTTAGCACTAAATCCATATTGTTACAAATGTAAGGTCGCTTTATATTGTCTGATTTTGATATCGCAACAGAAAACATCATGAAATGAGTGTAACACAGATAGCCTTGCTTTTCCATAGGGGAACTGTTACACTGAAAAAGGTTACAGGCTGCGTTTACTGAAAGAATAATGTGAGAACAGGAGAGAAGCTTATGTACGATTTGATCATCATCGGTTCCGGCCCTGCGGGACTGTCGGCGGCAGTCTATGGGAAAAGAGCGGGACTGGACTTACTTATTATAGAAGAAAAGCCTATGAGCGGCGGACAGATCCTTAATACTTATGAAGTGGATAACTATCTGGGACTTCCCGGAATCAGTGGATTCGATATGGGAATGACCTTCAGACAGCATGCGGAGAAACTGGGAGCGGAATTCCTGGAAGCTACGGTGCACAGTGTGGAAGAACGGGGCGACTACAAATGCGTTTATGCGGGAGACCGGGAACTGGAGACGAGGACAGTGGTCTTCGCAACCGGTGCGGAACATGCGAAGCTTGGTGTACCCGGCGAAGAAGAATTAAACGGCATGGGGGTATCTTACTGCGCCACCTGTGACGGTGCTTTTTTCAGGGGCAGAACGGTGGCTGTGGTCGGCGGCGGAGATGTGGCACTGGAAGATGCCATCTATCTGGCGAGAACCTGCGAAAAAGTGTATCTGATTCATAGAAGAGACAGCCTGCGGGGGGCCATGGTATTGCAGGAGGAGTTAAAGTGCCTTTCCAACGTGGAGATCCTGTACGACCATGTGGTTACAGAGATCTGCGGCGAGGACATGGTGGAAAAGCTGCGTATTAAAAATGTGAAGACCGAAGAGGAGAAGGATCTGGAGGCAGCCGGCATCTTTATTGCGGTGGGCATTCATCCAAACACGGAACTGCTGCGGGAACTGGTGACTGTCGGTGAGGACGGATATATTCCGGCAGATGAGACCGGAGAGACGGACAGACCCGGTATTTATGTGGCGGGAGATATCCGCAGGAAACCGCTGCGCCAGGTAGTGACGGCGGTGGCAGACGGTGCCAATGCGGCAGTGAGTGCGGGCAATTATTGTAATCGTTTTCGTAAATAGTCATAAATCAGTAATACAAACCTTAATAATTTTTAAAGAAAAGCGAAGAAATTTGAAAGAAAAGAGTCACCGTTGCGGTGGCTCTTTTTATGCAAAATGGCTGTAAAACCGCATAAAATGGGGATTTTTTCCAACTTTGACAATTAATTCACTATGTTGACAAATGGTGGATGACGTGATATATTTTTTAACAGATGTAACAAATTCGTAACAAATGGTTTGAAAATGTAAAGAAGTAAGACGAAAAATTAAGACAGCTCCAAGAGTTTCAGGAGGATAGAATGGTTCGTAAATCTGTAAAGATCACCGTATGCACCATGGCAGCGGTTATGGCTTTTTCCGGAATGAATATTACAGCAGATGCAGCAGCTTCTTCATCTGTACTTCCCAGCGGCGGTATTGAACTGACCCTGGCAAAGGGCAATAATCTGGAGAGCCTGTCCACAGGTACCAACAACACCAAACAGATCGAAAGCATTATTGAGACTGTAATCCGTGATGACCAGATGGATACCGTCCCGGAGGCATCCGAGGAAGAGTCTTTCAAGAATCTGGTAATTGCTCAGGTCAATGATTATGTAAATGTAAGAAGCCTGCCCAGCGAGGAAGGAGAGATCGTCGGTAAATTGTACGATGATTCCGTAGGACTTTTTATTTCCGAAGACAACGGCTGGTATCAGATTTCTTCCGGTTCCGTGACCGGTTATGTAAAAGCCGAGTACTGTGTGACCGGCGATGATGCGGTAGAGCTTGCCAAGAAGGTTGGTACCCGACTGGCAACCGTCAATACCACTACATTGAAAGTACGTACAGAGCCTTCTCTGGAAGCGGCTGTATTGGGCCTGGTTCCCTTAGAGGATGACCTGGTAGTATCTGATGAGACTGACGGATGGGTACAGGTAGATACCGAGGAAGGTCTCGGATGGGTCTCCACAGACTTCGTTTCCCTGCATACAGAATTTGTAGAAGCTGAGTCCAGGGAAGAAGAAGAGAAACGTCTTGCAAAAGAAAAAGAAGAGAGAGAAAGAGCCCGTGCCGCCGCAGCAGCAAAGGCTACCACAAGCAGTAAGAGCTCTTCAGACAGTGCACCGGCGGTTACTTATGCAGCCAGCGGAGACAGCGAGATGGGTACCGCAGTTGCCAACTATGCATTACAGTTTGTCGGTAATCCTTATGTATACGGCGGATCCAGCCTGACCAACGGTACAGACTGTTCCGGATTTGTAATGAGTGTCTATGCGAACTTTGGTGTCAGCCTGCCTCATTCCTCTTCCGCAGACCGCAGCCAGGGTGCAGCGGTAGACGGACTGGCAAACGCACAGCCGGGTGATCTGATCTGCTACTCCGGTCATGTAGCGCTGTATATCGGTAACGGACAGATCGTTCATGCATCTACCGCCAAGACCGGTATCATCGTTTCTAACGCCGATTATAAGAAAGTACTGGCAGTCAGAAGAATCTTCTAATAATATAACGGAATGTACAGGGCACTGTGTGGAAACATACAGTGCTTTTTTGTATCAGGGGAATGGGGGCATATTCAGGATAACTAAGTGTCGATAAGGAAAAAAACTATAAGTTGTACAATGAATTGTGCAATTTGTCAAAATATTGTTGCGCGATGAAAAAGGGATTGACAAAACAGAACTATACAAAATATACAAAAAAAGTGACATGAACGTAAAAACGATAGGAAAATGATTAAAATGCAGAATAAGTTATCCACAGGAGAAATGCCTTAAAATAGGATAAAAGTTACTTATACACCAAGTTATGCACATTATCCACAGAAATAACCATGCTTTGAAGAGTAGGAATTTACGAAAAAACAGGAACAAATGTTTTGTGAAGATGTAATAAAAATATAAAAATGGCAAGTTTTGTCGATTTTTAAGTTGACAGACAGAATGTCAAAAACAAGTAAAAAACTTCTTAAATTGTTGCAAAAAGCTGTGCTATTGTGCTATAATGACTATACAATAAATACAAGGGATAGCACATGAGACCTTGTAAATAAATACTTGGAAGGGATGATCAGCATGAAGTTTATTATTGTTGGCAGAAACATCGAAGTTACACCAGGATTAAGAGCAGCAGTGGAGGAAAAGATCGGCAAGCTGGACAAGTATTTCAATCCCGATACAGAAGTACATGTAACGTTAAGCGTTGAAAAAGAGCGTCAGAAAATTGAGGTGACCATTCCGGTAAAAGGAAGCATTATCCGTTCAGAGCAGGTAAGCAACGATATGTATGTATCCATTGATCTGGTGGAAGAGATCATTGAGAGACAGTTGAAAAAATATAAGAACAAGATCGTTGACAAACAGCAGGCGTCAGCTTCTTTCAGCAAAGCATATGTAGAGAATGATTACACGGATGACGACGAGATCAAGATCGTTCGTACCAAGAAGTTCGATATTAAGCCCATGTATCCCGAGGATGCCTGCATCCAGATGGAACTGCTGGGACACAGCTTCTTTGTATTCTGCAATGCAGAGACCGATCAGGTAAACGTAGTGTACAAGAGAAAGGGAGATACCTACGGACTGATCGAGCCGGAAGTATAAA
>JBNMHS010000098.1:0-8981 GCA_050872885.1 Acetatifactor sp.
GGCATCCTCTCTTTCTTCCAATATTCTTATTGGAGAGGGGATTGTACCGCCGCACCCATCCGCTCGTCATTGGGGATTTTTCACAGACTTCTTACTTAATTTTTATAGAATATTACGGATCCTTACTACTTCCATTTATAACAATAAAAAAAGACCAGCCACATCACATGGTTGGTCTCTTTAGTCTAGGTCTTAAAAACCTGTGTCAAAGTTGTGTCAGCACACAACTCCCAAGTCCGAAAACGCCCTATTTATCAGGCTTACTCGGCTACATAAGGCATCAGTGCAACGTGACGTGCTCTCTTGATAGCAACGGTCAGTGCTCTCTGGTGCTTTGCGCAAGTACCGGTAATACGACGAGGAAGAATCTTACCTCTCTCAGATACATACTTCTTCAGCTTAGCTGTATCCTTGTAATCGATTACGTTATCTTTACCGCAGAATACGCAAACTTTCTTTCTTCTACGCATACCGCCTTTTTTTCTCATCGGAGAATCGGTCTTCTCAGTCTTGTTAAAAGCCATTATTATTACCTCCTATCGGAATCTGTCAGGGCAGAGGCGGGTGTCAGCTCCGCTTGTCACTGAAACTTAGTTAAAGGGTAATTCTTCATCGATGCCGTCAGGGATGTTCATAAAGCCATCACCGGCTCCGGAAGGAGCAGGGGCATTATTGTTCCCACCGCCGAAACCACCATTCTGGTATCCACCGTCGTTATTGCCGGCAGATGCGTTCTTGCTCTCTGCGAACTCTACGTTCTCAGCCACTACATCGGTAGTGTACACACGCTGTCCATCCTTATTGGTATAGCTGCCGGTCTGGATACGTCCTTCCACAACGAACTTCGTTCCCTTGTGACCGTATCTCTCGATAAACTCACCGGTCTTACCAAACGCTACACAGTTAATAAAATCAGCATCAGGCTCGCCATCACGCTTAAATCTTCTATCTACTGCAATGGAAAAACGAGCAATCGCTGTTGCGGTAGCTCCCTGAGAATATCTTACCTCAGGATCCCTTGTTAAACGTCCCATAAGAATTACTTTATTCATATTTCGCTTCTCGCTTTCTGTTTATGCCTCGTCCTGTCTAACGCATAAGTATCTGATCACGTTGTCCATGATACGAACACGGCTCTCGATCTCTGCAGGAACAGTGCTCTCAGCTTCGAATCTGATGAAGTAGTAGAAAGCTTCTTTCATCTTCTGAACTTCGTAAGCAAGCTTCTTCTTGCCCCACTCGTCCACTTCTGTGATGTTGCCGCCGAATCTCTCAACCAGTGCCTTGCACTTGTCAACTACGGCTGCTCTCTCATCATCCTCGATCTTAGCGCTAACAACAACGGCTAATTCGTACTTGTTCATGTTAGTTACCTCCTTTTGGTCTCTGGCCCATATCTTACATATGAGCAAGGAATAAAGTGTCTCACGAAGTCACATAATACCATATTCACGTGAGATTTTCAAGCTTTTTCTACGATTTCTTTCACATTTTTTTCTAATAATTTTCTGGCGATCATGATCTGGTGACCGCAGCCCAGACATTTCAGCCGAAAGTCTGCTCCCACACGAAGTACTTCCCATTCTTTACTGCCGCAGGGGTGTTGTTTTTTCAGTTTTAATACATCGCCTACATTGATGTCCATAATATCATTCCTCTACTTTTCTTCTGCCAAGATTATATCACGATTCGCATCTTCGATGCTTACCGCTGCTACGCAGCTATCGTGATCCAATTCGCCGTTCGCCAGGAATCTGCCAGCAGCTTTCCGGCTCTCTTGCGCTCATTATATCATAAGTGGTTCGCCATAAAATCCTTCACCACGCCAAACGCTTCCCGCAGCAGATTGTTCGGTATGGTAATCGGATACATCCCCGCCGACAGCCCCTCTACGTGGGTATAGCCCTGCTTTTTTGCAATGGCCAGCGCCCGGAACATATGAAAATTGTTCGTAACAATGACAACCTTGTCTTCCGATTTATTCAACAATTCTCCACTGTAGATCAGGTTCTGCGTAGTATTGGTGGAAGCGTCTTCTGTCAGGATCCGCTCCGGATCGATACCAGCCTCTTCCAGATAACCTTTCATACCCTCTGCCTCACTGACGGGCTCATCATACCCCTGTCCACCGGAGACAATGACTTTCGTATCCGGATTAGCCAGCAGATATCCAATCGCTTTGTCCAATCGCTTCTGCAACACATAGCTTGGTCCGGTCGTTCTCCACTGGGCGCCCAGAATGATCACGTAATCGGCACCGGCCTCTGCCGTAGCATTGAACCGGCTGACGATCATTCCTTCTAATATAAGAAGAAACAGCATCCCTGCAGCCACCAGACTGCGAAATGTAATTCTCATCCAACCGGGAATCTTCTCCTGTATGGATCTGTGTGTCAGAATCCATGCCCATGCAGCACAAAATAAGCCGGTCACACCCCAGATCAGGAAAAAGTAGCTGCCGAAACTGACAAAAAGACCGATTCCTACGCAATACAGCAGGCACAGT
This sequence comes from Acetatifactor sp., assembly GCA_050872885.1. Lineage (GTDB taxonomy): Bacteria > Bacillota > Clostridia > Lachnospirales > Lachnospiraceae > Acetatifactor. Next base: position 2,507 of record JBNMHS010000098.1, read on the forward strand.
ACCGCCAGAACATATAATATTCCCGCACCGTAATGCTTCTGTCCGACACCTCTGCCGCGCGGATCCAGGTGGATCACTTTTTTACTTTTTTCTCTCGGAATCAAGTAATCTCTTTTCATGCAGCCTCCTTTCTTTCCCAGATATTTATTGTAGCATATCTGACATGCAGGTCTCAATACCACATCTTTTAGGGTTTTCTTAATTTTTTCGAAAGTTTTTGAGAGTTTTCTGTTTTCAACTGTGAGTGGCTTGTTCTTCCTTAAAAAATATGATGTAATAAACGTATAAGTCATGCAGAAATTCAGTAACACACAGGAGGTTATTCGCATGGAAAATTTGAACGAACAGATTCAGAAATTGCAGCAGATCATTGATACCTATGATAATATCGTATTTTTCGGCGGTGCCGGTGTCTCCACGGAAAGCGGCATTCCGGACTTTCGAAGTGTGGATGGACTGTATCATCAACAGTATGACTACCCTCCGGAGACTATTTTAAGTCACACCTTTTACCGATCCCATCCGGAAGAATTCTTCCGTTTTTACCGAAACAAAATGCTGTTCCCGAAGGCGCAGCCGAATGCTGCCCACAGGAAACTGGCGGAACTGGAAGCAGCCGGGAAAGTCCGTGCCGTGATCACCCAGAATATCGACGGGCTGCACCAGGCCGCCGGAAGTAAAAATGTGCTGGAGCTCCACGGCTCTGTGCTGCGCAATTATTGCGAGAAGTGCCATCAATTTTATGGATTGGATGCCATTTTAAACAGCACCGGTATTCCCAAATGTGAAAAATGCGGCGGAACGATCAAGCCGGATGTTGTATTATATGAAGAAGGTCTGGATGAGAAAACGTTAAATGCCGCCGTCAGATACATCCGCGAAGCAGATGTCCTGATCATCGGCGGCACTTCTCTGGCTGTCTATCCCGCAGCCGGATTAATTGATTATTTTCAGGGAGATAAGCTGGTCGTCATCAACAAGAGCGCGACTTCCAGAGACAAATACGCGGATCTGCTCATTCAGGGACCGATTGGGGAAGTGTTTGATGCCATTCGAAAAACTATGGCATCATGACCGCAAATGTGATAATCTATAAAAAGTACAACTATTTCATATCATAAATAGTTGTTAATCCACAAATGATAGGAGATTCCACTCATGTTATCCACGATTGAATCAGTCAACAGTGTTGTCAACAACTTTATCTGGGGTGTTCCCGCCATGATCTGTATCATCGGCGTCGGTCTGTATTTAAGTATCCGCACGAATTTTCTCCAGATCCGCAAGTTCCCTTATGCCATGAAGGTGACTCTGGGACGTATGATGAAGAAAAAAGAGGCTTCCGACGGAGCCCTGACACCCTTTCAGGCGGTGTGTACGGCTCTTGCGGCGACCGTAGGAACCGGTAATGTTGCAGGTGTCGCAGGCGCTATCGCCATCGGCGGTCCCGGTGCCGTGTTCTGGATGTGGATCTCCGCATTGCTCGGTATGTGCACCAAATTCTCCGAGGTAACGCTGGCAGTCCATTTCCGTGAGAAAAACGCTCAGGGAGATCTGGTCGGCGGCCCCATGTACTACATCAAGAACGGTCTGGATAAAAAATGGCACTTTTTGGCATATCTGTTTGCCGCGTTCGGTGTGCTGGCAGTCTTCGGCACCGGTAACGCAACCCAGGTAAATACGATTACCACCGCAATCGATTCTGCGCTGAATAATTTTAATGTATTGCCTGCGGATGCCGTAAATCTGGTGAACCTGATCATCGGTGTAGCGCTGGCTATTATCATCGCCCTGATCCTGATCGGCGGCATCAAGCGTATCGGCAATGTTACTTCCAAGCTGGTTCCTTTCATGGCTATTATGTATATCGTGCTGGCACTGGGCGTTATCATTTTCCATATTAAGTCTGTTCCCGCAGTATTTGCTTCTATTATAGAAGGTGCTTTCAATCCGGCTTCCGTGACCGGCGGTGTGGTGGGAAGCTTCTTTATGAGTATGAAAAAAGGCGTATCCCGCGGCATTTTCTCCAACGAAGCGGGCTTAGGTACCGGATCCATCGCACATGCCTGTGCCGATACGAAAAAGCCTGTAAAGCAGGGATTCTTCGGTATCTTTGAAGTATTCGTGGATACCATTATCATCTGTACCATGACCGCACTTGTCATCCTGTGCAGCGGCGTTCCCGTAAATTACGGCGAAGCTGCCGGCGCGGAACTGACCATCAGCGGATTCACCGCCGTCTATGGCAACTGGGTATCTATTTTCACCGCTGTGGCTATGTGCTGCTTTGCTTTCTCCACCATCATCGGCTGGGGACTGTACGGTACCAGATGTATTGAATTCTTATTCGGTCCCCGCTCCAACAAGTCTTTCATGGTACTGTATTCTCTCACCGCTATCGTAGGTGCTACCATGAATCTGGGACTGATGTGGAGCATCGCCGAGACCTTCAACGGATTGATGGTCATTCCGAACCTGATTGCGGTATTCCTGCTGTCCGGTGTGGTCGTGAAGCTGACAAAGGAATACTTTGCAAAAGAAAACTAAGGTATACACTTTAAGTAAGAAGTTTTAATGCACTGTATAACACTACAGCATCGGTAAATTTTCTCGGATTATACCCGCTGTGCTCCGCAATACGGTTCAGCTTATACTGTAGGCTGTTTTTATGGATGAAAAGAGCTTCACTTGTATCCTGAAGAGACATTTCCCTGGCAAAATAGACCTGCAGCAGTTCCTTTTCTTCATCAGTCAACGTTCCCAGTACTTTGTTACGGTACTGGGAACGAATTTCTTCTGAAGTATCCGCCAACAAAAGTTCGTAGTCCAGATCATCATAACACACCAGATTATCTTCTTCCGTTGCACATCGCAGTGCAGCCTTTGCACATTCAAAAGACTGTGCACATTTTTCTACCTCTGCAACATTTCCGATCCCGATTTCCAATACATTCCGATAATTCTCCGAAAGTTTTCTCAGTGCCCACATTTTTTGTTCCAGAAGACTTTCTTCTATAATAAGGATATATTCGTTCGGATAATTATATCGGTAAAATCCCGCCTGCATCTGGGCAAATGTCTGCGTAATGGCCGACTGGATCATAAACAGGTTATTGGGATTATATCTGGAATTTAATTGTACCACTACCACACGGCAGACGGATTTTTCCGTCAGACCGTTTTCCTGCAAGGTATCCTTGAGGTAACGACCTGCCAATGGTTCATGATTCACGAGGCATCGGATCACATAATTCAGTCGGTTCTTTTTCTGCGCCCCCAGTGCATCCAGCTCTCTCTCTTTTAACAGGATGTCCGTGATTTTCTGTGCCAGATACGCATACTTTCTGACCTCATCCACTTCTCCGCTGATACCGATCACCGCTATGATCCGTCCATTATAGGTAATGGGAATATTGATTCCTTTGCGTGTGCCCCGAAAACTATTGTCATCGGTGACTTCTATCGTATTCCCTTCCAGCACGACCCGATATCCTACTTCATGATAGGTTCCGACACGGTCTCTGTCCGTGCTGGCGACAATAATTCCTTTTTCGTCTATAAAATTAATGTTCTGACTGCAGACATCTTTTACCGTATCCACGATCTGCTGTGCCATTGCTTTGCTGATAAGTTCCATATTCGTCCTCATTTCCGCAATGTCTTTTGTGCCGGGTATGTACGGGCACAAATCTCATGTGTGCGCCTAACAGGTCTGCACCAGGTTATCCATTCTAATTTGCTATATATGTTATACATAACATGTTTTTTGTTATATTTCAATATAAAAATGTTACTCATAACATTTTTAATCTTTTTACCATCTACTATAATATCATTATAAAGTTCACGCGCGAACATTGATCCGTATCATTACACATATCGATAAAAGGAGATCCGGAGCCCCTGCTCCGGCCGGAAAGGAATTTATGAACGTAGTAATCGCAATTGATTCATTCAAAGGAAGTATGACCTCCATGCAGGCCGGTCTGAGTGCTGCTACCGGTATCAAACGTGTATATAAAGATGCCTCTGTCACAGTACGTCCTCTGGCAGACGGCGGTGAAGGAACCGTTGACGCACTGGTAAACGGCTGCGGAGGTCGTCTGACACAGGTACAGGTAACCGGTCCCGCAGGACGTCCGGTGGTCTGCCAGTATGGTATTATCGATGAGACAAATACCGCCATTATCGAGATGTCCGGGGCAGCCGGCATTACTCTGGTGAACGGAGATGAGAAAAATCCCCTGAATACCACCACTTATGGCGTTGGCGAAGTCATCAAAGATGCCATTCAAAACGGCTGCAGACACTTTATCGTAGGCATCGGCGGAAGCGCCACCAATGACGGTGGTGTCGGGATGCTGCAGGCTCTCGGATATGGTTTTCTGGATAAAAACGGGAATCAGATCAGTTTCGGAGCAAAAGGCCTTCAGGAGCTGGAATCCATCACAACAGATCATGTACTTCCGGAGCTTAAGGAATGTACTTTCCGCATTGCCTGTGATGTCTCCAACCCTCTCTGCGGTGAGCAGGGTTGTTCCGCGATCTACGGACCGCAGAAGGGTGCTACTCCTACCATGATCATGCAGATGGATAAATGGCTGGCTTATTATGCCACCCTTGCCAGAGAACAGTTTCCTCATGCCGATGCGAAATATCCCGGTGCCGGAGCTGCCGGCGGTATGGGATTTGCTTTTCTGACTTTCTGCAATGCCACTCTGGAATCCGGTATTAAAATCGTACTGGAAGAGACCAATTTACGGCAGTATGTCCAAAATGCCGATATCGTAATCACCGGTGAAGGACGTCTCGACGGGCAGACGGTCATGGGCAAAGCGCCGATCGGTGTTGCAAAAATAGCAAAAGAATATGGTAAACCGGTACTTGCTTTCTCAGGATGTGTCACAAAAGATGCCACAGCCTGCAATGCGGAAGGTATTGATGCGTTCTTTCCTATATTAAGAGGTGTCGTATCTCTGGAAGAAGCCATGCATACCGACAATGCCATGGCGAATATGGTAGATACCGTGGAACAAGTCTTCCGCACTATTCATACTTTCGCAACTGTTTCAAAATGAAATAATCAAACTGTACAAATACAAAGGAGTTAGCTATGGAATTCACAACCCTCGGGGCTCTCGTTGGTCTCGTTATTGCCATTATATTGATTATTAAAAAAGTACATCCCGCCTACAGTCTGATCCTGGGTGCCCTTATCGGCGGCATCGTCGGAGGCGGCGGTCTGACCGGCACTGTAGGCACCATGGTATCCGGTGCACAGAGCATGATGTCATCAGTACTTCGAATCCTCACTTCCGGCATTTTGGCCGGTGCCCTGATTAAAACCGGTTCTGCCGAAAAAATTGCGGATATCATTGTCAGGAAACTTGGGCAGCGTTTTGCCCTGGTATCCGTTGCTGTTGCTACGATGATCATCTGTGCTGTAGGTGTCTTCGTTGACATTTCCGTAATCACGGTAGCTCCCATTGCCATGGCGATTGCGGAAAAAGCAGGATACAATAAACCTTCTGTCTTGTTGGCTATGATCGGCGGAGGAAAAGCCGGCAATATTATCTCTCCGAATCCGAACACCATTGCCACAGCGGAAGCTTTTCAGATAGATCTGACAGCATTGATGATCCGTAATATTATCCCCGCACTGGCAGCTCTGGTCGTTGCCATCCTGCTGTCTACCTTGCTTTCCAAAAAATCCGGTGCCATGGTCACGGAAGCGGATCTGGAGCAGGTCTCTGATAAGAAGCTGCCTTCTTTTGTCGCTGCCATTGCCGGTCCTGTAGTCGTGATTCTTCTTCTGGCATTGCGCCCTATTACGGGAATCTCGATTGATCCCCTGATTGCGCTTCCCATCGGCGGTATTGTATGTATGTTAAGCTGCGGGCAGATCAAGAATATTATTTCTTATACGGAATTCGGACTGAGCAAAGTAGTCGGTGTTTCCATTCTTTTAGTAGGCACCGGCACTCTGGCGGGAATCATCAAAGCTTCGAATATTCAGTATGATATGATCACCTTACTGGAAGCCGGAAATCTGCCGTCCTTCCTGCTGGCACCGATTGCCGGTATCCTGATGGCTGCCGCTACCGCATCTACCACTGCCGGAGCCACGATTGCCTCCCAGACCTTCTCCGGTACGCTTATCGCAAGCGGAGTATCAGCCATTGATGCCGGAGCCATGATCCACGCCGGTTCTACCGTAGTCGATTCCCTGCCCCACGGTTCCTTCTTCCATGCGACAGGCGGTTCCGTGAATATGCAGATCAAGGAGAGGATGAAGCTGATTCCTTATGAAGCTCTGGTCGGCCTGACAAGCACTGTTGTTTCAAGCATTATTTATTTGTTGTAGAAATGAGACTTGGCTGGAATTCGAGTATGCTGTAACTTGAAAGTTAGTTAAGCAAAAGGGACGGACTTTCAGTAAACCAGTAGCCCCGGTTGCATATAAGAATAAGCTGAC
>JBNMHS010000099.1:0-8743 GCA_050872885.1 Acetatifactor sp.
CCTGAAGGAGCTGGGCGGCAGCGTGGTAGCCATCCACAACAATCCGGACGGTACGAATATTAACGCCAACTGCGGCTCGACCCATATGGAGGAACTGCAGGCGAGAGTGGTTTATGAAAAGGCCAATGTCGGTCTGGCATTTGATGGAGATGCAGACAGACTGCTGGCTGTGGATGAGAATGGTAAGATCGTAGACGGCGACCAGATCATGGCGATCGTCGGCAATTACATGAAGAGCAAAGGAACCCTGAAAAAGGATACTATCGTAGCAACTGTCATGAGTAATCTGGGATTCTTCCTGATGGCTGAAAAGAACGATATCCATATGGAGAAGACCAAGGTAGGCGACCGTTACGTACTGGAGCGTATGAAGGAGATCGGAGCCAGCCTCGGAGGGGAACAGTCCGGACATATTATCTTCCTGGATGAAAATACCACCGGAGACGGACTGCTCAGCGCACTGCATTTGCTGCAGGTCATGGTAGATACCGGAAAGCCGCTGTCGGAACTGGCTAAGGTAATGGAAGTACTGCCTCAGGCACTTGTAAATGCAAAGGTAGCAAACCATAAAAAAGAGAAATACATGGAATATCCGGAGATCGCAGCTGCCATCGAGAAACTGGAAGAAAAGTTCGCCGGAGAAGGCCGCGTACTGATCCGTCCTTCCGGAACAGAACCCCTGGTAAGAGTCATGATCGAAGGAAAGGATCAGCAGGTGATCCAGGAAGAAGCACAGAAGCTTGCCAATCTGATCCAGGACATCATGTTCTGACAGACAGATTCCGAAAGTTGTCTGGTAAAAGCCCTTGTGAATGCTTTTCATTCATGCTATGATAGAAATGTAAATGAAAAGTAAATTCCTAAACTACTAGAAGAAAATAATGCAGAATAATATAGATATTGGAGGGTTTATTATATGGTAAGTCAGAAAGTCGTAATCAAGAATCCTACGGGCCTGCATCTGCGTCCCGCCGGAATTCTGTGCAAGGAGGCAATGCAGTTCAAATCCTTGATCACCTTCAAATTCCGTGAAAATACCGCGAATGCCAAGAGCGTGCTCAGTGTACTGGGAGCCTGTGTAAAGTGTGGGGATGAGATCGAATTCGTATGCGAAGGCGAGGACGAGGCAGAAGCTCTGAAGACTCTGGTAGAAGCCGTAGAGAATGGTCTCGGAGAATAATTATTGTCATAAGATGAGAGCAGGAGGCTGTGCATGACCGGAAAACGGGGTGCACAGCTTTTTTTGCAGAAAATATAGTTTCACAGTCAAAGGATTTATGTTATGATGAAAAGAAAGTAGATAATGAAGCATAGAAAAAGATCTATTGTATAAACAAAAAGCAGGGGAGATAAAAATGGATACGAGGAGTATGAAGAAAAATTTTTCCGGTCTGGGATGGAGATTCCTGATCGGAACATTGGTTATCTATGCCGCACAGATGGCAGTGATGGGGATCGTAAGCGCGGTGAAGCCGGAGTGGCTGCAGGATACGACCATAAGCCTGATCCTGGCAGTGATGCCGTTGTATCTGGTAGGCATGCCGGTACTGATCGCGCTCGTAAAGCGGATGCCCGGAGAAGCACCTGCGAAGAAAAGCATCACTCCCGGACAGTTTATTCTGGCTCTGATCATGTGTTTCACACTGATGTATTGTGGTAATCTGGCAGGAACATTGATCACTACGATAGTAGGAGCACTGAAGGGCTCTGCAGTGGATAATGCGCTGATGACCTATGCCACCGGTTCCAATATGATCGTGACATTTCTCTATATGGTGATCTGTGCGCCGATCCTGGAGGAATATGTTTTCCGGAAACTGATCGTGGATCGTATCGTGAAATACGGTCAGGGAACAGCAATCGTTCTGTCCGGCCTGATGTTCGGACTGTTCCATGGTAATCTGAACCAGTTTGCCTATGCGTTTCTGCTGGGAATGTTTCTGGCATTTCTGTATGTGAAGACCGGGGACCTGAGAGTGACCATCGGCCTGCATATGTGCATTAATTTCATGGGAGCGGTCGTGAGTGTTCTGCTGCTGAAAGCAATCCATCTGGATGAGTACCAGGAGGTCATCATGAGCGGTGCGGATTCTCAGGCTGTCATGGATTATATGATGAAATACCTGCCCGGCTGGATCTTCTATATGATCTATGTATTGTTTGTGCTGACAGCGCTGGTCACGGGAATCGTATTGTTTATTGTATTCCGTAAAAAACTGGCCGTTGAACCGGGACAGATCGCAAAGGGACAGAGATTTAAGACCGTGATCTGCAATCCGGGAATGCTGTGCTATTGTATTTTCTGGATCGTGATGATCATTATTCAGATGTTCCCGGAGATCACAATGGCAATTACGGGTAATCTGTAAGAAGAACGGATGCGGCAGAAGACCGCCGCAAAGGAGATAAAGTATACTATGTATGCATTTGACAGCAGAATACGTTACAGTGAGACAGACAGTGAGGGGAATCTTACACTGGATGCATTGTTGAATTATTTTCAGGACTGCTCTACTTTCCAGTCGGAAGATCTCGGACTGGGAATCGATTATATGAAGGAGATCGGTCAGGTCTGGGTGCTTTCCGCCTGGCAGATCGTGGTGAACCGTTATCCGAAACTGGGGGAAAAGGTAAAGATCGTAACGCTCCCTTATGAATTGAAGGCGTTTCTGGGCTACCGTAATTTTGCCATGCTGGATGAACAGGGCGAATATCTGGCCAAAGCCAATTCCCTGTGGAGTCTGCTGGATGTCCGGACCGGGAAGCCGGTGATGGTGAACGAAGCCATGCAGAAGGGCTATGCAACGGATGAAAAGCTGGATATGGACTATGCTTCCCGCAAGGTCGCCGTACCGGAGGGAGGTGAAATGCCGGAACCCATCGTGGTGAAAAAGCATCATCTGGATACCAATCATCATGTAAATAACGGGCAATATGTGAATATTGCCATGGAGTATCTGCCGGATGACTTCGTGATCCGCCAGATGCGTGCGGAGTACAAAAAACAGGCATTTCTGGATGATGTGCTGCACCCCTATGTAGTGCGGACGGAGAACGGTTATGTCATCTGCCTGCAGGATGAAGCAGGGAAACCTTATGTATCGGTAGAGTTTCAGAGACAGGAATAACAGCCTGTCGGAACAGGAGAAAATGTGGAATTAAGATTAGGCGAAAAACAGACGCTGGTAATAGTGAAAAAAGTAGAATTCGGAGTTTATCTGGCAGCCAAGGGAGCACCCGATGATAAGGTATTGCTGCCGGCAAAACAGGTGCCGGAGGGAGCAAAGGTCGGAGATGAACTGGAAGTATTCCTGTACCGGGATTCCAGTGACAGGCTCATCGCTACGACAAGGACACCGAAGCTCTGTCTGGGACAGGTGGCACTGCTTACGGTTGCACAGGTAGGAAAAGTGGGAGCTTTTCTGGACTGGGGACTGGAGAAAGACTTATTTTTACCTTTCAAACAGCAGACCCGCAAAGTGAAAGCGGGAGACCAGGTGCTGGCTTCTCTCTATATCGACAAGAGCGGCAGATTGTGTGCCACTATGAATGTCTATGAGCAGCTGCGAACGGACAGCCCGTACAAAAAGGATGATACGGTGGCCGGAAGAATCTACGAGATCAGTAAAAACTTCGGAGCATTTGTGGCGGTGGATGACTGCTTTTCCGCATTGATCCCTAAAAAGGAGCTATTCGGAGAAAAAGAATTGAAGATCGGAGACCGGGTGACAGCCAGAGTGGCGAAAGTACTGGAAGACGGCAAACTGACCCTGAGTATCCGGGAGAAGGCATACTTACAGATACAGAAGGATGCGGAGAAGATCGAGAAACTGTTAGACAGCTATGAGGGCTCTCTGCCCTTTAATGACAAGGCAGCTCCGGAGGTCATTACCTATGAGACCGGTATGAGCAAGAACGAGTTCAAACGTGCCGTGGGACATCTGTTAAAGGAAGGCAGGATCATCATCACAGAGAAAAGTATCCGCAGAGTGCAGAAAGCGTAGCGGAAACAGAAAAAGTGTGCTATAGTAAGGACAAAGACAGGAGGTGTTACCATGGATATTGCAAGTTTATCAATGTCAATGGCTTCCGGTAATCTACAGACAAAGGTAGGAATGGCGGTGCTTGGCAAAGCCATGGATACCCGGGAAGCACAGGGACGGGCAGTGGTAGAGCTGATCGACTCCGCAGCGATGGAGAGAAGTGTAACTCCCGAACTGGGTGGCAATATTGATCTGCGGCTTTAATACACTGTGAAGAGATAACAGAATAAACGCTATAACGAAAAGAGTTCGGTGAAACTATTTCCCGGACTCTTTTTTCGAGAGAAAAATAGCAATTTTACTAAAAAGTGCATAAAAAACTATTGCAATTTTACCAGAATTTTTGTAAATTTGTATTATGTATGATATCAAGGGATCAAGCATAGAGAGCCGCGTTGCGGCGAAACAATCCGTTGATATTTTTTGAGAGTGACTTTTTGGGGTAACAGCAAAAGAAAAATATGGTTGGGGACTGAAGGAGCAGAGGATGATATCGAATCAGATTTTACAGAACACCATTGAAGGATTGAAAGGAATCGCCAGAGTAGAATTATGCGTCATGGATGTGGACGGCAAGGAAGTGGCCGCTACCATGGACATGGGGAACTGTTCTAAGCCTGCGGTGGAATTCGCAGCATCACCGGCGGACTCCCAGGAGATCCAGGGGTATCAGTATTTCAAAATCTATGATGAGCAGCAGCTGGAATATATTCTGGTAGCCGGTGGTACCGGTGAAGACGTCTATATGATCGGCAAAATGGTTGCATTTCAGATTCAGAATCTGCTGGTGGCTTATAAAGAGAGATTTGATAAAGATAACTTTATCAAAAATCTGCTGCTGGACAATCTGCTGTTAGTGGATATCTACAGCCGTTCCAAGAAGCTGCACATTCAGACGGATGTCCCCAGAGTGGTCATGATCGTGGAATCTGCAGGCGGCAAGGATAATAACGTGCTGGAACTTGCAAGAACACATTTCGGAACCGGCAGTAAGGATTTTATTACGGCGGTGGACGAGAGCAACGTGATCGTTGTGAAGGAATTCGCGGAGACGGATACCGGAAAAGAGATCGAGAAAGCTGCGAGAGCTCTGGAGACAGCTCTGTTAAAGGAAGGCATTAAGGAGATCCGTATTGCATACGGTACCATCGTGCATGAGATCAAGGAAGTCAGCCGTTCCTACAAGGAAGCAAAGATGGCTCTGGATGTAGGTAAGATCTTTTTCGATGAAAGAGATATTATTGCATACAGCGAACTGGGAATCGGACGACTGATCTACCAGCTGCCGATTCCGCTGTGCAAGATGTTTATCCGTGAGATCTTCGGAGGCAAGAGCCCGGATGATTTCGATGAGGAGACGCTTACCACTATTTATAAGTTCTTTGAGAACAGTCTGAATGTGTCGGAGACCTCCAGACAGCTGTTTATTCACAGAAATACACTGGTTTATCGTCTCGACAAGCTGCAGAAGAGTACCGGACTGGATCTGAGAGTGTTTGAAGATGCGATCACTTTCAAAATCGCATTGATGGTCGTAAAGTATATGAAGTATATGGAAACGTATGAGTATTGATCACTTAAACTCCGTTAGGAGCGACTTTGCGAATTGAGGCTCTGAATAGTAATCAATACGTAGGATTTAGTAAGCAACAGGCAATAGAAAGGCATGATTATAAAATGGCAAAAAAAGAAGCACAAAGGCTGAAAAGAGAGAAGTTCATAGAGGAAAACGGGATCATCTTTCTGGATAATGTAAGTAAGTCTTATTCCTCAGGCTCTCCGGCACTGAATGGTGTATCACTCAGCATAGGAAGAGGAGAATTTGTATTTATCGTGGGCGACAGCGGATCCGGTAAATCAACGCTGATCAAATTACTGCTGCGGGAGCTTACGGCGACCAGCGGCAGTGTTTATGTTATGGGAAATGATCTTGCGAAGCTGAGACACCGACAGATTCCGAGATTCCGTCGTAATCTGGGTGTTGTGTTCCAGGATTTCAGACTGTTAAATGACCGTAATGTATATGAAAATGTGGCATTTGCACAGCGTATCATAGAGACTCCCGTGAGCGAGATCCGCAGAAATGTTCCTGCAATTCTGGCAACAGTAGGTCTGGCAGGCAAATACAAGGCCAAGACAAAACAGCTCTCAGGCGGTGAACAGCAGCGTGTCGCTCTGGCAAGAGCGCTGGTGAACAATCCTTCTGTACTGCTGGCGGACGAGCCTACCGGTAATCTGGACCCGAATAACTCCTGGGAGATCATGAAACTCCTGGAAGAGATCAACGAAAGCGGCACCACGGTAGTTGTGGTTACCCATAACCGCGAGATCGTCAATGCCATGCAGAAGCGAGTGATCACCATGAAAAAGGGTGTGATCATCAGTGACGAAGAGAAGGGTGGATATATTGATGAAGATTAGTACACTTTTTTATACGATCAAACAGGGATTTGCCAATATTTTCCGTAACAAATGGTACTCCCTTGCTTCTATTGCCACGATATCCGCATGCCTGTTTTTATTCGGATTGTTCTATTCGATCGTTGCCAACTTCCAGAACATTCTGAAGACAGCGGAAGAGGGCGTGTCCGTAACCGTATTTTTCCACAGCGAGATGGATAATTGCGAGAGCCATACAGATGGGCAGATCCCTTCGGAACAGCGGATCGAAGAGATCGGACAGGAGATCGCCAAGCGCGCAGAGGTATCGGAAGTTCAGTTCCAGTCTGCCGATGAGGCATGGGCTACCTTTGGACCGGACTATTTCGGGGAAGACTATGCGGATGGATTCCCGGAGAATCCGCTGGCGGGAGAAGATACTTATGAGATCTTCCTGAGTGATGTATCCATGCAGGATGCGCTGGTGACCTGGTTACAGTCCATTCCGGAAGTACGCAAAGTCAATTATTCTGAGATGACGGCAAATACACTCAGCGGATTGAATCTTCTGATCGCCTATGTGTCCATGGGAATTATTGTGATCCTTCTGGCAGTCAGCATTTTTCTGATCAGCAATACGGTAGCCATCGGTATTTCCGTCCGCGCAGAGGAGATCAATATCATGAAATATATCGGAGCCACAGACTTTTTCGTACGTGCGCCCTTTGTCCTGGAAGGTATGCTGATCGGACTGATCGGAGCGGCAGTGCCGCTGGGACTGATCTATTCCCTGTACAATTACGCATTGAATTACGTTGTAAACAGATTTATGGTGCTCAGCGGATTCCTGAATTTCCTGTCAGTAGAGGAAATTTTCCACTTCCTGACTCCCATATCCCTCGGTGTGGGCGTAGGTATCGGTTTCCTGGGAAGCATTTCGACAGTAAGAAAGCATTTGCATGTATAAACCGGGGCTATAGATGTTACAGAGAAAATGGAGACAAAATTGAATAAGACGAAAAAGAGCCTTCTGTGCCTGGCACTGTGTGTGATACTGGCGGTTCCGTTCTGCGTTGGCGGTCTGCGGGTGCATGCCACCAATATGTCATCCATCACCTCTGACAGCATCCGGGAGAAACAGGATCAGATCACCCAGGCACAAAAAGAAAAAGAGCAGATGAAAAGTAATCTGAGTAATCTGGAGCAGATCAAAAAGGATCTGGAAACGCAAAAAACAAATCTCAAAAATTATGTGGCACAGTTAGATAAGAATCTGAGCCAGATAGAACAGAATATAGCGGAACTGAAGAGCAAGATCACCGCGAAAGAAGAAGAGATCACCCGGACCCAGGAGGAACTGGATGCGGCACTGGAAAAAGAAGAAAACCAGAAAGATGCCATGATCAGCCGCATAAGATTGATGTATGAGAAAGGTGATTCGTACATCCTGGATATGATGCTGAAGGCAGAAAGCTTCAGCGATTTCCTGAACCGGGCGGATTTCGTGGAGCTGGTCATGACTTATGACCGCCAGCAGTGGAAAGACTTTATGGAGAATCGCAAATACATCGAACTCTGTAAAGAAGAACTGGAAGCGCAGAAAGAGATTCTGGATGAGGCCAAGTCCGAGCTGGAACAGGAACAGTCCAATATGGAGGCTCTGATCGATCAGAAAAACCGGGATATTACGGCGTATGAGACAGATATCTCCAACAAGGAACAGGCAATCAAAGAATACAAGCAGTCGATTGCGGATCAGGATGCGGAAATAGCTGCACTGGAAGCTGCAATCGCAGCAGAGAAAAAGAAAATACTGGAAGCCAGCGGTACGGTACTGACCTATGACGGCGGTACATTTAAATTCCCTCTGGCATCCTATACCAGAATATCGGATGATTACGGCAATCGTATCCATCCCACGCTGGGGATCGAACAATTCCATAACGGTGTGGACTTTGCAGCACCTAAGGGCACGGCAATCTATGCGGCTTATGACGGTCAGGTGGTGGCAGCTACTTACAGCAATACCATGGGCAACTACGTGATGATAGACCATGGCGGCGGATTGTATACGATCTATATGCATGCATCAGCACTATATGTATCCAAGGACGATGTGGTCGTGAGGGGAGAGACCATAGCGGCAGTAGGTTCCACGGGACGCTCCACAGGTAACCACCTCCACTTCAGTGTCAGAAAAGACGGAGCATATACCTCGCCATGGAACTACTTGTCACAATAGATTGTCAATAGGCAGAGCACGTGACTGCTTGCTGGCAAAGCGCGGAGAAATGCGTATTGTGTCATAACCAGTGGTAATC
>JBNMHS010000100.1:0-8719 GCA_050872885.1 Acetatifactor sp.
ATATCAGCTGACCGAGACCCAGACCATGGTAGCAAAGCTTCCGGTACTGGAAGGAAAGACCGATACTGTGACCATGATGAGCTACGGTTTCGATCCTTATCTGTCTTCCTGGAGCCCTTACCACGGAGCTGTCTATGCAGTGACAGAGTCTATGGCGAAGATCGTAGCTTCCGGCGGTGATTTCAGCAAGATTCGATTCACCTTCCAGGAGTATTTCCGCAGAATGACCAGTGATCCCGAGCGTTGGAGCCAGCCGTTTGCAGCACTGCTTGGTGCGTACGACGCACAGATCGGTTTCGGCCTGCCTTCCATCGGCGGTAAGGACAGTATGTCCGGTACTTTCAATGACATTGATGTACCTCCCACACTGGTATCCTTTGCCGTAGACGTGGCAAAATCCGGTGATATTATCACTCCGGAACTGAAGACACCCGGCAACAAGTTGGTACGCTTCTCTATTGACAAAGATGATTTTGACATCCCGATGTATGAGGATGTGGCAGTATTATATGGTAAGATTCATGAGCTGACCGAGAACGGAACCATCGTATCCGCATACGCACTGGATTCCAAGGGTGTGGCAGCAGCCGTAGCCAAGATGGCATTCGGTAATAAGCTGGGTGTGAAGATCGACGACGATGCCACCACAGATGATTTGTTTGATAACGGTCTGGGCGATATCCTGGCAGAGATTCCGGCAGACAAGATGGCAGCACTGGATGAGAAGGAACTGGATTACACCGTGATCGGTACCGTGACCGAGGAGCCTGCTTTTGTATACGGCGATGTGAAAATCACCATGGATGAGGCACTTGCATCCTGGACCTCCAAGCTGGAGAAGGTATTCCCCACCAAGGCGGTGAAGGGCACCGAGAAGATCGCAAGCGACTGCTACAAGGCTGACAGCATCTATGTATGCAAGCATAAGGTGGCAAAGCCTACCGTATTCATTCCGGTATTCCCCGGAACCAACTGTGAATACGACAGCACCAAGGCATTCGAGCGTGCCGGAGCGCATGTGGAGACGAGAGTTTTCCGCAATCTGACCGCAGAAGATATCCGTGAATCCGTAGAAGAATTCGAGAAGTCTATCGCACAGGCACAGATCATCATGTTCCCCGGCGGATTCTCAGCAGGTGATGAACCGGACGGCAGTGCGAAGTTCTTCGCAACAGCATTCCAGAATGCAAAGCTGAAGGAAGCTGTCATGAAGCTGTTAAATGAGAGAGACGGTCTGGCACTTGGTATCTGTAACGGATTCCAGGCATTGATCAAGCTGGGACTGGTTCCCTATGGTGAGATCACAGGACAGAAGGAGGATTCTCCGACCCTGACCTTCAATACGATCAACCGTCATATCTCCAAGATGGTATACACCAAGGTCGTATCCAATAAGTCTCCCTGGTTACAGGGCGCTACACTTGGAGCAACCTACTGCAACCCTGCATCCCACGGCGAAGGCCGTTTCGTAGCACCGAAGGAGTGGATCGACAAGCTCTTCGCAAACGGTCAGGTCGCTACCCAGTACGCTGACCAGAACGGCAACGTATCCATGGATGAGGAGTACAATATCAACGGTTCCTACTGCGCAATCGAAGGTATCACCTCACCCGATGGCAGATGCTTCGGTAAGATGGCACACTCCGAGAGAAGAGATACCGCTGTTGCAGTAAATATCTACGGCGAGCAGGATATGAAGATCTTCGAATCCGGTGTGCAGTACTTTAAGTAAATTGAAAGTTACAAAAACATAACTGCGTATGACAAAAAGACAGTGCTGGGAAGCTGGAGATTCACCTCAGTTTCCATTCAAAACACTGTCTTTTTTGTTGCCCGTCTTCAATTTCACTATTTAAGGCATAATCGGAAAAAATGGTGGACATTTTTGCTTTTTTAGAATTATATTCCACCATTCAATGCAAAAACAATGTTTTTTCAAGAATGGCCTTATTTATAGATGCATTTTTCTTCTATTTTGGCTGATTTTGGTATAAATAGTGGAATTTTTGAAACCTTGTTAACTTTCAAGTTAATTTCAATCTGCTTTACAAATCTTACTTACCACAAACCCAAATGCATTTCTCACTCCGGGACCTGCAAAGAAAATCTGCCAGCAGAGTGCCATAGGGAAGTTCTGCACTGTCTTCTGCAGCCACAGCGCAATGATCTGATTGCCGGGATGCATGAACAGGCAGGTAGCGATGAAACTCATCACCGGGCACATCAGGCACACGATCATGGATGAGATTGCCAGCGTGATGAAAATCGGCTTATCTTCCGGTGATACCATACGGAATGCCAGCTTGTGGGATAATTTTTCCACTACAAAGTACTCCAGAATACACGCGATCGGCCACATGATGGGAATCTCGTGGAACGCTAACAGGAAGATTTCGTTGCTCATTCCTCCCTTATCCAGTGCGATGTTGTAGCAGACCATGGCATATACCATAACGAATGCCATAATAATGGTGAAAATAATGTTTTGTAATCTTGTCTTCGGCATGATTGAATGCCCTCCTTTTCTGAAAATGAGCGCAAAAAAGACACATGTGTGTTGTTCGTTAATCAGTGAGCAGTGCGCACATGTGTCGTTTCCAATTCATACCTAATGTCTCTATGCAGTTTACACAACGGAGATGATAGTATCATACCTTTTCAGCATAAGTCAATAGATTTTTCAAATCATTTCTCAATCAATTCATAAGTCATTTTTCAATCATGTCTCAAATAATGCAGATTTTCTGTTTTGCATTTTTCCATAAAACGCAAACGGGACTGTCCTTTCGAACAGTCCCTGAAGAGAAAAAGAGAAACCAAAATAGTTTGGATAAAAGCAATTTAATTCTGAACGTTGAATGCGCCCATGCCGGGATATACGGCTGCCGCACCCAGTTCTTCCTCGATACGCAACAACTGGTTGTATTTTGCCACGCGCTCGGTTCTGCTGGGCGCACCGGTCTTGATCTGACAGGTGTTCAGTGCGACTGCCAGGTCAGCAATGGTGGTGTCCTCAGTCTCACCGGAACGATGAGAGGAAATAGCGGTATAACCGGCCTTGTGTGCCATCTTAATGGCTTCCAGCGTCTCGGATACAGATCCGATCTGGTTTAACTTGATCAGGATGGAATTGCCGCAGCCAAGGGCGATTCCCTTTGCCAGTCTCTCGGTATTGGTTACGAAGAGATCATCGCCGACCAGCTGGACTTTGTCACCCAGCTCTGCGGTCAGCTTCTTCCAGCCTTCCCAGTCTTCCTCATCCAGTGCATCTTCTATCGAAATGATGGGGTATTTCTCCACCAGTTTCTTCCAATGTGCGATCAGTTCTTCGGAGGTAAATACGGTTCCTGCCTTAGGCAGCTTGTATTCTCCCTTTTTGCCGGTCTTCCACTCGCTAGAAGCCGCATCCATGGCGATCTTGAAATCCTTACCGGGCTCATAGCCGGCCTTCTTTACTGCCTCCAGAATGGTCTCGATTGCTTCCTCATCGGACTTCAGCGCCGGAGCAAAACCACCCTCGTCACCCACGGAAGTAGCCAGACCTCTGTCCTTGAGGATAGACGCCAGTGCGTGGAATACTTCGGAACACCATCTCAAACCTTCCTTAAAGGAAGGCGCTCCTACAGGCATGATCATGAATTCCTGTACATCCAGGCCGGAGGAAAGTGCATGACATCCACCGTTGATAATGTTCATCATAGGAACCGGAAGTCTGTTGCCGGAGATGCCTCCTAAGAAACGATACAGGGGAATATCCAGTGAAATCGCCGCTGCTCTCGCGCTGGCAATGGATACTGCCAGAATCGCATTTGCACCCAGTCTGGATTTGTCCTTGGTTCCGTCTGCATCGATCATTGCTTTATCAATGGCATAGATATCGGAAGCATCCATTCCCTGTAAAGTCTCATTGATTACTGTATTGATATTCTCTACGGCCTTCTGTACACCCTTGCCCAGATATCTGTTCTTGTCTCCGTCTCTTAACTCCAGTGCTTCGAATTCACCGGTGGAAGCACCGCTGGGTGCCATACCTCTTCCGATTGTTCCGTCTACCAGAGTCACTTCTGCTTCTACGGTAGGATTTCCTCTGGAATCCAGGATCTCACGTCCAATGACTTTTTCAATCTCTAAATAATTCATTTCATTCTTCTCCTTTATCCTCTATTCTAAACTTTTTATCCCAAACCTTCTCTTCGGTGAATCCGTCTAAGGGCTGAAAACTCCTCCCCGGTATCCGGATTCAGCAGCTCCGTTTCCTCAGAGGAGTTTCACATGATTCACTCACTGGTTAGTTGCACCTAACTCTTGGATTATTATATCTGTCTTTTCCGAAAATAGCAATAGGGATTAATGAGAGGATTTCTCAATGCAAAGATTTGGAATATTTTATGCTTTTTAGGTAATATTGATTCTTGTGCTGTATTTTTATTATTTTCCTCTATTTCTAAATTTGTATTTCTTTAAAACTAAAATATAGTAAAATAGAGTTCATCAAATCTTAAAAGAAAAATATTTAAATATGCTGCATCTGCGGCAGAATGCGAGGCAATATGAGGAGTTTCGGTGAAATTCTTGCATCCCTGAGGGAAGAACGGGGAATCTACCAGAAAGAACTGGCTGCCATACTGAAAGTTTCCGTCGGCACCATTTCTAATTATGAAAACAACATACACTTTCCTGATCAGGAAGCATTGATACAATTAGCTGACTTTTTCGGGGTAACAACCGACTACCTGCTGGGACGTACTCCTTATCGCTATAGTCTGGAGACCCTGAATCAGGAATTTGCACCTAACATCACTGTTTCCGGTCTGATAGATATCCTGCAGCATTTCAATTCTAAAAATGCGGCTTCTTTGCTAGATTTTATCGATCTGTTGCAATTAAGACAAAAGGCAGAATCTTCACAGGAAGATTCTGCCACCGATTAAGCATATTTATTCTGTTGTATCTTTTACCTGGTAGACAAAAACTGCTGTTCCCGGATGGCCGTCTGGTCGTCCGGGTAATTTTGTAAATAGGCCTTCAGCAGCACCGCTGCCTTCTGATAATCTTCAAGATATTCATATGCCACAATTTCATTAAAAGATAACGTCTGCATCAGGCTGTTTCCCTCGATCTGTTTTCCCGCCTGAAATACCTCCAGAGCCTTCTGGTATTCTTTTTTAGACATCTCACACAATCCTAACTGATTGTAGATTTCCGCATTCGGTCCCTGCTTGGAGAGATAATTGCTGTATACGCTGGAAGCATAGTTGTAATCACCCGTTGCCTCGTAGGCTCTTCCCAGATACAGATAACTGTCCGCACCGCCCTTGTCCTTTGCCTCTTCCAATGCCAGATACGCTTTCTGGTATTCTCCCAGATAATAATAGATCCGGCCACTGTCGTAAGCGTCTAGCTGTTTGGCTGTATCTAATACATTTTGCAGATATTCCTGTCCCACTTCACGGTAACCATACTCTGCCAGTACCTCATAGATTTCTATCAGCCGATCGTAATTTTTCGGATCCATGGAGATCACCCTGTCAAAATCTGCTTTGGCACTGTCATAATCTCCGAGTTCCAATTCCGACGATCCCCTGAGGAAATATGCATCCTTTTCTTCCGGTTTTAACGCCAGAATAGCATCGTATACCTTTTTTGCTTCGGCCGGCTGACCGTTTTTGGTATAAGCGGTTGCCAGATAATAGTTCATATCATAATCCACATTCTGTACACAGCCGCTGCTCATTTCCAGCGCCTGTGTAAAATACTGAACCGCCTGTTCGTAATCCGTCAGACCCATGTTGGCGATTCCTCTGCCCCTGGCGATCAGGCGACTATTTTCTTTCTGTGCTTCCGCTTCATCAAAAGCAGCCAGTGCTCCCTGATAATCCAGTGTCTCCACCAGCTGCATTCCTTCTGTGATCTTGGTCGTATCATTTCCGCAGCCTGTCAGCATGCCGATCATCAGGCAGCCGATCCCCGCTGCCATCATTTTCCTATGTAATTTTCCCATGCTTTCCTCCGCTGCTTCTGTCCTGTACGATTATCCTTCTATGCGTAAATATTACAAATAATTTCCATTTATTTAGTCTGTTCTTCCAGCTGGGAGGTGCAGTGAGGACATCTCGTTGCATCTATAGCGATCTCACTCTTGCAGAAAGGACATTTTTTTGTTATGGGAGCCGCCGGAGCTTCCTCCTTATGATGCAGAGTATCTCCCAGTTTATTAATGAATTTCACCAGGCAGAAAATAACAAATGCCGTGATCAGGAAATTAATAACTGCTGTAATAAAATTGCCGTACATCAACACCGGTGCCGTCTCACTGCTTCCCAGTTTCACATACAGATTGGAAAAATCCGTACCGCCGAAGATAGCGAGAATCGGTGTCAGGATATCCTGATTCAGGGAAGTAACAATTGCGGTAAATGCTCCGCCGACGATCACACCGACTGCCATATCCATGACATTTCCCCTCAGAATAAACTTCTTAAATTCCTGCATAAATCCGCTTTTCTTACTCATTTTCCTCTTCCTTCCTCTTACAGTATCTTAGCCTTTCGGAATTGCTGCATTCCACAGATCTCCGATGCATTGCACAACTCCGAATAGTTACATTCTAGCATACCCCTCTTGAAACCTCAATAGAAAATGGAGTATACTAAATCAATAACGATATCAGGCGAACCGATAAATCACCTGGTCTGGCGTGTCACCTTTACTATCCGGAAAGGATTCAGGATTCCATCATGCAGCGGATCAACGAAGATATTAAAACAGGAAATTTCAAACAGATCTACCTGCTCTACGGAGAAGAGCGTTATCTGAAAAATCAATATACAAATCGTCTGCGTAAAGCCCTGTGTCAGGACGGCGATGAAATGAATACCCATTTCTATCAGGGAAAAGATTTTTCTCTCGGACAGGTAATTGACCAGGCAGAGACATTGCCTTTTCTGGCAGAACGCCGGGTCATGTTTTTCAAAGACACCGGACTCTTCAAATCCGGCGGAGAAAAGCTGGCGGAGTATCTTGCAAGTCCCAACGATACCACCTTTTTTGTATTTACGGAAACTGACGTGGATAAACGCAGCAAGCTATATAAAGCTGTACAGTCCAAAGGCTACGTTGCGGAATTTACCGTGCAGGATGAGAATACCCTGAAACGCTGGATCGCCGGCATTTTAGGCAAGGAGGGTAAAAAGATCTCTGAAAACACCGCGCAGTTGCTGCTCTCCAAAACCGGTACAGACATGGAAAATATTCAGATGGAGCTGGAAAAGCTGATCTGCTACTGTCTCGACCGCGATGTAGTCACTGCGGAAGATGTGGAAGCCGTCTGCACCACCCGTATTTCCAATCATATCTTCGATATGGTAAATGCAATCGCAGAAAAGAATCCGCAGAAAGCCCTGCAGCTCTACTATGACCTGCTGGCCTTAAAAGAGCCTCCCATGCGCGTCCTGTTTCTGATTGCCAGACAATGTAATCTCCTGTTGCAGACCAAGGAATTAAAAAGCAGAGGACACGACAACAAGACCATTGCCTCCAAACTTGGCGTGCCTCCTTTTGCTGTCGGAAAATACGCGGCCCAGGCATCTCACTTTAAGACTTCCGTATTAAAAAATGCTGTAAAGCAATGCGTAGAAACGGAAGAGGCTGTAAAACAGGGGCGCATGAACGATATGATGAGCGTGGAGATACTGATTTTGTCAGTGTTGCCTTCCTAACGCAAAAGCACAGAATAATGCTATTTCTAAAAATAAGCACCGTCAAAGTATGAAAGCTTTGACAGTGCTTATCTTTCTCATCAGCACAATTTTACTGATGAATCAACATGTTACTCCCACATTCCCGTCACAAAACACATCATGGCCGCCCAGGTATATAACGGATAGAAAAGTCCCTGATCATCCACGCCGTCCCGCAATATCTTCTTTGCTTCTTCTCTGGTCAGCAGCTCAAAGCCGTCAAACATTTCCGTGCCAACGGCACCTTCCTGACTTACCTTCGGCATCTCCTCACGGTTCAGGGTGATCTGTACCAGTGCATTGCTCTCATCCGTCATGCCCGGAGTACTGAATACCAGAGGATTCACGAGACGGATATTGTCACTTGCTTCCGGTTCGATACCGGTCTCTTCTCTGAGTTCCCGGATAGCTGCATGAAACGCCGGGTTTGGAGCCTGTGCATCCTCCGGATCTAACAGTCCTGCCGGTACACTTAGGAGAAATTGTCCTGCAGGATAACGGTATTCCCGGCTTAATACCAGTCTTGGTTCCTGTCCTTTGATCTTCAGGATCACAATGCAGCTGACCGCATCCGGCAGCATCTGCTTGAATTCTTTCTCAGTCTTGACTGCTGCCAGATTATCTTTTGTCCTTCTGGTGGCATCAAAATAATGTTTTCCCGGTTCGTATTGCAGATCAAATACTTTAATGAATCTGCTGTCGTAGACGGTCTCTACCTGTTCTTTTTTTATGATTGGTTTGTTCTCCATATGTTTTTCCTCTTTATTTTCTCTGTCTGTTTTACTTTACAACCATATTTTCGTATCGCCTTTCGGCTTTTTTCCAGTGAATCAGTTTATGCCACCCTTCCACATAATCCGACCTGCGGTTCTGATATTGCAGGTAATAGGCATGTTCCCACACATCGATAAGGAAAATGGGCGTATACAGCTTCAGATCCGGGACATCCTGATTGGCTGTCTGTAGGATCACGAGTGTTC
>JBNMHS010000101.1:0-8574 GCA_050872885.1 Acetatifactor sp.
ATATTTATATTTTATGCAAAATTAAGAGAGCGTACCGATCATTACTTCAATCAGCACGCTCTCTCAGACTGCAAGCTCCAATGGCCTGTCCTCTCTTTCTTTTGTTTGCTTTATCTTCCATTTTGTCTTTTGTTCTCTTTCCACTTTTCTTTTGTACGGATGTACTGTAATGTGAGATAATTTTTATCTTCTGTTGTTCATTACTTTTTCTTCTGTGTACTTGATGTTCTCTATGTAAATTGGTTCTCTTTGGTAGTTCTATTCAGTTGTACATCATGGAAGATTGTGGTAGGACTTTAATTGTTAGGTGGACTGTACCTCTCTTTCTATAGATTCTTTT
This sequence comes from Acetatifactor sp., assembly GCA_050872885.1. Lineage (GTDB taxonomy): Bacteria > Bacillota > Clostridia > Lachnospirales > Lachnospiraceae > Acetatifactor. The sequence continues at coordinate 341 of JBNMHS010000101.1, forward strand.
GTACTTCTCTCCCAACCTTCTCTGTTGGGTTGTTCCGTTTCTCTTTTGTTAAGTTTAATATAATACAAGAGTCTGTATTTGTCAACACATTTCTTAAAATATTTTTGTTTATTTTCAATATTTTGGATGTGTTTCTATATTTTTACAATTTTCGGCATATTTTGATGTATTTTCTGTCTTTTCTGGCAAAATATACCGCTGCCGAGATAAGTGTAGCGAGCCATGCTTCCACCCGCCAAAAGCCTTCCGGCTTTCGTCGGGTGACGGCTGTCGCCGTATCAAAATAAAAGAAATGCCACATCCCAGTGAGCGAGCTCACGGATGTGGCATTTCTTCATTTTGCATGGCTCGTTACACGGCAAATTGGCTATTGTACAAATTCGCGTAGAAGCCGTTCTGGGCAAGAAGGGTTTCGTGGTTGCCCTGTTCGATGATGTTGCCGTCTTTCATGACGAGGATCACATCGGCGCTCTGGATAGTGGAGAGGCGGTGCGCTACAATGAAGCTGGTACGCCCTTCCATCATCTTGGCGAATGCATTCTGTATCTTGATCTCGGTACGGGTATCGATGGAGGATGTCGCCTCATCGAGGATCAGCATGGGAGGCAGGCACAGCATAACTCTGGTAATGCACAGAAGCTGTTTCTGTCCCTGGGACAGGCTACCGCCGTCCTCGGTGATCACGGTATCATACCCCTGGGGCAGACGTTTGATAAAGCTGTGTGCGTGGGAAGCCTTGGCCGCTGCTATGATCTCCTCGTCGGTAGCATCCGGTTTGCCCATGCAGATGTTGTCACGGATCGTGCCGGAACGCAGCCAGGTCTCCTGCAATACCATACCGTAGTTGGTGCGCAGGCTTCCTCTGGTGATATCACGGATATCGGTTCCGTCCACCTTAATAGAGCCGGAATTCACATCATAGAAACGCATCAGCAGGTTGATCACGGTAGTCTTACCGCAGCCGGTAGGTCCTACGATAGCCACTCTCTGACCGGGTTTTACTTTCAGATTAAAGTTCTCGATCAGTTTCTTATCGGGAACATACTGGAAGTATACATTTTCCAGATCCACATTGCCCTGTGCATCGGTCAGTACTCTTGCATCCTCCGCATCGGGCACCTGAGGTTCTTCGTCGATCAGCTCAAAGATACGTCCGGCATAGACGAATGCATTCTGCAGTTCCGTTACCACGCCGGAAATCTCGTTAAAAGGCTTGGTGTACTGGTTCGCATAACTTAAAAAGCAGGACAGACAACCTACACTGATACCGCCCTTAATGGCTACAAATGCACCGAATACGCCGACACCGGCATATACCAGGCTGTTGACGAATCGGGTCGCCGGGTTCGTAATGGAGGAAAAGAAAATTGCTTTCAGAGAGCACTTCTGCAGTCTGTCATTGATCTCTCCGAACTGGCTCTTAACTGCCTCTTCTCTGGAGAATGTCTTCACGATCTTCTGGTTGTCGATCATTTCCTCAATGAGGGAGGTCTGTTCTCCTCTGGTCTCAGACTGTTCCTTGAACATAGAGTAAGTCTTGGTTGCGATAAATTTCGCCACCAGGAAAGATACCGGAGTGATACATACGACTACCAGTGCGATCGGTACGTTGGTGATTAACATAAATCCCAGCGTACACAGGATCGTCAGTACGCCGGTGAACAGCTGGGTAAATCCCATCAACAGACCATCGGCAAAGGTATCTACATCTGCAATAACACGGCTGACGATATCACCGTACGCATGGGCATCCAGGTATTTTAACGGCAGGATCTCCAGTTTCGCAAAAGCATCGGTACGGATATCACGGATCACATGATAGGTAATATAGTTATTACAGGTATTCATGACCCACTGGCCTACCGCTGTAATGATCATGACGATCACGATTTTTTTCATAATGGCAAAGATTCCTGGCATATCTACCTGGCCTTTACCGATAATCAGATCCACCGCATTACCGGTGAGAATCGGAATATACAGCGTCAGCACTACAGTCAGACCGGCTAACAGCAATGACAAAATCAATGCCGGTGTATATTTGCGGATATATTTTAGTACCCGCTTCATGGTCTCTTTATTGTTGGTCTTCTGCATTACTGAACACCTCCTCTCTGCTCAGGATACTGGGAATAATAGATTTCCTGATATACGGTACAGTTCTTTAACAATTCTTCATGGGTTCCCACACCTGCCATCTCACCGTCGTCGAGTACGATGATCTTGTCCGCATGACGGATCGTGGAAGCTCGCTGGGATACGATAAAGGTCGTGGTCTTATTTTCCAGGGTGCGCAATGCAGCGCGCAATTTTGCATCTGTCGCGTAATCCAGTGCGGAAGCGCTGTCATCCAGAATCAGGATCTCCGGATTTCTGACCAATGCTCTTGCAATGGTCAGACGCTGTCTCTGTCCGCCGGAGAAGTTCTTACCGTTCTGTGCCACAACAGCATCCAGCTTGCCGTCCTTGCCCTCTACGACTTCCGCTGCCTGGGCCAGTTCCAGTGCTTTCCACATCTCTTCTTCGGTAGCGTCCGGTTTTCCCCATGTTAAATTACTGCGGATCGTACCTTTGAACAGCACTGCTTTCTGCGGTACGACACCGATCCGTCCGCGCAGTTCTTCATCACTCATGGTCTTGATATCTCTGCCCTCTAACAGAATCTCCCCTTCCGTAGCCGGGTAAAATCCGGGGATCAGATTCACCAGAGAGGTCTTACCTGAGCCGGTACCTCCGATGATACCTACAGTATCCCCACGGTTCACCGTGAAGTTCATATCCTGCAGGGTCGGTGCTCCCGCGCCCTGATAGGTCAGGGATACATGGTTGAAATTTAAGAACGGTGCCTTTTCATCCACCTTTGCGGCAATACTGTTATCCAAAACAGCTTTCTTCTCATCCTCTGTGGCATCCGCACCGATCTCAAACACGCTGGCTACACGTTCCGCACATGCCAGTGCCTTGGTCATGGTCACGATCAGGTTGGCCAGTTTCACCAGTTCCACCAGGATCTGGTTCATGTAGTTGATGATTGCCACAACTTCACCCTGACTTAAGTTGCCGATATTCACCTGTACCGCACCGGTATAGATCAATGCCACGATAGCAGCATTTACGATCACATAAGTCACAGGATTCATGCAGGCACTGATCTTGCCTACGAAAATCTGCTGTGCGGACAATGCCTCATTATTCTCCCGGAACCGCTCCTCTTCCTTGGCTTCCTGATGAAAAGCACGAATGACACGGACACCGGTCAGATTCTCTCTGGTGATGCCCAGTACCTGATCCAGCTTCGCCTGTACCTTTTTGTACATGGGTATCGTAGACAAAATAATGCCAAATACCACGATAGACAGCAAAGGAATTGCCACTACAAAAATCAGTGCGCATTTTACATCAATGGTAAATGCCATGATCATGGCACCGAATACGATAATTGGGGAACGCAGGAACAGACGCAGTGTCATGTTCACACCGGACTGCACCTGATTCACATCACTGGTCATACGGGTGATCATCGTGGAAGTTCCCGCTTTATCAATATCGGTAAAGCTCAGATCCTCGATATGATTAAACAGAGCCTGGCGCAGTTTCGTGGAAAATCCCACCGCAGCCTTCGCGGCAAAAAACTGTGCCGTAATGGAAGAAGCCAGTCCCACCACGCCCAAAAGCAGCAGGCACAGACCCATTTTTCCGATATAGCCCATATTCCGGTTGGAAATACCGTAGTCAATGATATTCGCCATAACTAACGGAACCATCAGTTCAAAAAAGGCTTCCAGCAGTTTAAACAGCGGCGCCAGTATGGACTCCTTCTTATAGTCTTTCAGATAGATCATCAATCGTTTCATAACATCCTCTATTCCGCACACGTATTTTTTCGCATAACAGACTTGTATCAAGTGTGCGCAGACACAAATCCCACGTGTGAAAACCCTATTTTACACCAGCCTCATTTCCACAGACTCATTGCACCGAAAGTAATCGTACTGTGAATCATCGACTTCCATCACCTAATTTCAAATTTGACTCTGCGATAGTTCTCTTTCCGTTTTGTTTAGAATCACCAAAATCTGCCACACAGACGGCAATCGAGTATTCCTGATCCGGCTGCATCTCCAGAAACCGAATCTGTCTTTCGGCGTATTCCTCTTCGCCCAACAGATTCTCACTCACCGCATCAGGAATCCCCAGACCGGTGTATTTGCCATAGGCTTCTTTTCTCGTCCATAAGCGGTAGAACATTTCTGTCCGCTGTTCCATAGGCAGTGTCTGCAACACTTTCCATTCTTCCGGCGCAAAAAAACGTTCTGCCGTCCGCTCTTTAAACGGGACCCATTTCTGGATATCCACACCCACTTCACCGTCGCACACCGCGCAGACAACATAATCACCGGAATGTGACAGGTTAAAGTGTTTTGGGAAATCAGCAATCTCAGGCTTTCCATGCTCACCGTATCTATAAGAGATTGTCAGGGGTTCCGTCAGCTCTCCTTGCATTCGGTTTTGCAGCTGTGTCAGAAGTTCCTCTTCTTCCAGAAAAACTGTATCCGAAAATTCCACGCCGTTTTGCAGATCCAGGAGCATCTTCTGCAGCAGCATTCCCGCTCCCAGGCATGCAGCCTTTGCATGTATGCTTTTCAGATGTTCCGCCTTCTTACGCCGCACCGGGTCCACGCACTTTGCCGCCTCCCGTAGCAATCTCTGTCTGGTTTCATCCTCTCGGGGATACAGATGTAAGATATAAAGTCCTACCGACATATTTTTCTCCTGCTTACAGTCGCCTATTCTCCTATTTTAAATTCCGAAAACACTGCACCTTCTGCAATTTCAACTTTGTATACAATCCGGGATATATACAAAAGCTGTCGCGTAAGAGTCACGCGACAGCTTGGTATTTTATTCTTCCGGCTTTGCGGTGATTGCCAGATGCAGTTCATCCAACTGTTTCTGCTCTACCGTACCCGGTGCTCCCATCATGATATCCATTGCGTTCTTGTTCATGGGGAACGGAATGATCTCACGGATGCTTTCCTCGCCGCAGATCAGCATGATCATACGGTCAACGCCGGGAGCAATTCCTGCATGAGGGGGTGCTCCGTAGCAGAATGCATTGTACATAGCGGGGAACTTTGCCTTCACATCCGCTTCGCCCAAACCTACCAGTTCAAATGCCTTGATCATGATCTCGGGATCATGGTTTCTTACGGCGCCGGAGGACAACTCCACACCATTGCAGACCAGATCGTACTGGTATGCCAGAATCTCCAGAGGATCCTGGTTGTTCAGTGCATCCATACCGCCCTGGGGCATAGAGAACGGGTTATGACAGAATTCCAGTTCTCCGGATTCCTCGCCGATCTCATACATCGGGAAGTCAACGATCCAACAGAACTCATAGCAATCCTTCTTCATATGCTTCTCGCTGGCTGCACCGAGCAGTTTTCTGTAGACACCTGCGGTCTTCTGTGCTTCCAGCTTCTTGCCTGCGGCCAGGCCGACAAAATCACCGTTCTTGAGGCCAAGTGCCTTGATGACTTCTTCTTTACGATCCTGTAAGAATTTGGAGATACCGCCTACGAACTCTCCGTTCTCGTCCACACGGAACCAGAAGCCCTTACGTGCGGTCTGTACTTCCACTTCTGCGCAGATCGCATCGATCTGCTTACGGGTAGCGGTAAATCCGTCTACCACGATAGCCTTTACGGTCTGTCCCTCAAAAGGAGCAAAACCGCAGCCCTGCATTACTTCAGTAGCATCGGTCAGTACCAGATCAATACGCAGATCCGGCTTGTCGGAACCGTACTTATCCATAGCTTCCAAATAAGGAATTCTTACAAAAGGAGCCTTGGAAGCTTCCTTGTAGATACCATATTTTTCAAATACGGGAGGAAGTACCTGCTCTACGATAGAGAAGACATCTTCCTGAGATGCGAATGCCATCTCCATATCCAGCTGATAGAACTCTCCGGGAGAACGATCTGCTCTCGCATCCTCATCACGGAAGCAGGGTGCGATCTGGAAATAACGGTCAAATCCGGATGCCATCAGGATCTGCTTGAACTGCTGGGGTGCCTGAGGCAATGCATAGAACTTGCCGGGATGGTTTCTCGCAGGTACCAGATAGTCTCTCGCACCTTCGGGAGAAGAACAGGTCAGGATGGGAGTGGTGATCTCCATGAAGTTCAGTGCATACATTCTCTGACGCAGTTCTGCCACGATCTGGCTTCTCATCACGATATTTTTCTTCATGTTCGGATTTCTCAGATCCAGATAACGGTATTTCAGACGTGCATTCTCGTCTGCATCCTTGGACTGATTGATTTCAAAAGGAAGTGCATTGTAGATACACTTTCCCAGTACCTCGATCTTGTCGGGAACGACTTCGATGTCACCGGTAGGAAGATTTGCATTTTTGCTGGAACGCTCTCTTACCACACCTTCGATGGAAATGGTGGACTCTTTGTTGATGCCATCCACGATGTTCATCATCTCTTCGGTCTCTACTACCAGCTGTGTGGTTCCGTAGAAATCACGCAGAATGACAAAGCCGAGATTCTTGCTGACTTTTCTCATGTTCTCGAACCAGCCTACCAGCGTGACTCTCTCACCGACATTGCTGATTCGAAGTTCATTACAATTATGTGTTCTGGACTGAATCATTACTTTTGCTCCTTCGTCTGTTACTTTTATCTCTTTAATTCTTCTTTATAGAATTCCACAAATTCTTCGTAGCCTTCCTTGGTCAGCTGTTCTTTCTGGAATTTCTTGTTCTTATTCATACGGGCTACCAGCACCTGGGTACCGTCCTTACGGGCTTCCTGTGCCTGTGCGATCACTTCACACAGTCTCTCGCCGCTGACACCCTTCTCGATCAGGTAAGCTACCTGCTTCGGTCTGGTAGGAACCTTGAAACCTCTCTCCATGAGCAGCATGATGATACGCTCGAATCCGATGGAGAATCCGCAGGCCGGAACGTCATTGCCCGTGAACTTACCGACCATCTTGTCATAACGTCCGCCACCACCGCAGCTGCCGCCGAATTCCGGCATAGCGATCTCGAAAATAGTTCCGGTATAATAAGACATACCTCTTACCAGAGTGGCATCGAATACGATCTCGAACTCGGAAGCTTTCGTAGCTCTGACGCTGTCCATGATCTCTCGTAAGCTTGTTGCGACCTCAGGTTCCAAAAAGCCTTCCAGCGTATCTGCCAGATAAGCTACTCCATCCTCGGCACTTTCCAGTCCCTTGAACAGTTCCAGATACTTGTCCACACATGCCTTATCAAAACCGTTCTCCAGAAGCTCTGCTTCTACGCCTTCCAGACCGATCTTGTCCATCTTGTCCAACGTAATAAATACGCTGTCATAAGATTCCTCGGGGAATCCGCTGTAGGCAGCCATAGCCTTCAGGATACGGCGCTCGTTAATACGGATCTGGAAATTCTTGAAGCCCAGTTTGCCCAGTGTCGTGGTCGTAGCCAGGATCAGTTCGATCTCTGCCAGATTCGAAGGCTCACCCAGAATATCGATATCACACTGCATAAACTGACGATATCTGCCTCTCTGGGGTCTGTCCGCTCTCCATACATTGCCCATCTGCAATGCCTTGAAAGGAGACGGCAGAGATGCCGCATTGTTGGAATAATAACGTACCAGAGGAACTGTCAGATCATAGCGCAGACCGCTGTCCACAACCTCTTCCTCTGTGGTCGCAGCAGCCACATTCAGTTTCTCTCCACGTTTTAAGATCTTAAAGATCAGTTTCTCATTGTCGCCGCCCTGCTTACTGCTTAAGTTGGCAATATTTTCCACACAGGGAGTCTCAATGGAAGTAAAACCGAATTTGCCGTAGGTATCCTTGATCACACTGATGACATAGTCACGGATCTGCATCTCCTCCGGCAGGATATCTTTCATGCCCGTCGTGGGCTTCTTGCTAAGTGCCATGGTTTTCTACCCTTCCGCTCTTGTTTTTAATACTCAATATCTTATATATGATACTTTTTTTCCGTTTCGCTGTCAACCCTCGCGGACTTCTCTTTCATCTTCTTCAGATAGGCATCTTTCAGTGCACATTTTTCTTCCAGTTCGCGGATCTGTCTCTTCAGATCCTCCAGATACTCCTGCGTGACTTTGACACCGCCCCGGACTGCCACGTCCTCGTGCCTGCTCATATCCTCCAACCATTTACGGATCGAATTTTCCCTCAGTTCATTGTAAGTATTG
>JBNMHS010000102.1:0-8033 GCA_050872885.1 Acetatifactor sp.
GGGTACTTTCCTCGCTTACGTGCCGCTGCGCTCTGTTTCCGAACGCAAGTGATGTCAGCGTTTCTTATATGCAGCCGGGGCTACGGCAGGCTAGCCAATTCCATTTGCCAGCCAACTAACTTTCAATTTACTTCAACGGAATCATCTCCGAGTAAGATACATTCCCCTGTGAATCCTTCATGAAGAAGATGCATACATAGTTCTCCGGTTGATCCAACGGCTGCACCACAGTCTTATAATCGGAGGTCAGGTCCACCTCAAATCCCATCATCCATTCGGATTTATCCCAGTCGAAGAAATCAAGGAGATTACCGTTATCATCGCGGGTCACGTAACTGCAGCGCGCAGCAACGGACATAACGGAATAGTCATCGAGATCAATCAACTGCTTGCTGGCGCTTTGCAAATCCTCTTCATCATTGTTGATCGGAATTGCATTTCGGAGAATACCGTCAGGATATTCATCGTTGACTACGAGCTGTAATTGTACCGCCTTGGATTCCCAGTTATCGAAATTCATCAGAACGACATAAGATAAATAACGGTTTTCCACATCGCTGATGTCAGTTTCGTTCAGAATCATGGGAATGTCGGATAATCCGTCCTTATCCTGCATATAGACGGTATTGTTTTTGTAAGCGGCGTGAAGTACACCGTTATCATCCAGAGTGACACGTTTACTGCCCTGGATATAGAGATACATCTCGTCGGCTCTGGGATCTTCTTCCGCAGTAATATAACCTTCCTCTTTTGCTTTGCAGAGGATATAGTATCCGCCGGAAGCAAAATTCTCCTGTTGCTCCGGTGTAAGCTGCAGTGTGATGTCGGATTCGTCATACGTGCCGTCATTTTCGGTCGTTACGGTAGTCTCAGCGTCTGAGATCTCACGGTCTGCCAACAGGGTATCGCCATTTTGAATCGCATAGAAATCCTGTAAAAATCTGGTATAATCCGGTGCAAAATCCAGATATTCCTGCATTTCGATACAGGCATCACGATAGTCCTCATCGGTCTGGTAAGGATAGCAGATGGATACACCGCCGGCATTTTCCATATTGGTGTCGGAGTAAACGATACAATCTTCCACGGCAGAGGCAGCCGCTTTGGCTGTTTCGGAGTTGTCCCCAAGCAGCTCCAACAGATGCAGGACATCCACCATGCCGTAATTCATATCCGAGGAATAGCTGCCGAAGTCTCTGACACGGGCACGATTGCGCACCAGTCCGGGGAAATTCTTCACATTCAGGGAAGTATCTAGCTCCGCAAAATAAGTATTCAGCGCTTCTTCCGCATCGGCATAAGCACTCAGATCGAGGCAGGAGAGCGTCAGATCGGAATAAAGTCTGGGATAAAGATCAAATACATATTCACCGTAGTTCATGTAAGAATCTACGATATATTCGCCCATTTCATCGCCGGGGATCACTTCATCGGAGAGGACGGACAGAAAATCATAGTTCCATCCCCAACCGGGTTCTGTCTCCTGGGAAGCAATCAGATAATTGGCGTAAGGAGCCATCACAGAAGCTACTTCCAGAGAACTCATCAGGCAGGCATCAAATCCAACCCATTCCAGTTTCGTCATGTGGGCACCGACGGAATCCCCCAGAGCTTCTGCCAGCTCATCCAGTGTCAGCAAATCCCGGTAATTCTCATCCACGCCGTAGCCGAGTACCGGACCGCCGCCGTGATCCCAGAGAATCAGACTATAGGAATCGGCAGGGAAGAAATCAAAACCGTAGTTCATAAAACTGCTTAAGGTCAGCGGATCGCCCATGTTTTCCGCAGGATAAGTATCCACAGGGACAAAACCGTTTTCGGTCAGTAAGAGCACGGTGCATTCCTCTCCGGATAAACCTCGATCCCACCATTCGGAAGCACCGCCTGCATAGATTAGAATATTATTATGTGCGGTATCCACTCCGGCATTTTCCATCTCGTCCAGATCCAGACTGGCATTGCCGTAAGCGGATTCAAGATCGGATCCGACCATATAGACCATGATCGTCTGCACGGTGCCGAGAGTGTCCGGAGAATCATAGTCCGTCTGCGGCAGCGGCGTGGAAGACGGTTCGGAATGGTGTGTGCCGTGAGACGAAGAGAACTGGGAAGAACTGCTCCCGGCATTTGATGCATACTCCATGATCTGTGCAAATACGCCGATCGGAGTGGTCCTCACGCGACATCCTGTCAAAAAGACAGGAATCATCAGCAGGCTAAGAAAAGTCTGCAATTTTTTCTTTGTGCTTTTTTTCATATTATTCTCCCTCATAAAATATTGACTCTGTATTTTCCCGGAAATGAATTCGCGGGATGAACTTATTATTGCATGAACAGAGAGAAGCGTCAAACAGTGTAATCACTTACAATGAAAAAAATACCAAAGAAAGAACAAAAACTGTAAAGAAACGTGAAAAATCGCCGAAATGCAATGGAATACGGTGGTTTGGATTGAAGTAAACGATAAAATATGCTATAGTTCAATGGTACTAACATTATGGAGGAAACGCATGTCGGGTGTAATTGAAGGCATTACCCTGTTGGGTGAACATATGGGACTGGTGATCATCGGCTGTCTGGAACTTTTGGCAGCACTGGTTTTGTTTGTCTTGTTTCTTCGTAAAAAAATGGGCGATAGAAATCCTGTCGATGCGAAAATGCGCAGAAAAGAAGAGAAAATCTTTTTGCAGGAAATGCGTCATTTTCGGGATGGGGCATGGATTCTGATACGTAAGAGCGACTATCTGCCTTTATATGCCGAGGGAGATATGGAGGAACTGCTGGACATTTCCCTGCGGCAGATGCAGGAAGATATTCATAATTTGGTGAACAAATTTCAAGATACCGGAGCCGGAGAACGGCTTTGGCAGAAATATATCGCGTGGGACGGAACAACGCCTTTTTCAGAGGAATTCGTCCTGAAAAACGGAGAGTGGATCCGATTCCGTGCAAAAAGATGTGCAGAGGAATCCTATGATCTGCTCTTTTTTGAACGGATCACCGATGCACACGGCCGCATTGCGGAATATGAACAGAAGCTGGCACAGGCAGAGGAAGTCAGCCAGTCTAAGACAACGTTCCTGTCCAGAATGTCCCATGAGATCCGTACGCCGATGAACGGCATCATCGGTATGCTGACACTGGCAGAGGGAAAGCTTGCGCAGAATGATCCGGCGATGCAGTATCTGTCCAGGGCAGATGAACTTTCCGATCATCTGCTGGCACTGATCAATGACATTCTGGATATGTCCCGTATCGAGGCCGGTAAAGTCGAACTGGAGAAAAAACCTTTCAGCTTAAGAAAGCTGGGAGACAAATTATATGATATGTTTGCGAGAAATCTGGAAGCAAAGGGCATCCGGTATGAAGTGAATTTTGAGGAGATGACTGTGGATAATGTCATCGGAGATGAGCTGCGTATCAGTCAGGTGATCATCAACTTCCTCTCCAATGCAGTGAAATTTACCAGTGAAGGTGAGATCATTGTGACTTTCCGCCAGATGATGCGTCAGGCGAAAAGTGTGGATCTCATGTTCCGCGTCCACGATACCGGCATCGGCATGAGCCCGGAATTTATCAATCATATCTTCCGGCCCTTTGAACAGGAGAGTATAGAGACCTCCAAAAAATACGGCGGTACCGGACTGGGAATGGCTATCACGGATCAGCTGGTACAGCTTATGGGCGGTGAGATCGTGGTTGAGAGTCTGAAGGATAAAGGCTCTGATTTTACAGTATTTTTGCAGCTGCCGATCGCTGAAGGAAGCGATGCTGCGGAGATAACGGAAGTACAGACCAGAGAGCCCGATGCGGAAAATGCGTTCCGCGGACGCCGGATCCTGATGGCAGAGGACAATGAGATCAATGCCATGATCGCCATGGAGATTCTCGGTAATATGGGAGCTGAGGTAGAAGTGGCGGAAAACGGTCAGAAGGCTGTGGACAGTTTTGCGTCACATGCTGCAGGATATTATGATTTTATATTGATGGATGTACAGATGCCCGTGATGGACGGACGTACGGCAGCGAAGACGATCCGGGAACTGGACAGAGCAGATGCGGGACGGATCCCGATTTTCGCCCTGTCCGCGGATGCTTTTGTGGAGGATGAGAGATTGTCCTTAAAGAGCGGAATGAACGGACATTTTGCAAAGCCGGTGGACTTTGTCGCTTTGCAGAAAGAGGTCGGAGCATTTTTACGTAAGAGAGAACAGGTGTAAAAACAGATGCAGGGAAAATGGATCAAAATAGCGGCAGTTGTGATAGCCGTACCGGTAGTGACGATCAGTGCCTTTCATATGGTGAGGGCTTATGAAGAGGGAACGACGTTTCATCCCATGGGAAGCAATCGTGACCTTCAGGTCAATCAGGTCGTTTTCTCCGGGGATGAGGACACGACTGCCCGGAAAAATAATGAGGAGCAGGATAAAAACGGAGAAAGTGAGCTGTGGGAGAAGGATAAGACCGCAGAGGATTCCCTGAATCCCAACCTGAAAAACAGCGCAGACTATCTGTTCCAGACAGGCAGGATGAATCTGCCGGGGAATGCAGAGACTGTCAATCTGACAGGAGAAGAGACGACCGGAGAAGAAGTAAGAGAAAAAACATGGAACAATGCTTTATTACCCGGGGACGGAGAAAAGGATACCGGAAATAACAATTATGTCTATGATGTTACGGAAGATACTGACAAGGCCGATCTGATCATTGCAGGAAACGGACAAAACGGTGGGGAAAATGGTGGAAGTACTGCCGGAAATGGCACAGACAACGGAAACGGTAACAATGCCGGAGCAGGAGAGACTGCACCGACAGGAACACCGGCACCGGCAGAACCTGTTCAGACACCGCAGCCCAAGCCGTTACCGAAACCGACGCCACAGCCGACGGCGAGACCGGCGGATACAGCCATAGATCCTGAAGGCGAGAAAAGCAATGAGGGCGGTCTGACAAAGCCGGGGCGCTATGAAGAGGGCGTGCTGGGAGATGCGGAGGAGGAAGCCTGGGTCACTATTGCCCAGTCTGCATATGGTGTTCAGCTTTATAAGGGACAAAAAATAGAGGATCCAAGGACAGTCTATAATGCACTGAATACGCAGGTCAGAACAAAGAATGGCAACTTCTATAGCTGGGGAACGGAACATTTTAACCGGTATGTGAGAATCGCAGGGCTTTCCTTTGATAATGGAAAGACTTGGAAAGATTTCCGGACAGAAATTATAATTCCGACAGAGCTTCCGGAGAATGAGATGCTCATCCGCACGGAGTATCGTTTCTCTGCGGGGACGGATCAATGGACGGAGAAAATCATCCCCTATACTCCCAAAGACAGCCGTATTCTTGTATTGTCCGAAAAGCTGACAAAGCCCAATCAGGTGATCAGCAAGGAGCAGATCGTAAACGCGGAATACAGTGATCAGTATAAAGCCGGCAACGGTAATCTGAATCTTCTGCGGCTGCAGATGGATCTGTTGGGAAAAGACAGATTACAGGCACTGTTCCCCGGATGGACGGAGAACGGGAAAGCAGTGCCGTGGTTCTACGAGGTAACTGTGGGACGGCATATTCTGGAGCCGGAGGATATGGTTCCCCTGGATGAAAAATATACCGTAAAGCTGGAACAGATGTGGCTGACGGATGATTACCGGCATGAAGGAAACATGGGAGATCATCTCAGCTATCTGCAGACACTGACCAACGTGTCGGAGCAAAAATCCCGCATGGGACTGGGCAGAATCCTGCGGCTCATGCAAAGAAGAAAAAACGATACGACGCTGGAAGTGCCGGAATATGTACAGGCGGTGGATATTGAGGAAAATGCCGGATTGTCGGTAGATTATCTGGCAATTCCGGAGACGGTTATGGTCATCGATGATTCAGAAGGGCTTAAGGTGAACAAGGGATACCGGGTGGATGAAGATAACCCGTATTATTGTTCTTCTGAGGATGGGCTGCTCCTGGATGCAAAAGAGACAGTCATATATGCCGTACCCTGTGAAAAAGAGACACTGACAGTTCCGGCAGATATCCGGGAAGTGCACCTTACCGCACAGAATCATATAAAAACGATACACCTGGAGCATACGGATGCTCAGACTTTGCCGGAACTGGATCTTAAAATGCTGAAAAACTGCAATATTGTAGTGCAGGATGATCTGCTGGAATCTTATCTGGTGGAACATAAGACACAGATCACGGAAGAAAACGGACTCAGTATCAGTGCTGCTTCCGGTGAAGTACAGGAATATACCGTGGTGGATGACATCATCCGGAACAAGCAGAAAGAACTCTGTGGTATTCTGTCCGGGGAGAAGAACTCATTGACCATTCCCGCAGGAACTGAGGGAATCCGGAGCGGAGTGTTCGGCGGTACAGGCATAAAGACCCTGTATGTTCCGGAGGACGGAGCTATGCTCCGGCTGGATCAGGGATGTTTTGCAGACAGCAGCGTGGAGAAGATTCTCTGCTATTCTGAGGAACAGTACCAAAGTATTGTGGATCAGCTGGAACAGGCAGGAGGCAGTGGAATCCGTGTGGAACTGCTTCTGAACTCCAAGGAAGGATATTATTATCAGAAGACGACACTGGATGACAGTGAATTCAATATTCTGGTACGGGTTCCCGGGACGATTACGGAATACGACGGAACGGTAACGGACCCGGATGGCAATCCGGTGGCAATTCAACAGATTGGAGACGGTGCTTTTGAAAACTGTACGGAACTTGTATGGGTATCGCTGCCGGAAGAGACGGATACGATCGGAGACCGGGCATTCAAGAATTGCCATGCACTGCAGGGAATCATGATCAATACAACAGACAGTATCACCATCGGAGAGTGTTCCATGGATGGCTGTGAAGGACTGCGATTCCTTGGCTCCAATGCAAAGAACGGTATCCTGAAAAACGATTATTATCCGGAAATGGCTACGGATCTGTTAGCTTATGCACCCACGGATGCGGAAGGATACAATTCTCATTTCACTTCCTTTACAGCTGAGTCCGGAGTATACGGATACCGGATGGTAGTCACAGAGGAGGGAGACCGGCTGCTTTACGGTCTGGATGAAGAGGAAAGTCCATGGCTGCTATTGCGCTCCGGTCAGAAGGTCAGCAAACAATTGAAGCTTCCGGAGACAACTGTTGAAATCTTCCGGTATGCCATGGCAGGCGTGAAGAGCACCGCCGATGAGTTTACAGTGAACTGGACAGAACTGTCTGCATTATTGGCGGTAGACGCCGGAGCATTTCAGGGATCAGCCCTCGGCGGTAAGGTAGAGTTTTCTCAGTGGTGGTATCAGATCGGAGAGTATGCTTTTGCGCAGTGTCCCGGAATCACGGAAGTGGTACTTGACGGCATACCGAACAACCTGGAAAGAAACATGTTTTACGAGTGCAGTGGACTAAAAAAGGCAACTTTAGGGACACTGGGATATGCATCTTTGTATGGCGGTGTGTTCTCAAAGTGTGATCAGTTGAGGGATATTTATTTTACGTCAACGGAACCACCGCAGTTGATGGTAGAGGGAATGTTTTACCGGTTTAATTACGAATGGACACAGCAGCTCGGAGCAGCCGATGAGGCAGAGTATCTTCATCTGCATGTGCCGGAGGGATATGAACAGAAATATATAAACGAATGGCGGTATCTATATGCAGGTTATTATAATGTCACCGGAGAACCGATTTATCTGCAGATGTGGGAGAAGGTCAGAGAGAAGAACACAATCTATGATGCAACGGTGGAGGCCTGGGTGACACCTACTGATGAAGAAGTGGATGCCCTATTGGAGACGGAGCTGCTGACCTCGGAGAACAGACTGCGGCATATGATGGGACTGAAGGATACTTCGGAACCCGGCAATTTCTATAATTACCGGCAGAAAAATGGTATTCTGACGCTGTTCCGTGTCCCTCATGAAAAAGAGGTGATAGGACTGGAAGGGTATGATATGGATCTGCCGGATGGCTGGTATCTGGATTATATTGCAACAGGTGCGTTCTCCGGATGTACGCAGTTAGAGGGTGTGTAC
>JBNMHS010000103.1:0-7800 GCA_050872885.1 Acetatifactor sp.
GTGTTAAAGATCAGGATCGTTACGATCAGGATCAGGTTGATGGCGCTGGAGAATGCATACAGTCCCATCTCATCGAAATAATCCAGCGTTGTAGAGAGGATGAAGCCCTGCGTACATAACAGCAGGAACAGAGACAATTCTCTTAAACAGGTCATGAACGGAAGCATATATCCGTTGATGATAGATGACTTCTGGATCGGAATGATGATCCGGAGCATTCTCTTGTACCAGGGGATATCCTGGATGATCGCCGCTTCCTCAATCTCTCCCGACAGCTGCAGCATAGAGTTCAATGCACTTCTGCTGGCGAAGGGAATGTACTTGATCACACCTGCGATGATCAACAAGGTATAGGTGTTGAACAGGTTGATCTTGTCATTGGAGAACAGGATGAAGAAGGCTGCGCCGACTGCCAGTGACGGCATCAAATACGGCAGGAATGCGACACCGTTGACGTAATTGGCCCATTTGCTTCTCCTGTTCTTGGATACTGCATAACCGATCAGCGTACCGATGGTACCGGCGATCAATGCACAGCAGACTGCAACCAACATCGTTCCCTTGAAGGCTCTCCAGATCAGGGGATTGTGGAGAATACCCGGCTGTCCGTACAGAGCTCCGGCTCCGTTATTATCCGTCAGCCACCATTTGGTGGTCAGTGCACCGGGATCCATGGTGTACAGGAAGCTGTAGTCTCCGGGGTTCGGAAGGAACGTCTCCAGTGCAAAGGACAGAATCGGGAAAATACTGGTAAAGAAGGTAATGACGATTAATATCATTGCAATCAGATATTTTCCTACTTTGCCCAGATTAATCTTGGAGATCTGTCCGGATTTACCGGTAACGGTAGTATAATTCTTGCGGCTCTTCAAGCTCATCTGGTTCATCAGAAGAATTGCCACACCGAAGATCATCATGATAATGGCAAGAATACTGGCTTCACCGGTATACTTGGAGTTCATGGAGATATACTTGGTAGACAAGGTGGTCAGTCCCAGATAGTGGGGTACAGGATAACTTCCCATCGCACTTCCGAATACCAGCAGAATCGTGGATAGGATTGCCGGCTTTACCATAGGCAGTGTGATACGGAACATTGTCTTCCACTTCGGCGTATCCAGGATGGTTGCCGCTTCCTCCAGATTGGCATCCATGTTACGGAAGATACCTCCGATCAGGATGTAGGCGAAGGGGGCATAATGTAATCCCAACACTACCGCACTGGGGAACAGTCCCAGACACCACCACTTCGGAAATGTAATTCCAAAGAGGGATGCCAGCAGTCCGTTGGAAGTTCCGGTGACTGCGTTACTGTTAAACACGTTCTGCCATACAACAGCCAGTGTCCACTGCGGCATGATGTAGGGAAAAATAAAAATAGAGCTCAAATATTTTTTACATTTTAAATTTGTCCTGGTAATTAAAAAGGCGAACACTCCACCGAACACAATAGAGATCAGGCAGGTAAATACTGCCAGCAGTACTGTATTTAAAAGCGGTGTCCACAGATTTGTTCTGGCCAGCTTACTGGTGAACAGATCAACATAATTGACAGCGGAATATCCGCTTGCCTTTCCGGTAAGATGAGCATCGATGGTGCCCGGATGGATCTTGAAGGTATCCTCGATGATCGCCACGATCGGTGCCACTGTGGTAAAGGTAAGTACAATACCAAACAGAAGCAGAATGATATTTTGTGGCTTTGAGAAATACGTCTTGATCTTGTTCAGAACAATCACCATCTTGCTTGTTTTTTTTGCGGCACTCTGATTCATGGTTAACCTCTCTTCCCAATACAAGCTTATGTCCTGTAGTGCATTACCGCGGAGAGAAAGTTTTGCTTTCACCTCCGCGGCAATGTTTTTAACATTAGATGCGTTCTATCATTCTGCAGTGTACTTCGGCAACAGTTCGATCCAGCTTCCTACTGTGAAAGATACGGATGCGCAATACTCAGGATCTTCCAGTACCAGTTCACCGTCGGTAGACCACCAGTCAAAGCCTCTGTCGTTCTTGCTCTCATATACCACATTACCGTTCTCATCATTACCGCCGGTGCTGTGCTGATAAGTAGCTTCGATTGCTTTGGCTACTTCAGGGTTTGCAGAATAACCGCCCATATCTTTGCCCCATGCGCTGAAACCGTCTTCAGTACAGGTCATATATGCGATAAAGGCACATGCTGTCCAGGGCAGGGGGCTGTTATCTGTTACAAAAAGGTAATGGCAGTAACCATAGCCGCCGATTCCTTTATAGCCGTCCTGATAAGCTGCAACCTTGATGTTGTTAACGGAAACTCCTGCGGATTCTTCTACGGAACGCAGTTTACTGTATACCAGCAGACCACACTGATCGGTTGCGGAATCGGATACCAGGGTATTACAGATAGGACCGTCATCTGTCTGTGCATTGTAACTGCCTACCCAGAGTTTGATCCATGCCAGGGCATATTTGCCGTCAGCGCCCAGTCCCAGGTCACTTGCTTCGGATTCCATCTCATCGATGGTCGGCTGGAAATATGCCTGTTCGTCAGCGGGTAATGCATTGAAGGCATCCTTTAACATGGCTGCGTATTTGTCTTCCGTCAGCATATACAGGAAGTTCTTACCTACTACCTCGGAATCAATATCCATGAACAGTGCATGGGTGTCTTCTGCTACAAAATCCCAGCAGTTATCATATACTTTGTCACCGGTGCAGTTATATTCGAATACCTTATTCAAGGTCTGTAATGCAAGGTAACCGTCCACTGCGTCGGGAGTGGTTCCGTTGGCTTCTGCCCATTCCTTAGGAATAAAGGTATCCAGTATTCCGGTCTGTGTCATCTTGGATTCGATCTGATTACCATCCTGGATCAGAGTCATTGCGAAGGTTCCTTCCGGTTTCAGGGAATCTGCGGTCAGCTGCTCGAAGATCTTGTTGTTCTTGGGCTGCTGCCAGTCGAATTCCATGCTGTAAGAAGGATCGATAGACTGCAGATACTCAATAAACAGGGGTAGTGCTGCTTTACCGCGGCTGGAGTTACCCACACCGTAGAAGGTCTTGCCGTTGGATTCCTCGATGGCTTTCTGTGCCAGTTCTTCCAGGGTCATTCCCTCTGCCTGCTTAATGATCTGCTGTGTAGCTGTAAGATTTGCGTCGTCCGTCACTTCCGGTGTCTTACTCTCTGCCACCGCCTCGGTTCCGGCTGTCTGTGTGTTGTCTGCGCTTCCTGTCGCCTGATTTTGGTCGGTATTGCTGCTGCCGCATCCGGTAAGCATCCCAACGCTCAGTGCACAGATCATCAGTAATGATACTACTCTTTTCTTCATACGCTGTCCTCCCTTTTGGTATAACGTTTTCCTGTAACTTTGTGACTGACATTTCTGTAATAGGTATGTCTGTCACTTCCGTTCTGATGATTCTATTATACTTTTGGAGTTCAGCAATTTGTATAAGGTAAAACTGTTATTATTTTAATATTTCTGATATTGTATATAACTTTTCTGCTGTTTTTATATTTTGTTTGTGCAATCTGTCATCTTTTCAGACTTCTGTCCTGATATTCCGAAGGTGTTACACCGACAATCCGCTTAAAACTGCTGGAAAAATGTGCAATATCACGATATCCCACCTGCTCTGCCACCTCATAGACTTTGTTCCTGCAGTCATTTAATAATTTCATGGCTGTCCGCATACGCACTCTGGTAATATAAGCCGCCACGGTATAATCCGTCTCCTTTTTGAAAGTATGGCTTAAATGTCCCTCGCTGATTCCCACATGTTCTGCGATCTCAGACACGCATAACTCAGGATTCCCATAATGTTCGGTAATATAATCCACTGCGGCCATGACATATTTGCTCTTGTCACCTTTGTTCAATACCAGTTCCGGAAGCTGATCATCGCCGGCCTTTTCCTCACGTTCCTGTGTTTTTTTACGTTTATCCAGTGCATTATTCACTGCCTGCTCCAGTTCTCCGTCTCCGAAGGGTTTTAACAGATAATCACTTGCAAACAGCTTCAGGGCACTCTGTGCATAGGAAAAATCACTGTATGCGGTTAAAAAAATCACACTGACATCATTGCCTTCGCTGCGCAATTCTTTTAACATCTCTATCCCGTCCATTTTGGGCATACGGATATCACAGATCAACAGATCCGGATGATATTTCCGTACCGCTTCCAGCCCCTCAACGCCGTTACCTGCTTCTGCCACGACCACGCAGTTCAGTGCCTGCCAGTCTGTCTCCATCACAATCCCCCGGCGCACCAACATTTCATCATCTATTACGATTACTTTGTACATAACCCAATTCCTCCCTGTCTTTTACTCCCTATGTCTTTTGTCTTCTTCCCTTTTCGTCTTTCCCCTCTGAATCACCCTCTTGGATTTTTCCCTTCGTTGCTTTACGTTTCAAGATTCTCTTCTGATCGGCAGTCGCAATGTCACCCTGGTACCTCCGGATTTATTACCATCCGATTTTTCCATGTAAATACCGTATTCCTCACCGTAAGTCAGCCTGATAATGGTGTCAACATTTGATACTCCGATATGTCCCACAAGCTGCTCCTGTCTCCTGTGATTGATTGCCTCCATTAAATCATCCGGAGCTCCGCAGCCATCGTCAGTCACCTCAATGCAGAGTACACCGCTCTTCCCTGTAATCCGCACATGGATATTTCCTTCTTCGCTCTCTTTTAATCCGTGTAACACGGAATTCTCTACAATCGGCTGAATAATCAGTTTCGGGATTACACAATCTTCCAGTCCCTCTTCCATTTCCACGGAATAGGAAAACTTATCATTGAAACGGATTTTTTGGATATCTACATAGCAATTCACCAGCTCCAATTCTTCCCTGAGGCATATAAACTGCCTCTTGGAGATACTGGTCCGCAGAATCTTGGCCAATCCGGCTGCCATGGTCGCAATCTCCGGAATATGATTGGCCTTTGCCATCCATTTCATGGTATCCAGGGTATTGTACAGAAAATGCGGATTCAGCTGTGCCTGCATCATGGCGATGTGAGACGCATTAAGTTCTTTCTGCTTCTCTATCTTCTCCTGCACATTCTGTTCCAGTTCATTTGCCATGATATTAAAATTCCTTGACATCTGCCCCAGCTCGTCTTCTCTGTCGGAGGCGATTCTTACAGTCAGGTCTCCCTCCTGCAAAGTACGCATGGCAGTATTCATCCGTTCGATGGGACGAGTCATATTTCTGCCTACATGGGATGCCACACTTACACACAATAAAATACTGATGATCAACATTACGGTAAGTACACTGTACATGGAATTCAGTACTTCCGTGGAAAATACACTTGGGCATGCCATTACCGTATATAATCCGGTATTTCCCAATGGTTCTATCAACAGTTCTCCCGCACGATAAACACCCAGTAACTTATGGCCGCTCATCAGTTCTTCTCTGATCTTGTCAGTCTGCAGATTACCGCTTTCAAAAATCGTTCTCCAATAGGGATCTAAAAACGCAACTTCCGCTTTGCCGCTGCCATTGTCATAGAGCAGTTTCTCAAAATTTTCCGCCCGCATACCGATAACAATGTAGCCCTCTAAGGTATCTTCGTTTCCCAACAGTTTTCCGGCAGCATACAGCAGAATATCTTTATCATTGGGTTCCGCTCTGCGTAGAACCAGGTTTTCTTCACTTTCTTCGACTGCCTTCAGAATCCCCCAGTATACCGGTAAATCTGTTTTTGCATTTCCCTGAGCTGTAGTATAGATACATTTCCCGTTTTTATCATACAGATCAACCTGTGCATACTCACGCAAACTTGACACTTCCCGGTAAAATTGCAGGTAAATCTTACTCTTTGACCAGGAATCCTCCTCATTAATCTGTCCTACAATTTTACTGTTGGCATTAATGCTTTCCACCGTTTCTTCAAAATCACCGAAAAGATTAAGTACTCCGGCATCTATTTGTTCTGCCTGTTCTGTCACTCTTTTTTCATAATCGCTATTGATCTTTGTCTCCATCGTTTGAATGAGAGATACGCCAAACAGCAACAGAGGAAGCAGCGCCACCACGGCAAAACAGAATAACAGTTGTCTGTGAAATGACTTTTTTATCCATTTTTTCATCTGTTTTCCTCTTGTAGTCTCTCCCACGCAGTCAGGATATTTTCTTTTTCCCGTGCAGCCCATTGAATATCATAATCAATTGCCTTTAACTTATTTTTTTCCTGAATTGCGTATTCATCCATATCATTTCGAACTGTTCTGCGAAAAAATTTTTCTTCCACAAGTCTTTGTACATCAGTACTTACCGTAAACTCCAAAAAAGCTTTTGCGTTCTCCGGATGCCTGCATCCTTTTACAATGGCTGTTGCATCCGGAATCGCACTGGTTCCGTCCTGCGGATATATTACAGTGATATCTTCCCCTTCCAGTATCTTCTGTCTGGCCATACCTTCACTGGTGATTCCCACCAGTCTTGTTCCGGCATTTACTTCCTCCAATACCTCTCCGGACGAAGCCGAAAGATTACCGTCTAAAGTATCACAGAAGTTCATCAAAGTCGTTTTCTCGTCCTCATCCAGTACTTGCAGCATAGTACAAAGTGCTGTATAGCTGCTTCCCGACTTCGTCGGATCCGCAAATGCAATTTTCCCTTTCCAACGATCTGTCTGAAGTTCTGCCCAGGTCTTAGGCGCCGCTACAGGATAAACCAGCTTATTATTGTAGATAAAAACAGTCGGCAATACAGAAAAGGGAGTGTAGACATCTTCCTCTGCGCGATATTGCTCCTGAATCCGTTCCGCCTCACTGACCGTGTATGGCTGAAAATAATCTCTGCATTCTTCAAAGCTTTCAATTCCACCACCAAACATAACATCAAACGTCCCCGGCTCGTCCTGCTGTAATTCATCAAAAAGTGCTATCGTATCTCCTGCCTTCAATTCTACAAAAATACCGGTACGTTCTTCAAATTCTTTAATGATCGGTTCGTATACATCCTCTTTATGCGAAGTATAGATAACAAGCTTTTTATCCTCCGGAATCTGATAGATTTCTTCCTCTGTCTGACTACATCCGGTAAGCAAAAGCATTGCTCCTACCATTGTCAGAATACCGGCAATTCCGCTACATTTCTTACTCATTGTCCCCATATTTTACCCTTATTCTTCTCTTCCTTTTTTTATCCGGTACCTTCATCCAAATCTCTTCTTTTCCTACTTATGAGATACCAATGTACCACGACTCTCTGCCATCCGATAAAGCCTACGTATTCTGTCGTACTGCACATACATTTTCTGCACTTCATTTTCCAGAATATAATAGTGACGAATATACGGAACAAGCAAAATCAAAATCACCACCGGAAGTAAAAGTGCAAAAAGACTGTCGGAAATCACGCTCAAGAGAATTGCCAACATCTCCAACAGTGCAAAAGTCACTGTCACAATCAGATGAATCAGTCTCTCATGTTGGAAAAATCCTATCTGGGTCAAATGTTCTTCCATCTTGTCACACAAAATTTCCTGTGAAACTTGTTCACTCCGTTCCATTTTCTCCAACCATTCATCAATACTTTTCCGATATTGCAAAATACGCTGTTCCATGGTGCCTGCCGCCTTTCCGATACTTGTATTACTCCATCATAGCGATTCTTTTGTTCTTCGTCAATGTGGCACGAGGACTAAATAAGAAAATAAAAAACGCCTCTATGCTTTCGCATAAAGACGATATAAAATCCGGATATAAAAATGGGGCCTATAGGGCTCGAACCTATGACCCTCTGCTTGTAAGGCAGATGCTCTCCCAGCTGAGCTAAGACCCCATAAAGATTA
>JBNMHS010000104.1:0-7722 GCA_050872885.1 Acetatifactor sp.
ATATGGCGAGATAGCTCAGTTGGCTAGAGCATGCGGTTCATACCCGCAGTGTCGAGGGTTCGAATCCCCCTCTCGCTATTATAGGTAAGAGGAAATCTTGTTTTACAGGATTTCCTCTTTTTGTTATAATAAATTTATCCAAAGAAAACCATAGCACATAATGTAGACGGGGGAATTATGAAAAAGAAGAAATTAATTGCGTTACTGCTTTTTAGTACCATGTTGCTTACTTCCTGTGGGCAGAAAAATACTTCGGGAGAAACAGAAAACACAGAATTTCGTGAGGATGCAGTCGCAGAAAGCACCACAGAAGACACAGCCACACAGGAAGAGGTCGTGACGGAGCCGGAAGACACAGGCCGCACGGAGTACTGGCTGGAAGAGCAAAGCAACGTTTCCGTATATTTAGATCAGGCACAGGATAAAAATTTCATTGTGGACGGAGAAAAAGAGATTCCGTTTCAAATCGGCAACTATGCCCCGGAGGTACTCGGTGCATATAAGATGGATGTGAATGGGGATCAGAAGGATGAATATGTCGTCACCGTCTGCGAGGGAAGAGGTACCGGGGTGTACATGATGGGACTGGCTGTCGTAGAAGAAGGAAATGAGCAGCCAATCGGTTATCTGTCCTCTGAGGAGATTGCAGAAAATATAAGCGGAAGAATTTCCTATCAATACAATAGCGAATTTCAGACACTTCATGTATATACAGGGGAAGAAAAAAATGAGGAGTATGCCGGCGAAGTTTCCCTGAAAACAGCGGAAGAAGAGTATGGAAGCGGATTTGAGAGTGCCGGCTTTGGTGATAATATTGAGATAGAATATAAGGAAGGGGAATTTTGGATCAGAGGTTTCCTGGGCTTGTTTTTCAAGGATTTCGCAGCACCTGTATTTGAGCCAACACTCTGTTTCTCGGCACCAATCACTTTTTCGGAAGAATGCGAGTGCTCGATAGGGGAAATAGGTGTAAAAGTAAGAGATGATCTTTTGAAAAATTTCCCACAACCGGAAGCATGCAGTGAGGTGCTTTCACAGTTTTCGGTAGATATTACTCATGATGGACAGGAGAACCTGATTCTTCTCACAGTCCCGGAAGGTGCTACGCTGCAAGAGGTAATGGATGGAAGAATTGCAGCCGGACAGTTCTATGTTTCCGTCAAGCAGAATTATCTGGCAGAAGAAGCTAAGGGTGATTTTTCAGACCTCTATTATATTATAAAAAAAGAGTTTTCCCCTACACACGCGGATAACGGGCAGATATTTGTCACAACGCAAGAGGGAAAAGATTATCTGATCGAGACGAATTTCTGGATTGGAAACGATACGTTTACTTATCAATATGATGTGTATTTTGAAGACTATGATGCAAAATACGAAATGGAATCAGCGAAAATAGAAATGAACGAGAGCGACTCCAAAGAGGATATTTCAGAATTCTTCAGCGATTTAAATAAATGGGTCAATGATTCGACCTATGTTGTGTATGTAGCGGATATAGATTATGAACCAAATCTGTTCTATTCTACGGAGGATCACAAGATATCCCCCGTAGAATACCTGGAGAAGAAGGAAAAACAATGGCTGGACGCGCTGGAATCGCCTGATTATATTAAAGGATAGTTACAACTCCTTATAACGCCTTCTTCACGGAGATTGCTTTCATGGGGCACATTTCCTGACAGCAGAAGCAGGAGATGCAGCCTTTTCTGCGGAATTTTGCCTTGCGGTTTTCGATTTTAATTACATGAGCCGGGCAGCTTTCCGCGCATTTTCCGCATCCCACGCATTTCTCCGTATTGAGTTGGGGATAGGACTTTAACAGCCTGGATGCGACGAAGGTAAACGGTTTTCGTAAAAATTTCGGTACTCCGTTCGTAAAATCCAGCTTGATGGTATCCGGCTTCCGGAAGGGAGACAACCCCGTAGGAACTGGGTCGCCGACAAGCTCCAGTTCTTTTGGATGCGCTAATCCCTTTTCCACGGCTTGTCGCAGCATGACGATCTCCATGGGATCCAGCCCCATAAGTCCGGCCGCAAAACAGTCCTGAGTGTAGAAATCTCTGGCAGCCAACAGCATGTGCAGCGGATGGGAGGTGCCGCCGGTGGGACCGTTACCTTCCATGGCATCGATGGCATCAATGACGGTAAGCTGCGGTGCTACGGTCTGTGCCAGCTCTAAGAGCATGTTGGAGAAATCCTCAATCTCGGGCCAGCGATAATGCATCTGCGGTTTCTCCAGGCCGGGAATCGTACCGAAGAGATTCTTGATGCCGCCGGAATAACCGGTCATGGCATGCGTTTTCAACTTACAGATATTGATAATGTAATCTGCTTCCACGATAGGAGTGATCAGATGAAAACTGTGGTTCTTGAATCCGGCAGGACAGTTGACGGTCTGCGCGGAAAAATCCATATTCAGTTCGGCTTCCGGACTAAGCGTATCCATGCCGCAGACATGGTAGACATGCTTCATGACCTCAGCATTGTAGAGACCGCCGGAACTCTCGGCGATGGTGATATGCTGCATGCCCTGTTCCCGTAGCCATCGGATCACGGCTTTTACCACCAACGGATGCGTGGTAGCCGGAAAATCGGGGGACTTTGCCATGACCATGTTCGGTTTGATGACGATCTTCATCTCCGGACGCAGGTCTGCCGCAATGTTTAAAGCCTCCATGCTTTTACAGATGGCAGGATAAATTAGGTCTTCGTTATATTCGGGTACAATGTGTAATGTCTGTATCATAAAAATCTCCATACCTTTCAGAAAGTTCAAGTTTTTATTCTATAGTAAAGGAAATTACTTGTTTTTTCAATCCTTCCATGCTATACTACGAAATGTTGTTGAGATTTGATGGAAGAAATCAGAAGCGCATCGCAATGATTTCTTTTTTTGTGCAACAATTCAGAACCAAGGTTATTTTCATAAATGCACGTGAAATGCTTGCATTTCAAAGGGCATTTTTGAAAATGACTTTGGTGAGAACCCAAACATTCGCAAAAGGAAAGTCTCGAAGAGACGATTTTGCGAATGTGGTTCTGAATTGTTGTGTGGATTTAATTAAAAGGAGCATTCAGTGAGTTATTTTTTGGAAAATGAAGAAGCAGTAAAAGAACAGGAAACTTTGCAGGACGAGGCAGGCATGCAGCAGGAGCAGGACGGCATCGCCTCCATCGAGCCGTTATTGGATAACCGCATTGTGCGCGCTATCCGTGAAATGGGATTCGAGAAACTGTCTCCGATCCAGGAGCAGGCGATTCCTTATTTATTACAGGGCGAGGACATCATCGGACAGGCACAGACCGGTACCGGCAAAACTGCTGCGTTCGGAATCCCTGCCATTCAGCATATCAATCCGGATGTGAAAAAATTGCAGACGATCATCCTGTGCCCGACCAGAGAATTGGCGATCCAGGCTGCGGAAGAACTGCGTAAGATCGCAAAATATATGCACGGGATCAAGGTACTTCCCGTATACGGTGGACAGGACATCAGCCGCCAAATCGCAGGCCTTCGGGGTGTACAGATCATCGTAGGAACTCCGGGACGTGTCATGGACCACATGCGCAGACATACGATTAAACTGGATCTGGTCAACATGGTGGTACTGGACGAAGCGGATGAAATGCTGAACATGGGCTTTCGTGAGGACATGGAGCTGATCCTGGGACAGATTCCGGGAGAGCACCAGACAGCGCTGTTTTCCGCAACCATGCCGAAGCCAATCCTCGAGATCACAGATCGTTTTCAGAAGGATGCCAAACTGGTAAAAGTAGCGGCAAAGGAATTGACGATTCCACTGGTATCGCAGAAATTTTATCGTGTAAAAAATCAGGACAAGGATGCAGCCTGTGTAAGACTGCTGGAATACTATCAGCCGAAGCTGACACTGATCTTCTGTAACACGAAGAAAAAGGTGGACGAGCTGGCAGATCTGTTGAAAAAGCAGGGATTTCAGGCGGAAGGACTGCACGGTGACCTGTCCCAGGCACAGCGTGATGTGGCAATGAACCGTTTCCGTAACGGCGGCGCCAGCATTCTGATCGCTACAGACGTGGCAGCCAGAGGTATTGACGTGGACGATGTGGAAGCGGTCATTAACTATGACATTCCACAGGATATTGAGTATTACGTGCATCGTATCGGCAGAACCGGTCGTGCCGGCAGAAAAGGCAGATCTTTTACTTTTGCAAACAGTAGAGAGATCTACAAGATACGTGAGATCGAGAGAGTCTGCCATACCACAATTACCGAGAAAAAGCTTCCCGGAGCGGCGAAGGTACTCAAGGCAAAAGCAGACAAGTATCTGAATAATGCATGGGAATTGCACGAGCATGAGGATATCGAGCTGATGAAGAGCTTCCTGCAGCGCAAGATGGAAGAGGAAGGCTGTGACGCGCTGGAACTGGCAGCAGCCATGTTAAAGTATCAGGTCGGTGATAAGGGCGAAGAGATTGCGGCAGATGAGTATGCGCAGCGTCGAGGTCGTTTCGGCGAGAGAGGGCGTTTTAGCAGAGGCGGTGACGAAGGCCGCGACTTCGGACGCAGAGGCGGCAGACGTGGGGACAACGGTAGAGACGGCGAACGCAGAAGATTCGGCCGTGGTGACAGTGCCGGCCGTGAAGACAGCCGCGATGGGGAGAACAGCAGGTTCGACCGCAGTGACAGACGTCGCAGAGCCAACGGAAGCACCGGTTCCGCTGAGGACAGAAGACGCCGCAGAGACGAGAACCGTGAGGACGAAAGAAAACGGGGCGGCCGCGATAAAAAGACAGCAGACCGCAAGCTTACAGGTGACCGCGAAGAACGGGAACGTAAGAAGCGTAAAAAGAAGGAAGAACCCGGTATCGGCAACAGCTTCCCAAAGAGAAAGAGATAATGAGAATTCTTATATATTTGCCGCAAAAGCCGCAGTTGTGCTTTTGCGGCAAATCGTGTATAGTTAGGGAAGAATGCATAAGACGGTAAATTGCAGAAAGGTTTGTTACCATGAAAACACGGAAAAAAGCGATACCTTATATTTTATTGGGAGCGACACTTTTGCTCCTGTTAGGATTAAATATTGTCAGCCAGGATCACTGGCTGGATTCCGATATGGCGGCGGAGATGATCTTCTCCCGGATTCTTGCGGGGGAGCACAGGATCATTTCGACGACGAACTGGTATTATTCCACGGAGTTTCGTGTGTTGTATACCCAGCTGATCATGGGACCGCTGTTTCGCATCTGCAACGACTGGCATGTGATCCGCACGATCACGAATGTGGTGTTTTACGGACTTTTGCTGGCTTCTTACTATTATTTCATGAAGCCGCTGAAGGTGTCGAAGGAGCTTACGGTGCTGAGTTCCTGCCTGTTGCTCTTGCCTTTTTCCGAGACGATGATGACACATATGCAGATGGGCAATACCTATATGTCCCATGTGATTCTGGTGTTCTGGTTCTTCGGAATGTATCTGCGGCTGTGCAGAGGTGATTATGGGAAAAAACGTAAGGCCAGCCTGTGGATATTTTATGTGCTTCTGGCAATTGTCTGTGGAATGTCCGGTGTACGCTATCTGTTAGTATTGCAGTGTCCGTTGGTGCTGACAAGCTTTTTCTATGTATTTGGCGCAGAGGAATTTCAGAATTTCCGCGGTGCAATGACGAAGGAGAATTTCGGAAAATTATGGCGTACCGACCGGATGAAGTATTTCCTGTATAGCCTGGCAGGTGCTTTTTTCGCAGTTGTCGGATATGGCATCAATGTGGTATGGATCAGTCATAAATATGTCTTCCAGACCTACGGTGCGACGAATTTCATTGCGTTATATCACGGCGTGTTGTTTGATCGTATTCAGAATGCGCTCGGATGTCTGCTGATGCTGTTTGGTTATATTCCGGATAAGGGCTTTTTATCCCTGCGCGGAATCGTGACCATGGCGGCGTTCGTGATGCTTGGCATCTACGGATATGTGACGGTGAAGCATGGGAAAATGCAGAACAGAAGCGGACTTCGCAGCCTGGTTACACTTTTCGTGAAGGTGAGTTTCCTGCTGAATCTGTTCGTATTTATCTTTACTACCAGCACGATGGTACCCAGGTATTACATTACGATCTTTATCTTTGTACTGCCGGTATTGTGCTTCTATCTGGAAGAGGAGAAATTGCCGTTTGACCGTTTTGCGGTGGTGGCACTGCTTACGATTTGTTTAGGTCTGGGCACGGGTAAGACGGTGATGTCGTTCCTTACGGTGGACAAGAACGAAACGAAGCGTCCTGTGGCGCAGTTCCTTGCGGAAAACGGGTATGATTTTGGTTTTGCTACTTATAATAATGCCAACATTATCACGGAACTCACGAACGGAGCAGTGGAGATCGGCAATATCGGAGATCCCGAGCATCTGGAGTATTTCAAGTGGTCTTCTCCCATGAAATATTATGAGGAAGGATATCATACCGGGGAGACATTCCTGCTGCTGACTGCGGAGGAATGTGCGGAATATGCAAAAGCACCGGCACTGAAACAGGGCGAAAAGGTGTATGAAGACGGCTGCTATACGGTCTATGTATTCGACAGTACGGAAGCTTTGATGAATTGTGCGGTGGCACGGTAAAGTATAGAATAACAAGAATTGATAATGCTTGTAGAATGGAGAATATTATGAGAATCGGAATGGGATATGATGTACACCGTCTGGTGGAAGGCAGAGACCTCATCATCGGTGGCGTGAAAATACCTTATGAAAAAGGGCTTTTGGGACATTCGGATGCGGACGTCCTGCTCCATGCAATCATGGATGCACTGTTAGGCGCGGCAGCGCTGGGAGATATCGGAAAGCATTTCCCGGATACAGATCCTGCGTATAAGGGAATTTCTTCTATCAAATTACTGGAAAAAGTAGGCGAGCTGCTGGAAGAAAATCATGTATTCATAGAGAATATTGATGCGACGATCATCGCGCAGGCGCCGAAGATGCGTCCCCACATTGGTACCATGCGTGAAAATATCGCAAAAGCATTGCTGATCGATATCGGACAGGTCAATGTCAAGGCCACTACAGAGGAAGGACTGGGCTTCACCGGAAGCGGAGAGGGAATTTCCTCTCAGGCAATCTGCCTCGTGACTACCCCGTTTGACCTCACCGCACAGGCTGTGCAGGGAGGATGCGGCAGTTGCGGCGGATGCCCGAAGAGATAAAACGCTTGACAAAATAAGTCGGCAGGATATAGACTTTAAACAAGAGGTCTGTTTCTGCCGGCCTTTTGTGTTAGGAAAACAAGCAGGATTGCAAGGAGGAACCGAGATGTATCAGATGACGGAGACCGAATATAAATTTGCAGAGATGATCTGGGAGAAGGAGCCAATCGGTTCCGGTGAACTGGTGAAACTGTGCGCGGAGAAATTCGGCTGGAAAAAATCCACTACGTATACGTTTATCAAAAAGCTCTGCGAGAACGGGATTTTTAAGAACGAGAACGCAATTGTGTCCTCCGTATTAAATAAAGAAGAATACCACAGAGAGCAGGGCGAAGCATTCGTGGAGAAAGCCTATGGCGGATCCCTGCCCAAGATGATCGCAGCCTTTATCCAGAGCAAAAAACTCAGCGCGGAACAGATCGCGGAGATTGAGGCTATGATTGAGGATTATAAGGGGTAGGGGACAACAGGATTTTTTGGAATCTGACTTTTGAAATAATAGAATACTATTGTGCTTGCAAAAGTTCTATGCTAATATCC
>JBNMHS010000105.1:0-7051 GCA_050872885.1 Acetatifactor sp.
CTCGGAAACAGAGCGCAGCGGCACGTAAGCGGCCAAAGTACGCCCGCTAAGTGCCGGCGTCTGTTTACGGTCAGCTTATTCTTATATGCAACCGGGGCTACTGGTTTACTGAAAGTCCGTCCCTTTTGCTTAACTAATTTGCTATTTAGTACACTACGTCGTTTTCTTCATGACCCAGGCAAACGCCTTCGCGGTTCGCATTCCCGGATCTTTGAAATGATTCCCCGGATTCCATTCCAGGGTACAGGGAATTCCGCACTGTTGCAGCCATGCGTATGCTTCCCTGATACGATCTCCCACGGTAGCCATGACAGCATTTTTAGTCTTTTCCTCTCTGTCTCCGAGGCTTAAGCAGATTGCCCGGCTCCTGTTCTCATGTTCTTTCATGTAAGTGAGGAATCCTGGGAACCATACCGATGGAGATGCCGCCGCTATTCCGGTGAATCTGTCCGTTTGGTAAGAAGCCCATAGAGAAAATAATCCTGCCAGAGAATATCCGCCAAGATAATACGTCTTATTGTCATTGGAAGTTAACAGCATAATTTCCTCTAATAACCGGGAAGCTCCGTCTCCGAAATCCTCATTTCCAAATACCGCAGGCGCTTTCCATGGCGATAAGTCCTTGTTCCAATCGTCCACTTTCACGGCAATCAATTGAAAATCCAGAGAGGTCATCTTTTGAATCTGCGTAATTTCACTCTCTATCTCTGAAAGGTCGTGGTCATCCACCGGTTGCATCAGGACAATCGAAGCTTCCGGATTTCCATATGTATATGTAATCATACCATCCTCATTTTCTCAACAAGTTTCGAATATACACGCTCCACAAACCAGGGCTCCGTGGATTTCTCCAAAGCCTCATTGGGAGAAAACCATGCCACACCACTGTTCTCATCCTCTTTTACGGAAACCTTTTCTTCCTGTTCATTGAATGGGGAATAGTTTTCTATTTGTCTGATGGAATCCTCACGTGTCATTTGGTTATCTCCCTATTTTCAAACAACCGGTCAATCTCCTGCCAGTCCTTACATCTCACAAACCTGTCATTGGGAAGCTCTGCCCGGCTGTTCCATGGCCGGTCGAATACAACCACTCTGCCATACCATTACATAGTCTTTTTCCCCGGTAACTTCATCCAATCCTTCTCGTTGAATTTCAAAACCTTCTCGTTGATAAAAGTGAATTGCACGTATATTCTTTTGGTAAACATTTAAGTATAATTTCGTCTTTTTTTCTTTTACAAAATTCAACAGAAGCTTACCTATGCCCTGCGACTGCATTTCATCACGGACAAAAATGCCTTCCATATATTCATCATTTAACCCTATAAAGCCTTCTATCTGGCAGTCATTCTCATACACATAGACCTCTGCCTGTGGCAACATTTCTTTCACTAAATCAATATTATCTTTCCAATATTGACCCGGAATAAAATAATGTGCTTTTAAGTTGGTATCTAACCATATATCAACAACTCGTTCGATATCTGCTTTTTGTAATACTCTGATCATACTTCTTCAAACACCCTGTTCTGCTACAATTTACAAAACCACCTCGAAGATCGTCCCTCCGGATGGATTGGACTTCACCGCAATACTGCCATCATGCACTCTTACAATTTCGCGAACCGGGGCAAGTCCCAGTCCTACTCCACCAAGCTCCCGGCTTCTGGATTTATCCACCCGGAAAAATGGTTCAAATACACGTTCCTTAAGTTCCTCAGGGATTCCGGCTCCCGTATCCTCTACTGACAGATACACATGTTTTTCCTTCCGGTCTGCGGTTACTGTGACCTGCCCGCCCGAATGATTATATTTTATGGCATTCTCAACAAGATTGTATATCAGCCGGTAAATGAGGATATCACTTCCGACCATCGTTATATCCTTGCATTTTCCGATCAGTCTTATATTTTTGCCCTCTGCAAGAGGTTCCAGATCCTCCAATACCTCATCCACCAGAGCATCTAAAATGATTTCATCATCCCGTCCTACTGTCTGAAGCTCACTCATATCGAGAAGTGTCTTTACCATTTTGTTGAGTCTGTCGTTCTGTTCGGTAACCATCTTTATCATCTGTACCGTGTCTGCATCATTGTCCGGATGACTGTTGGAATGATACAGATCCAGCTGTACCTGCATCAAGGCTTGTCCCAAGGATGCGATCCACTACCGGTTTATGGGAAAATAATCTTATTACGATTACTTAAAGGAGAAATCGATCATGAAAACAAACAAAAAATTCCTTACTATTTTAACACTGTGCATAGCTTTATTGCTTACAGCCTGCGGCGCAACGGATGCTGCCGGCACAGACAAAACCAATGAGTCTCTGACGGAAACCGGCACAGTATCCACAGACAGCTCCAACACTGCACTGGATGATCTGTATCAGCAGGAGAATCAGATTCAGGATTTTGATGGTAATTCTGTCGATGAAAGCCTGTTTTCCGCCAATGCAATAACCGTTGTCAATTTCTGGTTTACCGGCTGTAATCCCTGTGTTGCTGAGTTATCTATGCTGGACGAATTAAACAATACGCTCAAAGCAATGGGCGGCGAAGTAATCGGCATCAATACCGAAACCTTCGACGGCAATGAAGCTGCCATAAAAGAAGCTGCTGCCGTTCTTGAAAGCCAGGGTGCAAAGTACCGCAATATTTCCATTGACTCTTCTTCCGATGCTGGTAAATATGCCTCTGATATTATGGCATTTCCTACAACAATACTTGTCGATAGAAATGGTAATATTGTAGGGGAACCGATCCTTGGGGGAATTGATAACCAGGATAACTACGACTCCCTGATGCAGCAGATTCAATCGGTAATTGATGCAGACAGTGCAAACCAATAATGCAAATTACCCTTGAGGTTTCTTCATTCACCCGTTGGCAGCGGTGTATTTATTACTTTACTGGTATTTTCAGCTGCCAGCCGACACGGATCCGATCCGGTACGGTGATCAGCTTGTTATTCCATTTGATTATGTCTGCGATGGTGCAGCCATATCTTCTGGCAATTGCCCAGAGGGTATCGCCGGGCTTGATAATATAAGCGTCTGAATGGTTATTGTCCGTCGGAGCTGCCGTTGTTCCTGTAGTCCTGTGCTGTGGGATCTTCAGTTTCCAGCCTATATGGATCCGGTTCGGATTCTTGATCAGATCGCTGTTGGCTGCTACGAGCTCGGCAACGGTGCATCCGTATTTTCTTGCGATCGCTCCAAGGGTATCACCACGTTTGATGGCGTAGTCCAAGGCTGCCTGATCTGCAGATGTCTGCCCTGCAGTAGTACTGTTACTGCTGTTGGAACCAGCAGGGGTATCGTCGCGGTCATCATCGTCGTCATCCGAACTGTTGTCACCGGTATCCGGTACCGCAGGGGCCGGCGTATAGGATAGGATGGAGTATCCGGGACATCGGAGCTATCCCCACGATTAGATACAGGATACAACACAACGGAACCTGTCAGAGGCGCATAGTTGGTATCCTCAGGAGTATAACGCCACAAATAGGTCTTATTGGCTTCCACCACTGTGGTATCCGGCAGGACATTGCCCGCATCATCACTCCAGTCGTCCGGCTGTGGGATGCAGGGAGCCTCCACTGATTCTCAGATCTGCATCACTTAAGGTCTGGCCGTCAGTGGTGATGCCGGTATATCCGGGAGTGCCGGTGGAAGCTGCTTTTGTGATGGTGATGGTCACAGGTGCGCTGGTGATCGCATTGTAATCATCGTCCCCGGCCTTGATCGCCGTAACGATAACAGTTCCCACTTTTGTGGGAATCAGTCTGCCAGTGGCATCAATGCCTGCCTGACCATCCCCATTGGTTACCGTATAGGTCACATTTCCTGTGCCGGAGCCGCCATTGATGCCAAGCTGCAGGGTCTGACCATATTCCACGGTGGTTCCACCGGTAACGGCCAACGCCGCCTGCGTTTCTTTGTCCGTCAGCGTAATCTTTACATTGACGGTGGTCGTCTCATAATTGGCAGATGTAACAGTCACGGGCAGAGTCACTGTATCGCCCGCAGCACCACCTTCCAGTGTGTAGGTCACCTTACCGGTGTCTGTATCTATGTTCCAATCCGTAATCGTCACGGAACCGGTCTTACCTGCTGTACCGCCTTTTGCAAAGACCAACATGCCTGCGTCAGCGGGCATACCGGCATTACCAATCGATGTCTCGCCTGCGGTCACGTTATACTTCACACTGACTGGGATATCTGCCAGCGTACAGGCAGCCGCTTTGCGGATGTTTGGTTTGATCTGCCACTTGATCTGCTTATAATTACTGCTCTCAGGAGTAAAAACAGCGGTATACGCCGTGGTCGTGCCGGCAGCCGGAATCTCCCGTCCGGTGAACTTCCATGAACCATCCACTACGGTATTATTCGACCTGACTGTCAGACCGCTGATGGCGATATCCGAAATCCTCGTACCGTAAACCGCTCCGGCTTCTGCCGTACCCTCTACCTTCAGCTTGTCTGTCGGTGCTATGGTAAATACTTTTTCTACGCTTCCTCCGTAATTGACCTGTCCCGTGATGGTCAGCGTATAACTTCCTGCATCTGTGCCGGTGTTGCTGCTGACTGTGTAGTCCTTGCCCTCTGTCAGTTCTGTCCCGTTGTAGGTCACTTTGACCGCCGCTGTCAGCGGATTGCCAGTGTACACAAGATCATTTGCATTTGTGATCTCCACCTGCGTATTTTCACTGTTCAGGCTTGCCGGGGTGATAGTAAGATGAAAGCCCTTTAAAGGCGTCTGCCACTGGTAGGCTCCGTCTTTCTCCTTGCCAATGCTCACACAAATGATGTTGTAGGGTTTATTAATCTCTAAGTCCTTCCATCCTTCATTGGCACTGCCGTCGATCGTAACATCATAACTGTAAGCATCGTTCCTACTCCATGTATCACCGCTCTTTGCCAACAGTACTGTCGTGCCATTCTCCTTCACAAGATACCACTCAAATGCCATTCGCCCGATTTTGCTGTCATTGGTTGGCACAGAGATTGCAAAGGGGATTTTATGCTCGCCGTATGCAACGCTGCCGGTTCTGTTGCCGGTGACATTAGTAATTTGAGCATCCTTCACCGTGAATGTGGCTGTCTCCTCAGTTATCACCGTTGTAGGATCTACCGTACGACTGCTATTCATCAGGGCATAACCTTCCGGAAGCAGATGGTAGACGGGGGCTTTGCATTTCAGTCCTGCCACATTGCCGCCCATAAGTTGAATACCATCTTCTGCACCATCTTCCACGGTCAATTGACTAATATAGCCGCCATCCGTCAGCGTCAGCTCCGCACCTTTCTCAACCGTCAGGCCTTGAAGTGCGCCATCTGAACCCGCTTTTCCTTTGCTGTCCAGGATTTTCAGAGGAAATTGGGATGTCCCCGATAATGTGATATCACCGATTATACGCTGACCATTCAGATCAAGCGTTCCCTGAGCGTTTTGGAAGCTCCATGTTACTGTAGAAATATTGTAGCTGGCATACTGACCTTGTAACACCAGCATACCACCCTTCTCCTGCCAGTCGTTCAGCGCTGTTGCCATATCCGTATAATCTTGATCTCCAAGCTTCGCCACCACGGTTCCTGTCGCATCGTCTGCCATTACCGCAATGCCGTCATTACTCATCAATGGCGTAGCACTGACGCCACCGGAGATTACTGAATCCCCACTTACAGTATCTCCTACCGCATCCCTTTCATGGGTACTATTCACAGCCCTTACCGCCACCTGATCGCCAGGGGCAGGCGCCACCGTTTCAGCACTCCCCATCTCTTCAGCCAGCACCGTTGCCGGCATCATGCCAAAGCACATAGTAAATGCCAGAACGACACTCAATAACCTTTTCTTCATAAATGCACCTCCGTTAATCAGCAAACGTCATTTCCGCAGGGATTCTGTCCGACTACAACGATCATTTCCCTCTATCCAGTCCATTCTGCGTCTCTGCACCGGAATTCGCCTTTCATGTCATGTAATCTGCGGCGGATACTGTTACTTTTTACTGTAAGTTCATTGTACCATAGTGTATGAAAAAAAAAATTCTCCCTGCATGAATTGACCCAAATATGTCATGAATCGACCCTGCCCCTGTCACTCTAAGGACACTAGGCTAAGAACACTCAAGGGATCAGTAAAAACTCAAATTGGTTATTTTGCACAAATTTCATTTTCGGGAAAACAGCCAATTTCCGCATGGCATATTTCGTTACTTATTTTCCGAATCTAAAGTATCTATTCCCGGCATTGTATTTTATAATAATAGTGGAGTGTTACCAAAACGGTAAGCGGTTCACCTTTCGCCAAAATGATGACATTTTGAGAGCTTCCAGTATTATTGGAGGTGATACAGATGGGAAATCTATTGAAAGGTACATAAGATGCTGGAAACAGTGGTAGGCATTGTCGGTATTGTTGTTACGATCATCAGTATCATCTTAACGCTTATCAGTACCGTACAGACTGCTCAGAAACATAAACATCAAAAAAGCAACCGCCCTCGCCAGGATTGAGTTGCTTTTTTGATAAGTAACTATTAACTTAGGTGAACCGTTGCTGTACGGTAGCACTCTTTTCTTTTATTATCCTAACACTCTCTTTTGATTTCGTCAATAAAATTCACCATTTACAAAAATCCTTGTAAATGTCAATAATATTTTGTGATTTTCTTTGAAATATCGTTAATTTCACTACTATGGGCTCGGCTGACTTCTCACAGTTCGTTGTTACTAGGCTAATGGAACCTCTGTGAGATCTCCACGCTTAAGGTGCACGCTCTTTCTCTCCATATATCCGCCACATCTACTCTGCTATTACAAAAGTGATAGTTATTAGACTTCGTTGCTTTTAGCCAGCTTATCTCTCATAGCCTAGCCTTATATGTGATTTCTGTCCGTCGGACCAGAGATTTGCTTACAGCTTCCTTCAGATTCCATCTCACGATGGACACCCTTGCTGTTCAGCTATACACTTCCCACTATCTGGGCGTGTTCGGGACTTTCACCCGTTAGAGCGCGCCCATGGCGCGCAAACTAAAAA
>JBNMHS010000106.1:0-6840 GCA_050872885.1 Acetatifactor sp.
ATAGTAAAATATGGTTTATAATGAAAATGGAGTTTTACCAAAACGGTAAGCGGTTCACCTTTCGCCAAAATGATGACATTTTGAGAACTTCCAGTATTATCGGAGGTGATACAAATGGGAAATCTATTGAAAGGTACATAAAGATGCCGGAAACAGTGGTAGGAATTAAACAGAAACATCAAAAAAGCAACCGCCCACGCCAGGAATAGGTTGCTTTTTTGATAAGTAACTAAAAACTAAGGTGAACCGTTGCTGTACGGTAGCACTCTTTCTTTTCTTATCCTAGCACTCCCTTTTTATTTCGTCAATAAAATTTTTCGGTAAAACCATGATAGAACATCGCATATACTTTAACATTCTAGGCTATCACGCCCACTGCAAACAGCATCCCCAGACACAGTATCTCGCAGATCCATGCCGTCCGGTTCATCAGATGATTGGCTCTCCGGATGTCCTCATATTCCACAGGTCTTACAGAATCGCCGATATACGGTTTTTTCACAATTTTTCCGAAATAGCTGGCATCTCCGGCCAGCTGTATCCCCAGTGCCCCGGCACATACGGATTCTGTCTGGGCGGAATTGGGGCTGGCATGTTTTCTGCTGTCTCTGCGCCAAATCTGCCGGGCCTTCCTGCCATAATATTCGCTGCCGCTAAGATACGCTGCCCCGATCATAAGCAGGGCACTGATTCTGGATGGAAGATAGTTTACCACATCATCCAGTTTTGCCGCCGCTCTCCCGAAATGATGGTACTTCTCATTTTTGTAGCCTACCATGGAATCCATGGTATTGACTGCTTTGTATAAAAAACCAAGTACCGGGCCGCCCAATGCCGTATACAACATCGGTGCGATCACGCCGTCGGAAGTATTCTCCGCCACGGTCTCAATGGCTGCTTTTGCCACGCCTTCTTCCGAGAGATTTTCCGTATCTCTGCCGACGATCATGGATACTGCTGTTCTGGCTGCTTGCAGATCTCCTGCTTTCAGCTGTTTCCATACTTTTCCACTCTCTACTTGCAGACATCTCGCCGCCAGAATCTGATAAGTCATGATGGATTCGATTGCAACGCCAAGTCCGGGATGAATCAGGTATGCTCCAAACAATATGATTGCGGCAATACTGCCCGTGATAAACAGCACCAGTAAGACCAGAACTCTGCCCTGTGTGCGCTGTGCTGTAGCGTCTGATTCTCTGTCTTTTTCTGAGCTTACAGTCACACTTATATTATCATTTCCGCGCAGCCACTTTTCCGACTGCGTGATCAGCCATCCGATTCCACGGATGGGATGCGGCAGAAAATAGGGATCGCCAAACAGCTGATCCAATAGAAATCCTGCCGCAAATGCTATCATATGATATTTCATAATCATCCTGTCTTTCCGTAATTCCTACAGAGTTTTCCAGTCAACCCATACCGGTTCTTCCGTTCCTTGTGTAAACACCAGTCTTCCGGTATAGCCTTGTCCGCATTTTACCTGATAATCAAAATAGTCGCCGCCCAGGAAATGACTAAGCAATGCCATAATCGTGCCGCCGTGAACAACTGCGGTCACATTTTGTATGCTCTTAACCTGTTCTATACGCCTGGGCGCTTCCTCCTCTTCGGCATTGCTGTCCTGTCCACTGTTACATTGTCTGAATTCTGCGACCTTCTCAAACGGCATTTTCAACTGTTGTACCATATGTTCAAATCCGCGAATGCTTCTTCGGATGAATTCCTCTCTGCCCTCTCCCTCCGGAAAAGGCATTGTGCCGCCGCTGTCGATCCATTGCTGATATCTGGGATCACCGGAAAGTTCTTTATAATTGTGTCCCTCAAATGCTCCGAAATCCATCTCTGTCCATTCCGGGATCTGTATCGGGATTCGGGTCTGCCCGGGATACAGGATCTGGGCCGTCTCCAGGCAGCGCTTCACGGGGCTTGAAAACAGGATATCTGCCGCAGGGTAACTTTTTGCCTCTTTATATTGCTGCAATGCTTTGGTTCCCTCTTCGCTTAATGACTCATCTGTCTTCCCAAGATAGCGTCCCTCTCTGTTCGACGCTGTTGCTCCGTGCCGGATGAAAGTCATGCGTATTTCCCTTGTTCCTGTTTGCTCTTTCTTCATTGACTGTGATACATCTGCATTTCGAAATTCTATATTTCCGAAGTCACCTATCTGCTTTTTCATTTGATTTTCAGGCCAATTCCGCATACGACTCTCACCACCTCGTCTGCCTGCGCCGCCAGCTGTTCCAATATTCTGCCGGTGCGCTCTCTGTAGATCCGTTCTTCCGCTTCTATAGGGACGATTCCGTTGCCTATCTCGTCACAGATAAGGATGCAATCCGGATATTTCTCCGGAAAGGCCATGATTGCCGCTTCCGGGTCATTCCCACGCCGCAGCTGTTCTCGAATATATCGGTGAAGATGATTCACGATCACCTGCGAACTGCCCGGTGAATGCCCTGTCGGCTGCTTTTCCGGCATCTGATTTTCTGTCATCTGTTTTTCGGCTACCTTTCGAGACAAATCCAACGTTCCGTCCAGGATTACTGTTTCCGGCTGATTCTCCTGTTCCAACTCATTCCGTTGCTCTCTCTGCGATGTCATATTTTGCAGCACATAATGTAATTTTCCCTGCGCATATCCGCCAATGACTAATTTCATGTTTCTATCTCTTTCCGATGCATTACACACCCGTTGTTTTTCTTCCGACTTTACCGCCTGAGAACTGTCTTTCTCCACTTCAGGCGGTATTTTCACGCTTTCCGTACCTGGTTTTCTTTCATCTTTACCGCCTGAGAGCTGTCTTTCTCCACTTCAGGCGGTATTTTCACGCTTTTCGTGCCTGGTTATCTTTCATCTTTACCGCCTGAGAACTGCCTTTCTCCACTTCAGGCGGTATTTTCACGCTTTCCGTACCTGGTTTTCTTTCATCTTTACCGCCTGAGAGCTGTCTTTCTCGACTCCAGGCGGTATCTACAATCTCATATCACTATGACGATCCTCTGCGCCACGGTCATTACATCATAAAGAGCAGTTCCGACAACGCTGCCGCCACGACAATGGCACCTTCACACAGCGTCACAAAGTACCCTGCCGTGTCGCCGGTGATGCCGCCAAATTCCTTTTTGCTGCGATAGTAATAATAGGCAAAGGTAATCACCGCTGCCAATGCTGTCACGCCCCCTGTCACCGGTGACAGCCACAGCATAAAGCAGATACACAGGATTCCCTGCACATATAGCGCCGTTCGCACAACCGTCTTTTGTGCCTTATCAGCGAACAGGAACAAGGTTCCCTTATGCTTTGCCGAGGGAAAGCTCACCACCGCAATGCCGCTGAATACTCTGGACAGGAAGCATCCTGCCCCGACCACACCCACGGAACGTAAGGCATGTATTTCCGAAAAACTGCCCAGAAAAATAAGTCCGCACAATGCCAGCATAATCACTGCAAATGCCCCGATATGAGAGTCTTTCAGAATCTCCAGTTTTCTCTCCCTGGGCTGATAGGAATGCAGGGCATCACAGGTATCTAAAAATCCATCCACATGAAATCCCCCGGTGACCAGAAGCGGTATTGCCGTTCCGATTGCCGCATAACACAGTGTTCCTATGCCGAACCGGTCACAGAATAGCTTCCACAGGCACAGAAGCGCACCAATCACTGCACCTACCCAAGGGAAAAAGCAGAGTGCATACCGCATGTCCTCGTCTTTCCATTCAAACTGCGGCACCGGGATTTTCGAATACATGGAAAATGCTATGAAAAATGATTTTATGATTCTCATATGTTGTTCTTCCTGTTCTCCTCATCTTATTTCTATGCATCTGCTTTCTTGATCCACTGCGGAATCCCGGCGACAACTTCAATGACCTCATCCGCCTCTGCCACCAATCTCTCATTGATCCTGCCCAAAGTCTCGATATATTCCATCGTACTGCTGTCGTAGGTAATGCCGTCCTCAAATACATTATTCGTAACAATAACAAAAGGATCTGCCTGCCTTTTCAGTGCTTCCACACCTTGCAGAACCCGTTCTGTTACCGTCAGTCCGGTTTCCTGCGTATCCATGGAATTATATTCCATGGAATTGTATTCCACGGAATACATTTCATTCGCCACCAAATTCGACATACATTCCAACAACACCGCCACAGACTGTATCTGGGTTTCCGGCCGCTCTGTATTTCCAGACTGCATTGTCTCATTGACTGCAAACCGTTCGATGTTTCCAGACTGCTCAGCGTTTGGGGACTCCCACATCATTTCCAGCGCTTTTTCCACTGCCACGGGCTGCTCAATCGTCGTAAATCCTTTGCCCTGCCGCAGCCTGTGATGTCTGTCGACCTTGGCCTGCATTTCCGCATCCCAGATCTGCATGGTGGCAATATAATATTTTTTGTACTCTTTTTTAT
Organism: Acetatifactor sp.; assembly: GCA_050872885.1. GTDB lineage: Bacteria > Bacillota > Clostridia > Lachnospirales > Lachnospiraceae > Acetatifactor. Next base: position 4,410 of record JBNMHS010000106.1, read on the forward strand.
CTAATTTCCGTTTGTCGGCAACTGCCCGTAACAAATAATTTTCCGCAAAGGCTGATTTTCCGCTGCCGCTGCCGCCCAATATTAATGTCATCATCTCGTTTATCTCTCTAATAACAATTCCATCGCACCATTCGCAAAGTCGCATTATCACGCTCTCCGTCACTACGTGACTATCTTTGCTCATAACTCGGCGCTAAGCTCATGAACATACTCGCTCACAAAATCATGCCAGCATGATTTTGCTTCTCGGATATGTTCATGGCTGAACTGTTACCTCTTATATTGTTCCACTGAAATATCGGAAAACGTAGCACTCTGCCCATAGATACTTAATGCCATGTCAAGCAGTGTAAACATCATTACCGCGCCGGTTCCTTCGCCCAGTGCCATTCCGGCATGTAGTACCGGTGACATCCCCAGTGCATCCGCAAGCCGTTTTGCAGCCGGTTCTTTGCCAAGATGGGACGGAATCAGGTACTCCCGTACTCCTGGGAACATCCGCTCTGCCACAAGCGCAGCAGCCATGCTGATCACACCGTCCAGCACGATAGGCACATGCCACAAAGCTCCGCCGATACACATGCCGGTCAGCCCTGCGATATCCAGTCCGCCCACGGTCTGAAGCACTGTGAATGCATCCGCATGCCATAAATCATATTTTTTCAATGCGCTGCGTACTGCCTGCTGCTTACGGGATAACCCCTGGTCTGTCAGCCCTGCACCTCTGCCGGTCACTTCTTCTGCTTCGCACCGCAAAAGAGCGGCGGTCACCGCACTGCTGGTAGTCGTGTTACCGATTCCCATTTCACCGGTTGCCAGTAATTGATATCCCTGCTTCTTACAGTCCTGCACCAACTCGATTCCGGTGACAATTGCCCTGACGGTCTCTTCTTCTGTCATGGCAGGTTCTTTTAAAAAATTTCGTGTGCCGGAACGTACTTTTCGATTCAGTACTCCCGGGATGATTTCTTCACTACAGATTCCGATATCCACAGGAATCGTCTCAGCCCCAATGCTCTCTGCCATCTTACAGACCGAAGATCCTTTCCGCGCCATGGACTTAGCCACTGCTGCTGTGACCTCCTGTCCGGTCTGACTCACGCCTTCTTCCACAATTCCGTTATCCGCACAAAAGATCAGCACCGCTTTTTTGCGGATATCGATTTGTTCCGTTCCCAGAATAGCTCCGATCTGCGCTGTGGTCGTTTCAAAACTTCCCATGCCGTCCAACGGTTTTGCCAGGGCATCCCAATGATTTTTCACTTGACTGCGCACAGTTTCGTCCGGTCCCTCGATTTTGTTCCATTGCTCCAGTTCCACTCTGCTATAATTATGAAATATGGGCTTCTCTGAGCATTCCATAGATTTCCTCCATACGCAGATGCTTTCTCAAAGTATCCGCTAATTTATCATATTGTCTCTCTTTGATGGTACGGTAGTCTTCCCAGCCGCACGCATCCAGGGAGATTCCTTTTTTCTCCGCCAATGCCTGTACCAGACGCCCGGCGATCTCGCCTTTGTCAAACAGACCGTGGATATAGGAGCCGTAAACATTTCCTTCGGCATTAGTGATTACGTCCTGAAGTACCGCAACATTTTGACGGTTCTCCACATTACATCCGTTTTCTACATTACAACTCTTCTCTGCATTACAACCGTTTTCTTCTTTGCGGCAGTTGTTCTCCGCCTTACCACTTCGGTTATTTCCGGCCTGTACCCGGGTATTGCCTGCACCATGCTTTCCTACCGGCTCTTTCCCCTGGTCACACATTACCGTCCGCCCCATATGAATCTCATATCCGGCAAACTTGCATCCCGAAAGTCCTGCAAAAACGCCTCCGATATTCTCCAGTGTTCCTTCCGTCTGGCAGCGTCTTTTCTCCTTCTGCAATACGGTCTGCACCGGTAAAAGCTCCAGACCGCGCAAATTGCCGCCTTCCTCTACGTCGTCCGGATCCGCAATCTCGCAGCCTAACATCTGATAACCGCCGCAGATTCCGAATACCGGTATTTTCGCAGCCGCACGCTTTACCGCAGCCTCCAGACCGTTTTGCCGCATCCACTTTAAGTCTCCCATAGTATTTTTGCTTCCCGGGAGGAAGATCATATCGGGATTCCCCAGTTCTCTGACATTGGTAACATACCGCACGCTGACCTGTGACATCTGTTCAAACACGTCAAAATCCGTAAAATTAGAGATCCGCGGATAATGTATTACTGCCAAATCAATCTGACCTACCTCTTTTTTATCAAAGCGGTCACTCAGACTGTCCTCGTCCTCCAGCGACAGTTCCATATACGGCACCGTTCCGGCGACAGGCACTTTCCCACGTTCCTCCAGCATCCGGATCCCCGGATCCAGGATGGACTTGTCTCCGCGGAATTTATTGATGATCAGACCTTTTACTCTGTCTCTTTCCTCATCCGTCAG
>JBNMHS010000107.1:0-6749 GCA_050872885.1 Acetatifactor sp.
ACTTCATGCAGACACAAAAAGAGCGGAAACCCTGTAAAATCAAGGCTTCCGCTACAAATAAAAAGAGCGCGAGACGGGGATCGAACCCGCGACCCCCTCCTTGGCAAGGAGGTGCTCCACCGCTGAGCCACTCGCGCATGTTGTACAGGTCAAAACCTGTATCTTGAAGGTATGAAATTAATTGTTTTGACATTCATCGCAATCTTATGAATGTCTGCTGTGTCTTACAGCAAAGACTATATTACATGATGAATGCCAAACTGTCAAGCGAATTATTGAAATTTTTCGTAAAATTCCATCAGATTTATTTTTTATCGGTAGTGAGATGGCTGTACTCTCCCTTTCGATTATAAGAATCCGTCAGATAACTCTCATCCGTGAGGATGCATTCTATCTCCTGATCGTTCTCTTTATATTGGCTTCTCTTCCGCAGATCTTCTTTGGTATGCTGCTGTTTCGTCTGTAGAAAGTCTCCGCTATGGGATCCCAGAAAACGCTTCGGCAGACGATCCATCAGCTTTCCGGCTATCTTCTGTACCCGGAAACGTACTTTTGCGGCAAATGTCATCGGCACGGTATCCTTCGCTTCCACAGGTCGGAAATAAGTATGCGTCGCCGCGGTCTCCATAGCAGCCTTATTCACGGTAGCCTTGACACCCACAGAAGTTCCCGTGACCGTCATTTCCTGTCCCGTGAGCCTACTGCCTGTTCCATTACTTTGGGATACCGCCGACGTATCTGTTTCCTTATTTTCTCCCCAGATTTTCTGCAAAAGTCGTTTCCCGCCGGTTCCGATCTTCTGTGCCCAGGACATCAGACTCCCTGCAGTATTCTCCTGCAGCGTTTCCGTCGCAAGCTGTGCTGCCTGTTCCGCTCCCGATTTTGTACCCATGGCACCCGTATCCGTCTGTCCGGTATGTTCATGAATACATCCCGTCACCTGATGAGAATATGTGTCATGTCCGCTTCCTATGCCACCGATCTGCATAAGCCCCTCCGTTTTTTGTCTGTCCGGTCAGCCTGTTCCTGACCCTTTCCATATATATTGTATATCGGAAGCATTGTTTCTTTCAAACAGTCACATCTTAGAAAATACGAATTTTGGCATAAAAAAATCCCTTGCACAAATCAAGGGATCAAAAAAGCGGGTGATGGGAATCGAACCCACGTATCCAGCTTGGAAGGCTGGTGTTCTACCATTGAACTACACCCGCATGTTATATATGAAGCAGGGCGGCCATTTTTAAAATGGTGTCCTGCGAAAATGCCCAGAACCGGAATCGAACCAGTGACACGAGGATTTTCAGTCCTCTGCTCTACCAACTGAGCTATCTGGGCCCGCGACTTAATCCTACTTGCAATCTGTATTTATGACTGCTCTGCGTCACAACAATCGTAGTTTACATAAAATCTCTCCAAATGTCAAGTACTTAGTTAAAAAAATTTTAAATTTTTGCAATTATTCATCTATCAGATACAAATGACCGATTTACTCATTCATCTCATACCATTGCAGTAAAAGCTCTACCACACGATTGTAACTGATCATGCCGTCTGAAACGCCATTCATCTTCAGGGAAGCATCTGTCAGAGTATCCGAAACACTGTCCACCGTCTCAGTATCCACCACTGCTTTACCGTTGATCCGGTCCCACTCTTCCTGTGTGACAAAGATGTTATCCTCCTGCACCTGCCCTGCCACCTGCAAAGGGCGCACTGCCTCTCTGGCTGCCGCGTAACTCTCCGGAGCCGCCAAACGGGTCTTATACAGATCGTTTGCGACGTAGTTCAGCACACTTAAATATCCCGAATACCGGAACGTCGCATCGTCCGATTTTATGCAGGCCAGAAATGCAATAAAATTCGCCTCGTCCTCATAGATATATCCCCGGATATGCGCCAGCTCATGGCACATCGTGGCAGGTTTTTTCATGATATACATGACATCGTTATAATTGGCCTCCATGGAAAACGGAAAATAATAACCGCACATATACATCTGGCACATAAAATCCGAGAAAAACATGGGCTTCGGTCTGGGATAATATCCGTCCAGCTGATCATAAGTTTTCCCCAGGTTCTGCATTACATCAATAGCTTTATCCTCCATATCCACGAAATCTCCACGGCTGTTCACTCCTCCGCGGTACACAACCGCACCGGTGCTGTCACGTTCCACCACAGCGCTCAATTCGTTGCAATGACTTACGATATCATTATAGATCTGCAACAATTTCTCCGTGCGCTCCTGCGCACTGTGCTCCTGCGCACTGTGCTCCTGCACATCCGGATCCTGATGCTCCTCATTTTCTCCGAAATATTTTTCCGAGAATGTAGATCCGTGATAGATCATGGTGCAGTTCAGGGTCATAATGCCAAACACCGCAAGTAATGTCCATGCAAAAAATCGAAAATATCCCCTTACACCATGGCAATACTTTTTCGAATGACGGCACCACGGTAAAAGCATACTGATCCCCGACAGCAAAGCTGCCAGCACCGCAATAATTCCTGCCACGATCAGACATTCTCCCACCGAAAAAGGGAACAGCCCCGTGATCCTGCCGTAAGTATTGACCCAGACAGGAAATACATAAGTAATATAAGCATCGCTGAATGTCCTGCTGTTCCAGGCAATTATCTGAAACAGCACAAGGACAAGAACGATGCTTATATATACAATAATGCTTCTTGTGATTGTTTTCTTTTTCTCCATGCCACTCCTAAGCGGTTTCTTCTTTTCCTACTTTGATCCTTGTCTTTTTCCAGATACCGCAGCGATATAACACATACAGGATCAGGGAAGAAATACCGTTACTGATCACCACGGAATACCAGACACTGCGCACACCCATGTGCAGAACGCTCTCGCAGAACCACAGTGTCAGGAAACGGAATACCCACAGTCTGGTCACGTCGATGGCCATGGTCACTTCCGTATGTCCCGTTCCCTGGAACAATCCGGAGGTCGTATTGTATACCCCGTTTGTAAAGCACCAGAATGCCATAACGCTCAGGAAGTCTGCCGCCATACCCACGACTTCCGCATCCTTGGAGAAGATCCTGACGATTGCCGTGGAGATCATATCTCTTGATAAGATCATACCACCTATGAATAAAAATACAACCGATATCCACATGGAAAAGCGGTACCCTTTTTCTGCACGGTCCGGCTGTCTCGCTCCCATATTCTGTCCCACGATGGTCGCTGTTGCCGAGCCGATGGCATTGGACGGCAGTGTGATCAGTCCGTTGACCTTATTGCCGATACCGTAAGCCGCCATGGCTTCCGTTCCATAGACAAATACGTTTTTACTCATCAGCAAAAAGCCGAGCTGCATCGTACTTCCGCCAATGGCCGTAGGCAGGCCGATCTTTAGGATCATTCCCAGTTTTTCTTTTTGTAATCGCATATACTTCCGGTTCAGGCAGATATCGTTTTCCTGTCTGCACAGCAGTCCGAATGCCACCATTGCCGGAATTGCTTTTGCCAGCAAAGTTGCCAGTGCGGCACCGGCCGTTCCCAGATTCAGAACGATCATGAAGAAGGGATCCAGGAACAAATTCAGCGTAATACCGCCCAGATTAAGGAACATCGGCCGCACCGTATCTCCCTGTGCCTGATGCACGGCAGAAAAAATGTTGACCATATATAAAAAGGGCATATCCCAGATGACCACACGAAGATAGACTCTTGCATAATATGCGGTCCCACCATCGGCTCCCAGCCAGTTCACGATGGCAGGAGTCCCCAGAAAGCACAGCGTAGCGCAGACCACGGCAAATCCCATGGCACAGGCAAAGATCTGATTTGCCATGGACCTGGCATCCTCTTTTTCCCCGGCACCGATATACTGCGCGATCAGAACCGCACCGGCTACCGTGATGCCACTGCCAAAGTTGGTAATAATATTCTGCATCGGCGTCACCAGATTGATGGCCGCCAGCTGTTCCGTACCGATTTTTCCCAGCCAATAGGTATCTGTCAGATTATACATAGTCTGCAAAAAGCTGTTGATCACCACCGGAATCGCCAGTGATAAAATAGCTCTGACCAGATTTCCATGCAGGATCAGATCCGGATTGAACTTCTTCGCTGCTTTCATTGCTGTCACTCCCAAATATTTACCATTGTTTTTGTTTCTATGATGCATTATACAGCAAGATTTCAGCGTTCTCCATGGTATTTTTGGGCTTTTCGCCTTAAAAGCGCATATTTTTTGTTATAATTATCAAAAAATCCCTCCCACGGCATACGCCTGCGGAAGGGATCTTAGCACATGATAAAATTATTTAATTACAACATTACTCCAGCTGTCGGAAGGAATCAGCGTGATATAGGTCTTACCGGTATTGATCTCGATCTCCTCACCGGTGGACTTGTCATAGTAATGAGTGATTCCGTTCTCGGAAGTCTTGGACCAGGTAATCTCAATCGCCTTACCCTCAGTGATATAATATCCGTCACGTCCGGAATCGATTGCATTGTAAATCAGATAACCTTCACCCAGTTCTGCAAAGGTAGTATCCTGAATGATAACATTCTGGAAGGTCAGCTGTACATTAGTATTAGCATCCTTGTGTGCGGAACCGTACTCATAATAATCATAAGTTTTGGTATCTTCATTGTACTTTAAAGTAGAACCATTATGCTTAAAAGGAAGTTCGATGGTGTTTGCTGCAATAGCATCGCTTCTGTCATCGAAAGTAACCTCACCTTTTGCAAACTTGAAGTGCTCTCCCTGATAATACTCGTTGTAGGTAGTAGTATAGTTGGAGTTTGCAAAACGCTGCTGCAATCCGTCGTAGGTCTTACCCTTAGAGCTGTTGGTGTACTTATCATAGGTAATATACTCGGTAAACTCAGCTGCCTTACCGTTGCTGAAACGTGCAAAACCGCCGCTGAAGTTTGCGGAATAATCCTTTGCAGCCCAGTCGTTGATGAAGTAAGGGCCGCCATCATGACAGAGAACTGCGTTCCACTCTGCTGCCAGCATAAAGTTGGTAGGACGTGCACTACGAACACTACCCAGCTGGGTAATGCTTGTCCAATCCTTTACCAATACCATGAAACGGGTGATTCTGTCATTCAGGGTACTGTTCATAATCTCATATACAACATCTGCATCCGCTACGCCAAAGTGAGGAAGTGCGGTTCTCTCATTATCGACCATGACAGCGATAGGGCGCTGATCCTTCAGGCTTTCATCGATCCACTCATTGGTAAGTTCGCTACGGTAACAATTCTCCGGTCCTACCTCTTCTTCTACAGGTGCTTCTGTTGCTTCGGGCTGTGCTACAACCTCCTGAGTATCAGTAGCAATAGGCTCTGCCTCAACAGTCTGGATCGGAGAAGCGATAGGCTCTGCATTTCCACATCCGGTCAAAACGCCTACTGCAATCAAAATTGCTGCAAGTACTTTCTTTTTCATGAATGCTTCCTTTCATTTGTTTGTTCTATTCGGTCTCAGACCGAAACTCTAAGATACATTGTATCCCTAAAGTCCTATGTTTGTCCATCGAAAATTCTTAAGATTTTCTTATTCTTTTTCCGTTGCCTTTTCCAGCAGCACTTCTTTAAAACGGTCTATCGGTACCGGTTTGGAATAGTAATATCCCTGCTGCCAGGTAGAACCGAATTGCTCAATGTAGTCACTGACTTCTTTATTCTCAATGCCTTCAATGCAGGTCTCGGTATTCGTCCGCTTGGCATAATCTACGATGGACTGCACCATTGCCTGATTCTGCGGTTTCTGCTTGATATCACGGATGAAACTCATGTCTACCTTCAGTTCATCAAACGGCAGATCCAGTGCAAGACTTAAGGAACTGTTACCTGTTCCGAAATCATCCAGTGCCACTTTGATACCTTGCGAATGGAAAAATTCCACCTCACCCCGCAGGAAATGAATATCCAGATCTCTGCAGCGTTCCGTCAATTCCAGACACAGTTCCTGCGGTTTTGCTCCCGTTTCCTTTAAAATATTCATGACAGCAGACCGGAACTCTCTACGCTCCAGCTGTGCAGCCGCCACGTTGACATTCACGAAAAATCCGGGGGTCTCATCGCGCAGCTTCTGTACATCGGTAAGTGCCGTACGCAGGATCCAGTTCCCCAAATCGAAGATGCAAGGATCCTGTTCCAGCCATTCCATAAATACACCGGGCGATACCAGACCATACGGCTCCAGTTCCCAGCGAATCAGTGCTTCCATGCCGCGGATCTTTCCCGTTTTTGTATCTGCGATCGGCTGGTAGAACATTTTAAATCCTTCGAAATCATGCGTCGCACACTGATGGATCACTCCGATCAGTTCAAACTGATTCTCATCATTACCGCAGACCTCATCATTGAAAATCACCAGTTCCCCATGGTGTTCGCTCCGGGAATGATTCAACGCATAGGTCAGTCTGCTGCGGATTGCGTTGGTCTCCTTCATATACGGTTCTATAAAAATAGCGCCGGCAGATACCTTCAGAGGAATCCGTTTGCCTTCTACGGCAATATTTTCAAAAGAATCCACAATGCTGTCGTATGCCTGCTGCAATTCCTGTCTGGATATTTTCTTAAAACTGACGACAAACTTTGCGCCGGAGAGACGATACACATATCCGATTCCTCTCATCAACCGGATCAGTTCCTGTGCTGCACAATTCAGGATTTTATCCGAAAAAGCTGCGCCATACATGACATTAATATGGCTGAACTGATCCAGGCCTATCTTCAAAAGCGCAGCCTGTTTATTCTC
>JBNMHS010000108.1:0-6696 GCA_050872885.1 Acetatifactor sp.
CTCTTCTACAATTGCGTTTACAGGGGAAATATGATACTATTTTTGTATACAAGAGGTATCCCGCACGGGATACAAAGGGAATTCGAACAGAGACGGAAATTGGGTGAAAAATATGCGGAAAGTAGCTTTGATCACGGACGGATGGAGGCGCCTGTTTACCTATGCCTGGCCGGCCGGTATTTTACAGCGGATAAAAGAGACCAATGAGGACGTAAACCTCTATATTTTTAACAGCACCGGTAACTGGAGCCGGGATGCCGGGTACAATAAGGCGGAATACAATATTTTCAATCTGCCGGATTTTTCGGAATTCGACGGGATCATTCTGGAACTGAATAATATCAGCTCACCGGCAGTGCTCGCGGAAGTGATCCACAGGGCAAAACAGTCCGGTCTGCCGGTGGTATCCATTGCCAATGAACTGGAAGATTTCTATTATGTGGGAATCGATAATTATTCCGCCATGCGACAGGTGATCGCACACCTGCATGAAGTTCACGGCTGTGAGAAATTCTGGCTGCTGGTGGGAGCACAGAGCAACTATGAGAGCAGCTGTCGCCTGCAGGGGATGCTGGATTATGCAAAAGAACATAAGATCAAAATAGGAAAAGACGACATCTGGTACGGTTCATTTGATTACAAGAGCGGACTGGAAGGCTACAGACATCTGTGGGATATTCATAAACAGCTGCCGGATGCTGTGATTTGTATTAATGATAATGTGGCGGTAGCAGTGTGTGAGGCGGCAGCCCAGATGGGATTCACGGCGCCGAAGGATTTCAAGGTCACAGGATTTGATAATTTCGACAAGGCGGGCTTTTATACTCCAAGCATTACAACAGTGGGCCATATCCGTGAAGAGGCTGCCTACAAAGGCATGGATATCCTGCTGAAAGTATGGGCGGGCGAGAGCGTGCCGAGATATAATTTTACCAATACAGAGATGCTGTGGCAGGAAAGTTGCGGCTGCGGAAAGGGCAGCAGCCGGGATGCCAGGGCTCATTTGAAGAACCAGATCATGTACAGTGTGGACAGCGAAGAATTTGACGAAGAAGTGTTGTCCATGGAAGCGGAGATGACACAGTGTAATACTGTTGAGGAAATGATGTACTGTATTCCGCAGTGCATTCCATCCTTAAAATGCGATGCAATGTATCTGGTGCTGGATGATCATCTGAATGCCTATAAAAAAGAGGCGGAGAAAAGCATCCACCTGGATGCCACACCGTCGGATGAAGGATTTTCCATCCACGGCTATCCGAGACAGATGCAGATGACCTTTGCTTATGAGAGAGATCAGAGACTGGATTTGGACAGACAGGAAGTGGAGGGCATCTTCCCTACTTTTGATTACCCGAAGCCGGGTCAGGATTATCTGTTCCTGCCGCTACATTTCGGGGAACGTACCGTGGGATATGTGGTTATACGCAATGCAGTCTATCTGATGGAGAAACAGTACCTGTTCCAGATCATGAACGCCTTGACCAGATCCATGGAAAATCTGCATAAAAAAGAAATGCTTGCCTACATGAACCGTAAGCTTTCCTCTTTGTACATTATGGATACGCTTACAGGTATGTACAACCGCATGGGATATCAGCAGCTGGGAGAGGAATCTTTCCGTATCTCGAAATTAAATAATCGAAGATTGTTGATCCTGTTCGTGGATCTGGACCGGCTGAAGTATATCAATGATACTTTCGGGCACGAATACGGAGATATGGCAATCTGCGCGGCGGCGAGAGCGCTGATGCAGTGCAGCAGCAGAGACGCTGTACCTGCCAGAACAGGTGGGGACGAGTTCGTACTGCTCCAGACTTATCAGTCGGATGAGGCATCCAGAGACCTGGTACTGCGCATCCGAAGAACCCTGGAGGCGGAAGGAAAAGCGCAGCAGCTTCCGTTCCCGTTGTCCATGAGTATCGGAACCGTTGTAACGGAACCGGATTCGGATCAGACCTTTGCCGATTATGTAAAAATAGCGGACAGCCGTATGTATGAAGAAAAAGTACAGAAGAGAGCGGCGAGAAAATAACTATTTACAACCAACATAAATTATGTTATAGTTGAACAGTATGATTAGCCGATGCTCAGATTTCGGACACTCCGACCTTAGTCTTAGTATCAGGCGTTTAAAAAACAGGAGGAAAAAGAAATGATTTCTAAGGAAAAGAAAACAGCCATCATGAACGAGTATGCAAGAACCCCCGGTGACACCGGTTCACCCGAGGTACAGGTAGCAGTCCTGACCGCAAGAATTCAGGAGCTTACCGAGCATCTGAAGGAGAACCCCAAGGATCATCATTCTCGTCGTGGTATGCTGAAGATGGTAGGTCAGAGACGTGGTCTTCTGGAGTACCTGAAGAAGAAGGATATCGAGAGATATCGTGCATTAATCGAGAAGCTTGGCTTAAGAAAATAATGCTGACTGGTGAGCGGGGTCTGCCGATTGCATCGGCGCTCCGCTTTCTCTGTTTCCGCGGGCAGCGTAAAATGGAATCTGCCCCGTATGTATTCTGGTTACTTCGGTATGGAAGTGAGCCCCGAGACCGCTGAAAAGCTTATGTTACAGGCGTAACGTGAATTTTTCAGTAGTTTCGGTAATCCTCCACACCGTAGAAATAATAATTTATATCGTAACGTGATCAGGGCTTCCGGCCGGAGGCGCAAAAGATAAAATCACATACGATGGATAGGAGGAATTTATGTATCAAAGTTACAAGATGGATCTTGCAGGCAGACCTTTGGTTGTAGATGTGAACCGCGTAGGTAAGCAGGCAAACGGATGTGCATTCATGCACTATGGTGATACCACAGTTCTCTGTACCGCAACCGCTTCCGAGAAGCCCAGAGACGGTATCGATTTCTTCCCTCTGAGTGTAGAGTACGAAGAGAAAATGTACGCTGTGGGTAAGATCCCCGGCGGTTTCAACAAGAGAGAAGGCAAGGCAAGCGAGAACGCTATTCTGACCAGCCGTGTCATCGACAGACCTATGCGTCCCCTGTTCCCCAAGGATTACCGTAATGACGTAACCCTGAACAACATGGTAATGAGCGTAGATCCCGAGTGTCGTCCCGAACTGGTAGCCATGATCGGTGCTGCAATCGCAACCTGCATTTCCGATATTCCTTTCGACGGTCCCTGTGCTATGACCCAGGTAGGCATGATCGATGGCGAGTTCATCATCAACCCCAGCCAGGAGCAGTGGAAGAAGGGTGACCTGAATCTGACCGTTGCTTCTACCAGAGAGAAAGTCATCATGATCGAGGCAGGTGCCAACGAGATCCCTGAGGCTACCATGATCGAAGCAATCTATAAGGCTCACGAAGTGAACCAGACCATCATTGCTTTCATTGATAAGATCGTAGCGGAAGTAGGCAAGAAGAAGCATGAGTACACCAGCTGTGCAGTTCCTGCCGAGATGTTCGAGGAGATGAAGAAGATCGTATCTCCCGCTGAGATGGAAGAAGCCGTATTTACCGACGACAAGCAGACCCGTGAGGAGAATATCCGTGTGATCACCGACAAGCTGACCGAGGCTTTCGCTGAGAACGAAGAGTGGCTGGCTATCCTGGGTGAGGCAGTATATCAGTATGAGAAGAAGACCGTTCGTAAGATGATCTTAAAGGATCACAAGCGTCCCGACGGTCGTGCAATCACCCAGATCCGTCCTCTGGCAGCAGAGGTTGACATCATCCCCCGTGTACATGGTTCCGCTATGTTCACCCGTGGACAGACCCAGATCTGCAACGTATGTACTCTGGCACCTCTGTCCGAGCAGCAGAAGATCGACGGCCTGGATGAGAACGAAGTAAGCAAGAGATATATGCATCATTATAACTTCCCTTCCTATTCCGTAGGTGAGACCAAGCCTTCCCGCGGACCCGGAAGACGTGAGATCGGTCACGGCGCTCTGGCTGAGAGAGCCCTGATTCCTGTACTGCCCAGTGAGGACGAATTCCCTTATGCAATTCGTACCGTATCCGAGACTTTTGAATCCAACGGATCTACTTCCATGGCTTCTACCTGTGCATCCTGCATGTCCCTGATGGCAGCAGGCGTGCCTATCAAAAAGATGGTAGCGGGTATTTCCTGCGGTCTGGTAACCGGCGAGACCGATGACGATTTCGTACTGCTGACCGATATCCAGGGACTGGAAGACTTCTTCGGAGATATGGACTTTAAGGTAACCGGTACTACCGAAGGTATTACCGCGATCCAGATGGATATTAAGATTCATGGTCTGACCAGACCTATCGTAGAAGGTGCTATTGCAAGATGCCGTGATGCAAGACTGTTCATCATGGATACCTGCATGAAGCCTGCAATCTCTGCTCCCAGAACAGAGGTTGGCAAATATGCTCCCAAGATCATCTCCATCCAGATCGATCCCGACAGAATCGGTGATGTAGTAGGTCAGCGCGGTAAGACCATCAACGAGATCATTGCACGTACCGGCGTAAAGATCGATATTACCGATGACGGTAAGGTATCTATCTGCGGTACCGATAAGGAAATGATGGACAAGGCTCTGGATATGGTGAAGATCATCACCACTGACTTTGAAGAAGGTCAGATCTTCAAGGGCAAAGTCGTAAGCATCAAGGAATTCGGTGCATTCATCGAGTTCGCACCCGGTAAGGAAGGCATGGTACACATCTCCAAGATCGCCAAGGAGAGAATCAACCGTGTAGAAGATGTCCTGACTCTGGGCGATGTAGTGACTGTAGTATGCCTGGGCAAGGATAAGATGGGCAGAATCAGCTTCTCTATGAAGGATGTTGCACAGCAGTAAGTAGGGCGATAGCTCGCATTACGCATGGCTGTTACGATTTCAAGAGGACAAAGTCAGGAGAAATCGCTTATCGCACAATAGCGTCACATAATCAAATAGGAATCCGCTGTATGGAAATCACGCCATGCAGCGGATTTTTAATGTGTTTATGTAAATAATGCTGTTGGGGGCAAACAACGTCATTGATACCTGTGGGAAAATGTTGCCTTTACTATGTTGTCATCGGTTGACAGAATAGTGGAAACCGTAGTATTTTGGAACAGATGAATGTGGATGAAATACGAAGAAGCAATCGGATAAATGAGGATAAAGATACATGAAGATTTATTTGGTAAGACACGGAGAGACCGCCTGGAATCAGGCAGGGAAGATTCAGGGACAGACGGATATTGACCTGAATGAACAGGGATTTGCGCAGGCTGCGGAAGCGGCAGAGAGATTAAAAGAGGTTCCGTTTGAGATCGCCTTTTGTTCGCCTTTGATCCGGGCGGTGCATACTGCGGAGACGATTATAGGGGAGCGCAGAATTACGTTAACGACAGATGACCGCTTAAAAGAGATCAATTTCGGACCCTGCGAAGGGGTTGATATCCGGACGATTCCCAAAGGGACGGGAGAGCCGTTTTCCAATCCGGGCAGTTATATTGCACCGGAAGGGGCAGAGAGCTTTACACAGCTGTATGCCAGAAGCGGAGAGTTCGTGAAACAGGTATTGCTGCCGCTGGAGGGGACGTATGAAACCGTACTGGTAGTGGCACACGGTGGTGTAAACCGGAGTATTTTGAATCCGGTGTTGGATATTCCGGTGGAAGATTTCTGGCATGTTCATATGGGAAACTGTGCGACGGCGGTGTTGGAGTGCCGGAATGGGAAACTTTCACTTCTGGAGTACATGGACGGAACAAGTACCAACACTAAGAGTAAATTGTTATAGGTTTGAGAGGTAAGCAAGATGCACATAGACAGAGAAGACATGCTGGAACTGACCAGAAGAATGACGGTATCCCGCAATTGCTTTTCCAGAATTGCAGGAGCATATATGGATGAAGAAGGATTTATCGACGGTACCTTCAATACCCATTTTCTGAAATTGTCCGGAAGTGAAAAAGAGAAGAATCTGAATATTGCCAAGGCAGTGCCTTATTCCGATACGAATGTGAATCTGAAAAATTACCGTCTGGATCAGGGAGCGCGGAAACCGGGCAGCATTATGCAGCTGCTGGAGGCATTACGCCAGTGTGAACTGAAAAACGATGCGCTGTTATATTCTCTGTATGAATATATCGGGGAGAGATATCAGCCGGGGTATCCTTATGCAATCTACCTTTTCTTTGGCAGTTATGATGTGCCGACCAAGGGGAAGGATAAGGAGAACCAGTGGGAATCCGAGGAAGTCTATCAGTTCCTGATCGGCACGATCAGTCCGGTCAGCGGAGATTACGAAGCAGGAAAACCGGAAGCCGGATTCCTGTACCCAGCATTTGCCAATCACAGCACGGATATTGACGGGATCAATATCTATCAGGCACAGGAAGGTGCACAGCTGTTTGCAAAAATCTTAAGTCTGCAGGCTTGACAGAATGCGTTTTCTTCCCTATAATACGCTCTGGAACAAAATTGAATCAAGAATCATAAAACCCGTAAGGGCAGTGGATTTTTCAGGATATTGATCTTATTTTCGCCACACAGCAGGAATGTTGTGTGGCTTTTTATGTGATAGGAGAACAGTGTGAAAAATAAATTTTTCACACGCGAGATTTGTGCCTGCGCGCACTTGGCACAAACTCGTTATGCGCAAAAGGCGTGCGCAGAAATGAGGATAAGAATGACACAACGTAAGGAACCGGAGCTTCTGATTCCGGCAAGCAGTCTGGAGGTACTGAAAACGGCAGTGATATAC
>JBNMHS010000109.1:0-5841 GCA_050872885.1 Acetatifactor sp.
ACCCAGATATGCCGTCTTTTGTGCAGTCTCCCGAATATAAGGGAACACTGCCGACAAATTCGGCAGCTGGAATAAATACGTAAACAACGCAAACGGAATTCTTCCTGCCTCTATTCCCCTTCCGGTCATATCAGTCGTGGTCAGATTGTAATTTGCCCCAAAGTCAAACGGCGATCCGAATCTCTTGTAATTATATATCATCAGAAGTACCGCAACCACCGCATATGCCAGGATCGCCAGGACTGTCCTTCCGACACTATCCTTGGAAAACAGCTGTCTTTTTTCAAATACCGCTTTCCAGTATATAGGAAATATCAGTAACGATCCCAGCAACAGCTGCGGCCGGCACCCGGCCACCAATGCCATGCACAGGCATCCGGCCACAAGCTGCCAGGCCGTAACCTCTTCCTCTTTCACGGAAGCCAGCCAGAAAGCGATTCCGAATATCGACAGCGTAACTCCCATCAGGATAGGCAGCGAATAAAAATCCGGTCTCCTCATGATCGTCAGGGTCCCGCATCCGTTGATCATCAATACTGTAGTAAAGATCCACGTTATAAAAGGCGTCTCCGGGAAATATTTTCTGCGAAGCAGGGACGACAGCCAGAAAGTTCCGCCGATAAAGGCTATCCCGACGATCATAATACCGATCCAGGTCGGAAATGCCGTTCCTGTCAGCAGATACCACGGCAGATAAAAGAGCATCACCGGGACCACACCGAAATACACATAATACGCTCCCTTGTAATAAGCCACATCCCACAGGCACGTTTCGCCGGCATTTTCCAATATCCGGTCTCTGGTCTTAAAGTCGTACGGATTCTCCATGGCTGTCAGGGAATCCGGCGGCGCCTCTTCCAGATACAGATGCCCGTGACTCAGTGCTACCGCCAGTTTGTGATACTGTGTATGATGTTCCCACGGTACCTCTCTGTATATAGGATTCAGCAGGACTGCTCCCACAAACAGGGCAGCCTGCAGCGCAATCACCGTGATCAGTATCTTTTTTTCCGGGAGAATCGATCCTACCGGTCGTAAAACTAATTGTATCCACAGGATCGTCAAAAATGTCAGAAGCAGCCGAAGTGCCGAAAAGCGCATGGGAATCCTGGGATTCAGGGTCATATTCTCTACCCTGATTGTCTCTCCCTCAGCAGCAATAAACGAGATCACCATGCTGTGCATCTTTCCCGACATATGTAAAATCATATAGCCTGTGGACGGCACCTCTTTCAGGATCTGTCTGTCCCCCAGCGCATAATAATCTTCATTTGCCTCATCCCTTACACAGACAGAAATATAGGCACCTTCACATTCCTCTCCTTCACTATTCTGTCTGCTGAAAGAAAAATACAGTGAATTTACATCTTCTTCCATATTTACCGTTTTCAGTCTCAGTGAATCCGTCACGCTGAAACTGCCGTCCGCATTTTGAATACCGCCTGCATAAACGGTCGGAGACACCTCCAGCGGTTCATTAAACATGGTCCGGTAAGTCCGATATTGAAATACGGTCAGTTCTAAAAAAACAGCCAGAAACAACGCAAACCATATCCTGTGTTTTCCCGGCTGCAGCATCTTCTTCACTTTCGTTTTCTCAAATTTCATTCACTTGCCCCCGACATTCCTACCATCAATCACTTTCAGTATTCCCACAAAAAAGGAGCAGAAAGACTTCTGCTCCCTATATTTATTATGATCTTAGAAAGTAAACTTATCTGCAAAATAAGCATCCAGATCTGCGATCGCAACACGCTCCTGTTCCATGGAATCACGGAAACGAACGGTAACGCATCCATCAGTCTCGGAATCAAAGTCGTAAGTTACGCAGAAAGGAGTACCGATTTCATCCTGACGACGATATCTCTTACCGATGTTTCCTCTGTCGTCAAATTCACAGTTATACTTCTTGGAAAGCTGTGCGTAAATCTTCTCTGCGCCCTCGTTCAGCTTCTTGGACAGAGGCAGCACACCGATCTTTACCGGTGCCAGTGCGGGATGGAAACGAAGCACGGTACGCATATCTCCGCCTTCCAGTTCTTCCTCGTCATAAGCGGCACACAGGAATGCCAGAACCACTCTGTCTGCTCCCAGAGAAGGCTCAATAACGTAAGGAATGTACTTCTCCTTCTTCTCGTCATCAAAGTAAGTCATATCTTCGCCGGAGGTATTGGCATGCTGGGTCAGATCGTAATCGGTTCTGTCAGCGATACCCCACAGTTCACCCCAGCCGAACGGGAACAGGAACTCGATATCTGTGGTTCCCTTACTGTAGAAGCACAGCTCCTCGGGAGAATGGTCACGCAGTCTCATCTCGTCTTCCTTGATACCTAAGGACAGCAGCCAGTCACGGCAGAAACCTCTCCAGTACTGGAACCATTCCATATCGGTGCCGGGCTCACAGAAGAACTCCAGCTCCATCTGCTCGAACTCTCTGGTACGGAAAGTAAAGTTACCGGGTGTGATCTCATTACGGAAGGACTTACCGATCTGTCCGATACCGAAAGGAATCTTCTTACGGGAAGTTCTCTGCACATTTTTAAAATTAACGAAAATACCCTGTGCTGTCTCGGGTCTTAAATATACTGTGTTCTTCGCATCCTCGGTAACGCCCTGGAATGTCTTGAACATCAGGTTGAACTGACGGATATCGGTAAAGTTGTGCTTACCGCAGGTAGGACAGGGAACATTGTGCTCCTCGATGAAATTCTTCATCTCTTCCTGACTCCAGCCGTCTACGCTGCCTTCCAGTGCGATACCGTTCTCTTCGCAGAAATCCTCGATCAGTTTGTCGGCACGAAAACGCTCATGGCATTCCTTACAGTCCATCAGAGGATCGGAGAAACCGCCCAGATGTCCGCTGGCTACCCATGTCTGGGGATTCATCAGGATCGCGCAGTCCACACCTACGTTGTAAGGACTCTCCTGAACGAACTTCTGCCACCATGCCTTTTTCACGTTATTCTTCAGCTCCACGCCAAGATTACCGTAATCCCAGGTATTTGCCAGTCCGCCGTAGATCTCGGAACCGGGATATACAAAACCTCTTGCTTTTGCCAGGGCTACGATTTTCTCCATTGTCTTTTCCATGTCAGTACCAAACCTTTCTTGCTATATATTTGTATATTAATACCATAATCACGGATCACCGCCTCACTTACCGGCGATGATAAGGTCTGCGGGCCTGCCTGCAGATCTACTTTTTCATCAGTATCGTTACAACGCCGTCGGACTGGGAAGCATCCACATAACCGTCCTCTCCCATGACTACGCCTTCACTGACGTACAATACCTGATACGGGCAGTAAATGTATGCGCTTGCATTCGTAATAAGCAGATGGTTTTTCTCCAGTGCTTTTTCCAGCTTTTCCTGATCCGCCGGTGTTCCGTCCTCTGCATTTACCAGATCCAGATTCACACTGATCCCGTCTGCCAGTGCTTCCACTCTGGTTCCGTAGAACAGCTCTTTTTCCGTGTATTCCTCGTAAACCTTTGTATCGGTGAACTCTTCCACGACCTGCACCGTGGCACCCTCGCCTACGCTCTGGACTGCCTTGACTACCAGGGGATCTTCCGACGCATCCGTATGTGCAATGTTAAAGGCGTCCGCCTCATTCTGCACCATTTCCTTCAGTCCGTCCAGGCTGTAGAAATCTTTGTCAAAAGTATCCACCAGATAAGATGTCACTCTGCCGTCCTTATCCACCACCAGGGAAGTATTCACCACCGTGTCCGGAAGCTTTGCCGCCTTACCGCAGCCACTCAGTGAAACCGGGACAAGTGTACACGCAAGTACTGCCGCAAAAAACTTTTTCTTCATATTATGCCTCATAAATGAGTCTCCTTTTCGGCATCAGCCTTATCCGATTTTAACATAGAGTTTTGAGTATTTCAAGACTTTTGAACGACCTGTCCATGAAACGCTTCCGATATTCCGATGCGATCTGTGAAAGTTCGACAAGGACCTTATCCGATACGGTAAAAGTATATAACTTCTCCACAGTGCTCTCCGCTATGTAGTTCAGGGCATATATCGTAGATTCTTCAAGTTTTCTTCCGCCCGGCGGTCCCGGGTATTCTCCGTTTACCGCGATTGCTTTCAGCTCAAAGATGCTGCGTACCAGCTCATTGGGAAGTGCAGGTGCACACAAAGCCCTGAGAGACTGATACAGCAGTTTCAGCATCTCCCTTTCATCATTGTTCTCCCTGCAGTAATAGTCTGCTACTTCCGCAAAGTACATACCGTAACAGGCTCCCACATAGTCTGTCATCAGTTCTTCAAAATAATTCCGGATATCCGCTTCAGATATGGTGTAAGAATTTCTTCCCTCATACAGTCGAAACGTACCAAAAGCAAAAGGGTTGGTCGCTGCCGCCAGCCGGTTGCCCGGTTTTCTCGCCCCTCTGGCAAAAGCAGTAATCTTCCCTTTTTCTCTGGTGAGCAGGCATACCCGCCTGTCATATTCACCGAACGGTGACTGTTTTAATACAATTCCTGTTACATACAGGGATTCCTGCATGATCCATCCTCCCCGGCGGCAGGGTATACGCGCCCTTCCGCCCTGCAGTTTTCAGGGCAGCATTCTTTTGACACATCTGTGGTGTACTCTCTGTCTGTGTTGTACAGATAATTTAAATAGTCCTCCACTTTTCCGGTATGTTCAAATTGCTGCCAGTAATTCGAAAACTGCATCTTACGCATCCCCCTCTTCTATCAGTGTCATCCTCTGTAAAAATAGGGTCTGCAAATTTCGTTTTTCTATTCGCCCATCTCGATGTCTTTCGGATTATATCCAAAATTCTTCAATAAAATATCGCTGTCTCTCCAGTCCTTTTTCACCTTTACCCAGAGCTGCAGATTGACCTTCATCTCCAGCATATCTTCGATCTCCGGACGTGCCTGGGAACCGATCTTTTTCAGCATCTGTCCGCCTTTTCCGATGATGATGCCCTTGTGGGAATCTCTTTCACAGATAATGGTGGCTTCGATA
Source organism: Acetatifactor sp. (assembly GCA_050872885.1). Lineage (GTDB taxonomy): Bacteria > Bacillota > Clostridia > Lachnospirales > Lachnospiraceae > Acetatifactor. Next base: position 4,992 of record JBNMHS010000109.1, read on the forward strand.
TCACAGATTCTGCCGCGTTCCTTCATGCTCTCTACCGTCACTGCGATACCGTGAGGGATCTCCTCTGAGAGCAGACGCAGTGCCTTTTCGCGGATCAGCTCCGCCACGATCTGGCGCATGGGCTGATCGGTGATCGTATCCTCATCATAAAATGCCGGACCGTAAGGCAGATATTTTAAGATGCATTGGATCAATACATCCGTGTTGTCGCCCTTCAGGGCAGATACCGGAACGATCTCCTGAAAATCCAGTTCCTTGCGATAGGTGTCGATAAAAGCCAGAATGTCATCTTTTTTCACGGTATCTGTCTTGTTGATCACCAGGATCACAGGCGTTTTGGTCTTCTTTAACTGTTCGATAATATGACGTTCTCCGGCACCGATGAAATTCGTCGGCTCCACAAGCCACAGGATCACATCCACATCGTTTAATGTGTGCTCCGCAACGTTTACCATGTAGTCGCCCAGCTTGTTTTTCGCCTTGTGAATACCGGGAGTATCCAGGAAGACGATCTGACCTTCCTCCAGCGTCAGCACGGTCTGGATACGGTTACGCGTGGTCTGCGGTTTGTTGGATGTAATTGCGATCTTCTGTCCGATCAGACGGTTCATCAGGGTGGATTTTCCTACATTGGGGCGTCCGATCAGTGTGGCAAAGCCGGATTTGTATGCCGGATTTTCGTTCATTTTAATTTCTCCTCATTCTTGTAAGGTAGTGTCAAAAACTACCTGTTTTTTATTGTTTTAAATCCTTTAAAACCTTGATTTATTGGAGGTTTGCAAATAAAAAGAGCATTGTCCTCCTAAAAGAAGTATAATGAGTTCACCACAAACACCATTATCAACAAGGA
>JBNMHS010000110.1:0-5748 GCA_050872885.1 Acetatifactor sp.
GACAGTATACAGTATGAGCTGATTGATAAGCAATTTGACTGTATGGCAAAATATCTTTCATGGGATATGCTTTTCAAAAAATCATATTACGCAACAGCCAGAGATGAACTTGAAAAAAACAAGGATTCCATGAACGAACTTGAGGGGATCGGAAAAAATTTATAAAGTACGTTCCAAATTCCAGTTTTTAAAGCTGTACATGAAAATGTATGGCTTTATTAATCTGGATTATGATTTATCCAATGATGATTAAGGTGGACTTCAAAAGTGTCAAGTATATCAGCAAAAATCCGAAAGGAAGGTTTCTATGACAGTAAGAGAAAAAGCAGAACTGATTGTAAAAGATATAAAGAAAGAACAGGGAACAAATCCGGTTGTTATTTTTAAGCAGATTGCAGAGAAGGAATATATCAGCATTCATGGACCGGAACACCATATATTAGATGGTGCAAGTTTGCTAGTAGCCTACAAAAACGCAGGTGGAGAGATAGACTTAGAACAGGCATTGGACAGGCTGATGTCAGAAGGACTTCGGATGCCGGGAGCAATGTGCGGTTTATGGGGAATATGCGGAGCAATCACATCCATTGGCGCTGCACTTGCAATCATCGACGGAACAGGTCCGCTTTCAACAGATGGAACATGGGGAAATCATATGCAGTTTACCTCGAAAGCAATTGGAGAATGAGGAGCCATAAACGGACCAAGATGCTGCAAGAGAGATGCAATGATAGCATTTAAGAATGGTATTGATTATGTGAATGCTCATTATGGAGTAACATTGCAATACGAACAAATGCAATGCGAATTCACAGATTTTAATGAGCAGTGTATAAAGGAGAGGTGTCCATTTCATGAGTAATGTAAAAGTGGCATTTATTTGTGTCCATAATTCCTGCCGAAGTCAGATTGCTGAGGCTTTTGGAAGACATCTGGCATCAGATGTGTTTCAAAGTTATTCGGCGGGTACAGAAACAAAACCACAGATCAACCAAGATGCTGTCCGTATTATGAAGGAATTATATAATATAGATATGGAAGCAGATGGGCAGTTCAGTAAGCTGATTAGTGATATTCCAAATCCGGATATTGCAATATCAATGGGGTGTAATGTGGGATGTCCATTTATAGGAAGACCGTTTGATGATAACTGGGAACTTGAAGATCCAACAGGAAAAAGTGATGAGGAATTTAAGATAGTCATTGAAAAAATCAGAAAAGATATTTTGAAATTAAAAAATGGATTGGATAAGAGGTAGACAACATCAGATTCAAGAGAGTATTAAGAAGTATGGAATATTAAATCCTCTGATAGTCAGACCTAAGCAGGATGGAACTTATGAGATCATATCGGGCCACAGAAGAAAATTTGCAGCTGAAAAGATTGGTTATCGTAAGGTACCTGTGATCATTCGCGTATTAAAAGATGATGAAGCGGTTGTATCTATGGTTGATTCAAACCTACAAAGAGAAATGATCAGCCCAAGTGAAAAAGCATTTGCTTATAAGATGAAGTACGAAGCAATCAAACGAAAAGCCGGAAGAAGAAAATGTGGTCAGGTGGACCATAATTTAGGAAAGAAGAGTATTGAGCTGATCGGAGAGGAATGTGGGGACAGTCCAAAACAGGTTCAGCTATATCTTTGCCGTGATCTCACACCTGCGCGCTTCATTTCCGGCAGTTCTTCTGCTCTCCGTGCGCCTGATGGCAGGTCACATCAAAGAAACTTTCATCTTATTATTTACAATGGCCGGCGCCTGCCTCATCGTCTTCCTGGTTCCCGGACTTTTCGTTCTTTTTCCCGGAATCCTCTGCGGCATCGCCAGCCATCTGATTGAGCCTGGTTTAAAAAAGGCTCTTGCAATTGATTAATCCAGTTCTTTATAGTCAAAACTGCGGAATTCTGCTGTCTGATCGTATCCGGAGTAGTCCACGCATGCCATGCCGACAAATGCTCCGGTGAAGAATCCACCGTATGACTGGAGTACGTAATCATCGGACAATACAGCGGCATCCAGTGTGCCCGGAATCTCTGTATAGTTCTTTCCGTCAAAGGAATACTCGTAGCTGTAAGACTGCTTTCTTACTTTTGTGCGAAGCCATACAAATTCAACATCATCCGGCACCGGAATCGCATCGTCGCGAAGGAACGAACGATATCCGCCACGATTGCACTCTGCCACTTCGATCACGCGGCCATTTTTCTCATTCCACGTAACGAAAGCGAATGACCAGTGCTTATCATTGTAAAAATTTGTCAATCCAGCCATCTGCTGATAGTTGAACGGATCAAATTTCACTTTCACTTCGGCATCAAAGTTAAATGCCTGCCAGCGTTTTGCCACCAACGAAAGCTCATGCTTATTGCAGAGGGATCCTTTTCCGACCAATGTCAGCCTGCCATCCCCTGTCGTACCCATTTCCTCGGTAAATGGTACGCGGAGGGTATTCCACTCATCATGAAGTTTTGGTGTGTCAAATTCATCATGCATCGAATGATCTGCCGGTGCTTCTGTCAGGATTGCATCTTTCGGCGCATCCACAAGCACTTTTCCGCCATGTCCGCCCTCGATACGAGGCCAGCCTTCTTCATCCCAGTATACTTTCTGAATTGCCGTCTCACGGCCAAGCGGACACCAGCCGCGTGGGTCAATCGAACTTTCATTTTCGTGGTGCCACGGTCTTCCACACAAACTTGCATAATACCACTCACCGCCGGGAGTCTCTACGAGAGCACCATGTCCCTGCTTCTGGATCTCAAGTTCCGGCGTATCAAAGTTTGTAATAAACGGATCACCAGGCTCTGTCTCAAAACTCAACGCATCTAACGTCTTTGAACGAGCTACTACTTCCTGATGTGTCCAAACGGTTCCACCCTGTGCAGCAAACAGATAATAATATCCGTTGATCTTATACAAATGTGGTCCCTCAACCAGTTTAACGTCCGTTCCGGCGTAGATCGTACGTGCTGTCTCCGGTTTTAATTTCATTGTCTCTGTGTCAAATTCTGTCACTGTAATACCGTCAAAAGCATGGTGGTATTCGCGATGATCCCATGTCTGCTGAACAAGGTATTTGCGTCCGTCATCATCATGGAACAACGATGCGTCAAATCCCACACCATTGACACGGATCGGATCCGACCATGGTCCGCGGATATCTTCTGCCGTCGTCAGATAATTGATCATATCTTTGAACGGTCCTTCGGTTACTTTTACATCCGTGTAAATCAGCCAGAATTTTCCATCTGCATAGGAAAGATCCGGCGCCCAGATACCTCCCGATGACGGATTTCCCTTCATATCAAGCAATGTCGTCGTGGACAATGCGGATGGAAGAAGATTCCAATGTACTAAATCTTTTGACTCGTGCAGACGAACTCCCGGAAACCACTCAAACGTAGAGTTCGCAATGTAATATGTATCATCCACACGGATAATGGATGGATCTGCATTAAATCCCGGCAAAACCGGATTTTTAATCTGCAACATAACTGTATGCCTCCTTACTGTTAATCTATCTCTATCATACAGTAAAATGGGGGATTTGCAATGGGAAAAAGAAGAATTTATTCATCCTCTGCCTGAGCAAGCATGGAAGTAGCTGCCTGCTGCAAGATGCTCTCTTTCGAGAATCTTGTCTTCTCATCTGCCATATCAGTATCACTATTTCCGGATATTTCGATTAATCTTCTCAAACTCCCTTCCTCCCAGGGTATTGTGGGTGAGAAGTCTTTTGTTGCTTCCCGCTGATGCATTTTTCCGGTATTGTCCGGGGGTACAGCCGTTATGCTGACGGAACTGTCTGCAGAAATGCTCTACATTATTATAACCACATTGCTCGGAAATGTCGCGGATGGAGTATTCGCTGTACTCTAATAAATCCTGTGCACGGCGCAGACGTCCTTCGATGACATTGTCCATGCAGGAGGAGCCAAATTTGCGGTGATAGAGAGCCTGAAGATGACTGGGACTTAAGTGAAGCTTCGCAGCCATCATGTTTATATTCCATGGAAGCTGAGGATTATTGTAGATCATCTTATGCAATGCAATCAGCTCATGATCGTGAATACCCGGGGACTCATTCTGGATTCCTTCTCTTAATTTGGAGAACAGAACCCGCAGCAGGTGAGTAATGTTTGATTCGCTTTCAGAGGAGAAAAAGGCGGACTCCCAGGTTAGTAATTTAAAAAGCTGATGACAGTATTCCGGATCTGTTACGGGAAATGGGGTGTTTGTTAACGGAAACAGCTTCACGAAGGAGTGATCGGAACGAAAACGAATCCAGTCATTCCGGTATTCTTCACCGGCAGCACGGTAATAAATCCTGCTTCCTGGTGTATACAGAATAGCAGAATTGGCGGCTGTCCGCATTAGTCTTCCGTCTATGAGCAGCTCCGAGGGAGAGTCGAAAAGAAGCAGAAGATAGCCTGTAAAGCCATTCGGAACATCATATATAAAATCTGAGGGGTGAACGGCACTGTAGCCGACAAATTCAATTTCAGTCATCTGGAATCTCCGTTCTGATACATCAGAGGATATATCAATTTTCTTATAGTATAAATCATTGGAAACTTTATATCAATGCGATATTATCAGATTAATATGGCAATCGTCATAAGAGAGCTGCGGATCGTGCAGCGGTCAGACATCTTATGCGTGACTGCATAGGAACATGATTTAGAAGAAGGAGATACATGCATGGTAACTTTGGGTGGGGCAACAGAGAATGACAGAAAAAAGATCGTGATTACAAAGGATTCAAAGGCCTTTTTTCACAATAATGTAGATTATTGTGTGGGAACCGGAAGAATGGGGCTTGCATTGACAGAAGAATATCAGGAGGAGCTGCGCTTGGTTCAAAAGGAAATCGGATTTAAGCATATCCGGGGACATGGATTATTCTGTGATGATATGGCGATCTTTCAGACCTATGAGGAGGATGGTAAGGTAAGGGTCGAGTACAACTATACTTATCTGGATAGAGTAATGGATGCCTATAAGAAGGTGGGGCTCAGACCTTTTCTTGAACTGGGTTTTATGCCTAAAAAGTTGGCAAGTGGAAGCCAGACTATCTTTTACTGGCAGGGAAATACCACTCCTCCAAAAGATTATGATATGTGGTGTAATATGGTGCGTTCATTGCTGCGGCATCTGATGGGACGCTATGGAGAAGAGGAAGTTATTCAATGGCCCATTGAAGTATGGAACGAGCCCAATCTTTGCGGCTTCTGGGAAAATGCGGATATGCAGGAATATTTTAAGCTGTTCCATAGAACCTTTGATGCCATAAAGGAAGTGAATCCGGGATTCCGTGTAGGAGGCCCTGCTGTTTGTGGAGGAACGGATGAGAAATGGATTCAGGCATTTATGGAATATTGCCATGAGAATCACATACCAGTGGATTTCGTAACCAGACATCATTACACCATTGATCCGCCGGAATGTATTGGACATTATGCATATTCTGAACTGATGAAGGCAGAGGACGGCTTTGCCAATTTAAAAACAACCAGAGATATTATTGACAGTTTCCCGGAATATAAGGGTCTGCAGATTCATATCACGGAGTTCAACAGCTCCTATACTCCTCAGGGCGTCATTCATGATACAAACCTGAATGCGGCCCTTATAGCACAGCAGCTTTCCAGATTGGGAGATGTGAATGAATCCTATTCCTACTGGACATTTGGTGATGTGTTTGAAGAGCAGGGAGTTCCTTTTACACCATTCCACGGCGGCTTTGGA
>JBNMHS010000111.1:0-5678 GCA_050872885.1 Acetatifactor sp.
AATTTTTCTGTATAGACCCAAAACATTCTGAACAAACCAAAACTCCCAAAGTTATCTGCTCACTCTGGAAATTCTGTGGTTCTAAAGTTTTCCGTAAACCAGTAGCCCCGGTTGCATATGAGAATAAGCTGACCGTAAACAGACGCCGGTACCATAGCGTCCCTTGGCCGCATTGCGGGCGTACTTTGGCCGCTTATGTACCGCTGCGCTCTGTTTACGAACGTAAGTGATGTCAGCGTTTCTTATATGCAGCCGGGGCTACGGATGGCTAGCCAGTATGTTAGTCAATGGTTATTCACTAACTTTCAAGTTAGCAATTTCTCAAAAGTTCTACTATTTATACCAAAAACAGCCAAAACAGAAGAAAAATGCATCTATAAATAAGGTCATTCTTGAAAAAACATTGTTTTTGCGCTGAATGGTGGAATATAATTCTAAAAAAGCGAAATTTTCCACTATTTTGTCCGATTATGCCTTAAATAGTGGAATTGAATATAGGCAACAAAAAAGACAGTGTTTTGAGTGGAAACTGAGGTGAATCTCCAGCTTCCCAGCACTGTCTTTTTGTCATACGCAGTTATGTTTTTGTAACTTTCAATTTACTTCGTAACAGACCGTTTCACAACGCCGATTCCCAACGGATAAGGTCCTGTGTGCACCCCGATGGTGGCGCCGATCTGGAAAATATGGATCTCGTCGATGGCATATCCTTTTTCACGCAGCCTGCCCAGCAGTCTGTCGCGGAATTCCACCGCTTCTTCATAGTCGTAGCCATAGCCGACACAGATACTGTAATCTGCGATGTCAGCTTTCTCTTCAGCCAGATAGGCCAGCAGCAGATCGATATTTTTATCCACGGTCTTCCGGCGGCTCCTGCCGATACCGGAAGGGAAAATCTCTCCCTCTTTCAGCGTGATGATCGGCTTGATTCCCAAAAGACTTCCCGCCACACTGGCTACCTTACCGATACGTCCGCCATGCTTCAAATATTCCATATTACCTACAGTGAAAAAGATCCTGCCGGAGCTCTTGATCTCATTCAGACGGTCAATACTCTCCTGATAGCCCTTTCCGGCATCTCTGAGACGTACTGCTTCCAATACATAGATTCCCTGAAGGACCGTATCCACGGTAGAATCATTGACATAAATCTGCGCATCCGGATACTCTTCCTCTAAGATTGCCTTGGCATTCAGAGCTGACTGCATGGAACCGCTGAACTTGGTCGTGATACAGATACAGATAATCGGAGTTCCCGCCTTAACGAAAGGAAGGAAAGCATCCACATAATCCTGCACGGAGGGCATGGATGACTTCGGATATACATCCGGATGATCCACCATCTCCTGATAGAACTCACGGACACCGATCTCTACCATCTCTTTCTGATATTTTTCCTCGTCAAAAGACACATAAAAAGGAACCACCGTAATATTTTTTTCTTTGGTCAGTTCCATGGGAAGATCGCAGGAACCATCCGATATAATATGAAATGCTTCGCTCATTCTCGCATACACCTTTCTACTTCTTTGCAGAGTTTAGCTTACCACGTTGTAGAGCAAAAAGCAATGTATTTTTGACATTATATTTCATTTCGTGGTATTTTATGTCTTTTTATGTAGTTTTGATAACCACATTTGTGTCTTTTTATATGCGATATTTGTCGATGGAAATTTGTCAACCGTCCTATATTGCTCGTTGACATTTATACCTTGTCTGATATACTAATCTTGTTAACCGTATGTGACTGTGGTTAACATTTGTCCGTTGTGAAGAATGCCCCCTTCATTCTTTATAACGGCAACAGCCCGGCAGAAAACCTGCCGGGCTGTTTGTTTATGCTCATAAAATCTGAATTTATATAGAATAATCCAGGTTTTCCAGTCTTTTATTGCGCCGTTCCACCAAATCCGCAATGGTGACGCCATCAACTACATTGTTTACTGCATCATAGAGTTCTCTCCATACCTCCAACGTCTCACAGGTATCACAGCGTTCACAGATATCCGCCCCTTCCTCGAGACATGCCACCGGAGCCAGAGAGCCCTCTGTCAGACGCAGGATCATTCCCACCGTATAATCCGCCGGATCTTTTGCAATGCGGTAACCACCCTGTGCGCCGCGAACACTTTTTACATATCCCGCCTTATTCAATACAGCAATGATCTGTTCAAGGTACTTTTCGGAAATCCCCTGTCTGGCAGCGATCTCCTTTACCTTAATACACTCTCCGGTATTATGCAGTGCCAGATCCAGCATGACGCGTACTGCATATCTTCCTTTGGTTGAAATTTTCATCTTAATACCATACCTTTCTCAAAACCTGTTCCTCTGTTTTCCGTTGTTTCCACAGATTCTATCATCGTGTTCTTTTCCCAGAGTTCATATAGGATTTGTGGAAACAAAAGAAAAAATCTGGAGAGCATCCATGAATGCCATGCAGAGGCCTCACCTCCCGGTCATGGAATGCTCTCCGGAATTTTACCTATTTACATTATAACGTTTTCACCTTACTTGTAAGGGATAACGCCTCCGTTGTAGTTGTCGTTGATGAACTGCTTGATGTCATCAGACTTCAGAGTATCTACCAGAGCCTTGATCTTAGGCAGATTCTCGTTGCCTTCCTTAACAGCGATTACGTTTACGTAAGTAGCTGCTGCTTCGGAATCAGCACTTTCGAACAGCAGAGCATCACCTGCAACAGTTAAGCCTGCTTCCATAGCGTAGTTACCGTTCAGGACACCGAAGGATACCTCGGGAAGGGTTCTGGGAACCTGTGCTGCTTCCAGCTCTACGAAAGTGATATTGTGAGGGTTCTCAACGATATCCTTGGTAGTAGCGGTCAGACCTACGCCATCCTTCAGGGTGATGTAACCGTTATCCTGTAACAGTAACAGAGCACGTGCCTCGTTGGTGGTGTCGTTAGGTACTGCGATGGTTGCATTGTCAATGTTGTCCAGGCTAGTCTCGGTTCCGGGATACAGTCCGAAAGGCTCATAGTGGATGCCGCCGGCATTTACCAAATGAGTACCCTTCTCCTCGTTGAAGCTCTCCAGATAAGGAATATGCTGGAAATAGTTGGCATCGAAATCACCGGACTCTACTACTAAATTAGGCTGTACATAGTCATCAAAAATCTGAATCTCCAGAGTATAACCCTGCTCCTCTAACAGAGGCTTTGCTGCCTCCAGGATCTCTGCATGAGGTACAGCGGTTGCTGCTACTTTGATAGTCTTGTCATCTGTTCCCTTGCTGCCGCAGCCGGTCAGTGCGCTCACGGACAATGCTGCAACTGCGATCAAAGCGATAACTTTCTTTTTCATAACACTTCTCCTCCTAAAATCTTTTGTTAAAATTTTTAACTTTATTGAATCAGATGCCATGCATCTGTCTCAACCCTTTTTATCTGGTTCTCTTATCCAGTTTCTTGGATAACTTCATTCCTGCATACTGCATCAACTGCACCAGCAATACCAGTAATACCACGGTCACCCACATGATTCCGCTCTCGTAACGGTAGTAACCGTAACGGATCGCGATATCACCCAGACCGCCACCGCCGACGATACCTGCCATAGCGGAATATCCCAGAATCGTCCCCAGTGCGATCGTTACATTGACGATCAGGGAAGTCTTTGCTTCTCCGATCATTACTTTCCAGATGATCGTCCAGAGATTAGCTCCCATACTCTGTGCTGCTTCGATCACTCCGTGATCTACTTCCAGCAGAGAGGACTCTACCATTCTGGCAATAAACGGTGCCGCTGCCAATGTTAACGGAACAATCGTTGCTGTCGGGCCGTAGCTTTTTCCTACGATAATACGTGTCAACGGCTGAATTACGATCAGCAAGATCAAAAACGGAAAGCTTCGAACGACGTTGACGATCACATCTAATATCTTATAAATAATCTTGTTCGGTCGAAGTCCCTTCGGTGCGGTCACTACCAACAGAATTCCCATCGGCAGACCGAGTACATAACCCATGATCGTCGTCGCCAACGTCATATACAGAGTAACAAAGGTGCCTTCCACCAGCATCATAATCGTTGCATTATCCCACATAGTCTTTCAGCTCCTCCACTTCCAGTTTTCTCTCCTGTAAATAATGGATCATCTTGTTCGCTGCCATTTCGTCTTCCGGCAGCTGCAAGATCATCTGTCCATGAGCGATACCGCCGATGTCCTGGGTATCCGCTAACAGGATGTTGACAGGAGCCTTGCACTCCAATACCATATTGGCGATTACAGGTTCGAAAGAAGAATTCTCGGTAAACACGATGCGGATGCATCGCTTGCCGGACATCTCTTTCGCTGTAGGATTCATCATAAATACCAGTTTTTTGGCTGCCTGAGACTTCGGTCTTGAGAATACCTCTTCCACCGTTCCGTGCTCTGCCAGCTCTCCGGCATCAATGATAGCCACATGGGAACAGATCTCCTGTACCACAGCCATCTCATGCGTAATGATCACGATAGTGATGCCGTACTGTTTGTTGATATCCTGCAAAAGCTTCAGGATCTCTTTGGTCGTGGTCGGATCCAGTGCACTGGTAGCTTCATCGCACAGCAGGATCTTGGGGGTATTGGCAAGTGCTCTTGCAATTGCCACACGCTGCTTCTGACCACCGGACAACTGCGAAGGATACGCATCTGCTTTTTCCCTCAGTCCTACGATCTCAAGCAGTTCCATGGCACGCTTTCTTGCCGCTGCCTTTTTCACACCCACGATCTCCATGGGGAAGCATACATTGTCGATGACACTTCTCTGCATAAGCAGATTAAAATGCTGAAAGATCATTGCGATGCCTGTACGAACTTTACGAAGTTCAGCCTCCGACAGAGTCGAAAGATCCTGATCCTCCACCACAACCGTACCCGTGGTAGGCTTTTCCAGATAGTTCAGGCAACGCACCAGGGTAGACTTTCCGGCACCACTCATACCGATGATGCCGTAGATGTCTCCTTTATTGATATCCAGGCTGATGCCTTTTAAGGCCTCTACCTGATTATCTTTGCCAATAAAAGTTTTTGTTACATTCTTGATCTGAATGATCGGTTCCATAAGTTCCTCCATTCCAGGTTCACGCTTTAAAAAAGGGGAAAAATGCGCGAATTCCTTGAATTCCTAGTACCATGCCATACATTCTAACACAAGAATGCAAGTCTGTCCAGTTCTACAAAATTCTCTTAAGCTTCCGCAAACATCGGGGTAGACAGATATCTGTCACCGGAATCGGGAAGCAGTGCCACTACAGTCTTGCCTGCATTTTCCGGGCGCTTTGCGATCTGTGCTGCCGCATACAGAGCTGCACCGGAAGTGATTCCTACGAGAATACCTTCCTTATGTGCAATGAGACGGCCGGTGCTGAATGCCTGATCTGTGGTAACGGTGAAGATCTCATCGTAAATGCCGGTATTCAGAACGGAAGGAACGAATCCTGCACCGATACCCTGCAGCTTATGGGGTCCGGGCTGTCCGCCGGAAAGTACGGGAGAATCCGCAGGCTCTACAGCTACGATCTTCACATTGGGATTCTTGGATTTTAAATAAGTACCGATACCGGTCACAGTTCCGCCGGTACCTACACCTGCTACGAAGATGTCAACCTTTCCATCGGTGTCGTTCCAGATTTCGGGACCGGTGGTGGCTTTATGTATCTTCGGGTTTGCAGGGT
>JBNMHS010000112.1:0-5639 GCA_050872885.1 Acetatifactor sp.
CAAGTTTTTTTGTATAGACCCATTTTCGGGATATTTCTATAGATATTGCCAGAAAAAAGGGATCATTTAACGCAATTTTTCTGTATAGACCCAAAACACTCTGAACAAACCAAAACTCCCAAAGCTATCTGCTCACTCTGGAAATTCTGTGGTTCTAAAGTTTTCCGTAACCCAGTAGCCCCGGTTGCATATAAGAATAAGCTGACCGTAAACAGACGCCGGCACTTAGCGAGGGTACTTTCCTCGCTTACGTACCGCTGCGCTCTGTTTCCGAACGCAAGTGATGTCAGCGTTTCTTATATGCAGCCGGGGCTACGGATGGCTAGCCAGTATGTTAGCCAACGGTTAGCCAACTAACTTTCAATTTATTTATTATCATTAGTACTCTTATCTTCGGGATGAAAATCTGCGAAGGTGGACCGGTTCGTCAGCTTTCCGAACATCCAGGTATAGATCCAGATGAGGAGAGGAATCGCCACGGTGGCTAACAGGCAGGCAGCGAACAGCGCATGACTGGCAGAACTGTCGAAGATTGCGGCCAGTAGTGTTACGAGATATAAAAGTACCAGCACCACGATCCCTATAATCGCGAAGATCTGTTTTGAAGTCATTTTTGTTTTCTTGTTTTGTACATCTTGTTTATCTTGAGACATTATGTTTCCTTTCATTATTCATGGTACGCAGAAACCTATTCATGTTCTTCGGAAGCAGTGGAACTGTCCTCATCATGTTCGGCGGCGGGCTCCGGAATCGTCATCAGCACTTTGATAATACGGTTCTGGTCGATACCCTGCACTTTTAAGTGAATACCATTTTCCAGAGTGACTTCTTCGCCATCCTCCGGCAGACGGTCCAGACAATCGATGATCAGTCCGCCGATGGAATCGTAATCTTCACTGTCCAGATCCGTTCCCAGGGCATCGTTGATATCATCCAGTTTCATGCTGCCTTCTACGAGATAAGTGTCATCAGACATTTTCTGAATCAGTTCTTCTTCATCTTCATCATATTCATCACGGATTTCGCCAACAATCTCTTCCAGCAGATCCTCCAGAGTGATCATACCTACGGTAGCACCGTATTCATTCAGTACGAAAGAAACATTGGTGGTCTTTTCCCGCATTTCATACATGAGATCTGCAATTTTTTTATACTCGTAGGTATAGTAAGCATCTCTCAGAATGTTGCCCACATGGAAAGCACTCTGATCCTCCGTCAGAATGAAGTCCTTGATATTGATCAGACCGATGATGTTGTCTTTGTCATCCTCATATACCGGAAGACGGGTGTACATGGAATCGCGAAATACTTCCAGAACATCGTCATAGGTGGCGTCCAGACTGACCGTCACCATATTGATCCGGGGAATCATGATATCCTTGGCATGTGCATCGGAAAAATCAAACACATTATAGATCAGTTTACGTTCTTCGGATTCAATAACGCCGTCTTCGTGGCTGACATCCACATAGGTCTTCAGTTCGCTCTCGGTCATGGCGCTGGCTTTTTTGTTCGGATCGATATGTAACAGCCGCATGATTCCGTGTGACAGCAGATCTACAATAAAGATCACGGGAGTAAGTACCTGCATCAGGAAGTAGATGATATTGCAATATAATAATGCCAGCTTCTCCGAGGAAAGGATTGCCCATGTTTTGGGAACGATTTCTCCGCAGAGCAATACGACAATGGTCAAAATACCGGTAGCAATACCTACTGCCAGATTAATTCGCATAGCTAATGTTGTTGCCAGGGAAGATGCGGTCAGATTTACAATGTTATTACCGATCAGGATGGTACTGATCATTTTACTGTAATTGTCCAGAATTTTGTTGACGCGTGCAGCACGCTTGTTGCCTTCTTCTTCCAGAGTACGCATCCGTACACGATTTACCGTGGATAATGCGGTTTCGGCAGAAGAGAAAAAGCCGGATAGAAAAATAAGAACTACAATAGAGACAAGTTGTATGACACCAGAGGTATCCAAAAAAGTTCACTCCTTTTTTAATATAGTAGGCATATGCCCCGTTTATATGTTATTAAGCAACAATATACAATAGGACAGGAATAGTTGTCAAGTTTTCCGGAAAATCTGAATATACATTTTACATAGGTAAAAAGGAGGAATAACATGGGAAAAGAGGGAGAGAGAAAAGAAGGGATTCCGGTGCTTGCGCTGGCAAAATGTCTGTTGGCATCCTATGTGCTGACATTGCTGCTCTTGTGTCTGTTAGCATTCCTATTGTATAAATTGCATCTGACGGAAGGAATGGTGAGCATTGCCATCTCGGCCATTTATGTGGTGACGACCTTCACGGCGGGCCTCCTGGCAGGAAAACGGATGGAAACAAGAAAATTCCTCTGGGGAGCCTTGATCGGCGCAGCATATTTCATTGTCCTGGCGGTGGTATCCATTCTGGTGAAAACACCGGAAACAGCCTTGGGAAACTCTTTTTGGACAACATTTGTTTTGTGTGCGGCAGGCGGAACTTTAGGGGGAATGTTGGGGTAAAAACCGGAATCGGACGTAAAATTACCTCTTTTTGAGAAAAAAAGCTTTTACAAATGCCAAATACATGATATAATGAGCAAAAATGAGTCGCGTGTCTGCATATTTTGTTTACACGCTAAGCGTCATTTGACGTTTTGAAATCATAAGGAGGCTATTTTTAATGAAGCATATTAAGACTTTAACAACCAGAGATTTAAAGGAATCCATGAAAAAGGGCGGCTGCGGCGAGTGCCAGACTTCCTGTCAGTCCGCATGTAAGACTTCCTGTACTGTAGGAAACCAGAGTTGTGAAAAGATTAAATAATCTAAGAAAATGAGAAGAGACTAACGTAAGCAGCGATTCAGGTCGCTGCTTATTCTCTGTTAAGTAGAAAGAAGAGGAATCAAACTGTGATACACCAGTATAAGAGCAATGGCTATAATATCGTTATGGATGTGAACAGTGGTTCTGTCCATGTAGTAGATGATATTGTGTATGATATGATCCCACTGGTAGAGCCTCTGGTGACAGAAGGCATCAAGGACGCGGACACGATCAAGGCCGCAGTGCTGAATCTTGCGAACATCCCTTATCCCCAGGAAGAGATCACCGAGGCGGTGGATGAGGTTCTGGAGCTGGAGAAGGCCGGACAGCTGTTTGCTCCCGATATTTATGAGAACTATATTTTTGATTTTAAGAAGCGTCAGACAGTCGTCAAGGCACTGTGCCTGCATATTGCCCATGACTGTAACCTTGCCTGCAGATATTGTTTTGCGGAAGAGGGCGAATATCATGGCAGAAGAGCGCTGATGAGCTTTGAAGTCGGTAAGAAGGCACTGGATTTTCTGGTGGCGAATTCCGGCAACCGCGTGAATCTGGAAGTAGACTTTTTCGGCGGCGAACCCCTGATGAACTGGGATGTGGTGAAGCAGCTGGTAGAATACGGCAGAAGCCTGGAGAAGCCCAATAATAAGAAATTCCGCTTTACCCTGACTACGAACGGTATTTTATTGAATGATGAAATTCTCGAGTTCGCGAATAAGGAAATGGGTAACATCGTACTGAGTATTGACGGCCGTAAGGAGATCAATGATAAGATGCGTCCCTTCCGCGGCGGACAGGGAAGTTATGATATTATTGTTCCCAAGTTCCGGAAGGTAGCGGAGAGCAGAGGACAGATGAACTATTACGTGCGCGGTACTTTCACACACAATAATCTGGACTTTTCCAAGGACGTATTGCATCTGGCAGATCTGGGATTCAAGCAGATCTCCGTGGAACCCGTTGTGGCACAGCCTACCGATGATTATGCCATCAGAGAAGAAGATATTCCCGTATTGAAGGAGGAATACGATAAACTGGCGGCAGAGATGATCAAGCGCAGAAGGGAAGGCAATGCATTCAACTTCTTCCATTTCATGATCGACCTGCAGGGTGGCCCCTGTGTGGCAAAGAGATTGTCCGGCTGCGGATCCGGCACGGAATATCTGGCGGTTACTCCCTGGGGAGACCTGTATCCCTGCCATCAGTTTGTAGGTAATGAGAAATTCCTCATGGGTAATGTAGATACCGGCATTGTACGGGAAGACATCCGCGATGAGTTCAAATGCTGTAATGTGTATGCCAAGGACAAGTGTAAGAAGTGTTTTGCCAAGTTCTATTGCAGTGGCGGATGTGCGGCGAACTCTTACAATTTCCATGGCAATATCAACGATGCGTATGATGTGGGATGTGAACTGCAGAGAAAACGTATTGAATGTGCTATCATGCTGAAGGCTGCGGAAGCGGCAGAAGCTTCAGAAGAATAGAAAGGACAAAGGAAAGATGAAAAAAAGTAAAGCAATCATCATTCTGCTCTGTGCCCTTCTGGTCCTGTTAGGCGTCGGTTATGTGGATCTCTATGGTGTGGATGCGGAAGGAACAGCCAGTGCTTCGGACATCAGTCTGGGACTGGATCTGGCCGGTGGTGTCAGCATCACTTACCAGGTAGTCGGCGATGAAGAGCCGGATGCTACAGATATGGCAGATACCATTGCCAAGCTGCAGCAGCGTGTAGAAAACTACAGCACAGAAGCTATCGTATACCAGGAAGGTACCGATCGTATCAATATCGAGATCCCCGGTGTAACAGATGCCAACAAGATCCTGGAAGAGCTGGGACGTCCCGGTTCCCTGTATTTTATTGCTGAGACCGACAAGGACGGCAATGCGAACTACTCCATGCAGGCAGTGACCGATGCACAGGGCAATGTAAGCTATGCTTACGCACTGAACAAGACCATCGATGAACTGAAGGCAGACGGTTCCATCAAGCTGGAAGGTACCGATGTCAAGACTGCCACCGCAGGTTCCATCAAGGACCAGACCATGGGCAATACCACTTATGCGGTAGACCTGGTAATGACCGAGGAAGGTACCAAGAAGTTCGAAGAAGCAACCAGAAATGCTTATGAGAAGGGGGAGACCCTGGGTATCTATTATGATGGATCTTTCGTAAGTGTTCCTTCTGTAAAGGGTGTGTTCTCCGACGGTAATGCACAGATTTCTCCTATGAGTTCTTATGAAGAGGCTGAGAAGCTGGCATCCACCATTCGTATCGGCGGACTGAAACTGGAACTGGAAGAACTGCATTCTAAGGTCGTAGGTGCACAGCTGGGTGTGGAAGCTATCTCCACCAGCTTGAAGGCAGCTGTCATCGGATTTGCTATCGTAGCTGTATTCATGATCGCTGTATATTTCCTGCCCGGATTTGCCTCTGTCATTGCACTGGGAATCTATGTGGCATTGATCGTCCTTCTGCTGAACGGATTTGATCTGACACTGACATTGTCCGGTATCGCAGGTATCATCCTGTCTATCGGTATGGCAGTGGATGCGAACGTTATCGTATTTGCCCGTATCCGTGAGGAACTTGCTACCGGCAAGACCGTTAAGAGCGCTATGCAGATCGGTTATGACAAGGCCCTGTCCGCTATCATCGACGGCAACGTGACCACCCTGATCGCGGCAGCGGTTCTGTGGCTGTTAGGACCCGGTACTGTCAAGGGATTTGCACAGACTCTGGCACTTGGTATCGTATTATCCATGTTCACTGCGCTGGTAGTGACCAAGTACATTATGAAAGCGTTCTACGCACTGGGACTGAAA
>JBNMHS010000113.1:0-5434 GCA_050872885.1 Acetatifactor sp.
CAGTAAACCAGTAGACACGGTTGCATATAAGAATAAGCTGACCGTAAACAGACGCCGGTACTTAGCGGGCGTACTTTGGTCGCTTATGTACCGTTGCGTCTGTTTCCGAGCGGAAGCGATGTCAGCGTTTCTTATATGCAATCGGGGCTACGGCGATTTGAGAACAACTTACTTAACTAACTTGCCATTTTGTATAAATTTAGAATTGAGAAAAGTGAACGATTAGAATACAAT
This sequence comes from Acetatifactor sp., assembly GCA_050872885.1. Lineage (GTDB taxonomy): Bacteria > Bacillota > Clostridia > Lachnospirales > Lachnospiraceae > Acetatifactor. The sequence goes on from JBNMHS010000113.1 coordinate 235, forward strand.
AGTATTATTCATACTATCGATGACAGGAGCAGTAAAATGGAATTCGACAATATTCTATTTCATAATGTGGAAGAACTGGAAGAGACGGAGAAGGGTTATCTGCCGAGAAGAATCCGCAGGGAGATCCGGGAGAGGATCAGCACCGGAGTTCAGGAGAACATATTCGCTACCGGCATGGAACTGCGGTTTACGATGCCGGAAGGCTCGGCAGATATTATCCTGCGCGCAGATATGGTGCCGGAAAGCGCGTCGCTGCATATCTTTTTCGGCTCTTTCCAGGGCGGCTGGGATCAGTCATCTAAAAATATTTATGAGACAGAGACCAGAATTCATATTGAATATCCGGAAGACAGAAAAATGAAGACACTGCGCAGAATTACAGCTGAGCAGCACCTTCCGTTCCAACCCGAGGTCGTCAGGATCGTATTGCCTTATGTCCCCTGCTATTATGTGCGTACAGAAGGAGTGACGGATGTGCCGAAGCCGGAGCAGCTGCCGCAGGAGACGTATCTGGCATACGGATCCTCTATTACGCACGGAAGCCTCGGACTGATTCAGCCGGATTCCTATGTATTCCGCATTTCTCAGCTGCTTGGAACCGATTATATCAACCTCGGATTTGCCGGCAGGGCTCTGATGGAAGAGGAAATGGCAAAGTATATCATTTCCCGTAAGGACTGGAATTTTGCTTCTGTGGAGATGGGAGTCAATGCGCTTGAAATCAAAAAGGGCATTCCCACACTGGAAGCATTTGAAGAGAGAATAGATAAATTTACTGCTGTTTTGGCACAAGATCCGAGACCGATTTTTGCTACTTCTATTTTTGGATTTAATGATGATCCCGATCAGGAGCGTGCTGAAAAAATGCGCCGGATCGTGAGGAAATATGCTGCTAGCCGTTTGATCTATACGGATGGCCTGCAGCTGCTGGACAATTCCTGCTTCATTTCTGCGGATCTTGTACATCCGAGTGTGCAGGGACAGCAACAGATCGCGGAGCGATGGAGCCGTGTAATGGAAGAGTACAGAAGTCACGCTTCCTCCGCTCTGTAATAATTCCGGTATTTCAACGGTGTCATTCCCCTGTATTTTTTGAATACCCGTTCAAAATAAGTGATATTTTCATAGCCCAACTGCTCCGCAATGGAAGTGATGCTGTCGTCCGTTTCCAGAAGGAGCCGGTGGGCTTTTTTGATGCGGTTGACATTCTGGTATTCATTGATCGTGAAACCGGTGACCTCCTTGAAAATACGGCTCAGATAAAATTTGTTGATATAGAACCGGTCGGCAAGGTAATCCAGCGAGAGATTCTCCGTGCAATGCGTCACAATATAACGCGCAACTTCATCGACCTTCTGATATTTTGGATTCGAATGTGCAGTCTGGGAGAGAATAGTAGGACCTGCAGGCTGCATCCGCAATACGGTAATAAAAAATTCAGCCAGCTTCGTCATGGCAGCCAGAAGATACCCCGACTTTTTCGCAATCATTTCGGAAGCAATATCATGCAGAAGAGACTCGATGATCGGACGCATATCGGGAGGTAAAGTAAGGACATTGCCCTGCTCCGTAAAAAAGTTTTGCAGCTTCAGTCCACCGAAGGACGCCAGAAAAGAGGAAAAAGGTTCTTCCATAATGCCCATAAGAATCCGGTCATGATGGGGAATCCCGGAGACCATTCCGGTACGATGTACCTGCTCCCTGTCAATGAATACCAGCGTCCCGGGCGTGATCAGGTAGGTCTGCTGATTGATAAAGTAGTAGCGTTTTCCTTCCAAAAGATAGTAAATCTCATACTCTTCATGGATATGCCTTGTGACCATGGAGTAGTCATAATCCCGTACCACGCGGTCGATGTGGAAACTGTCTGTAATCTCGTTGTAAATCCATTGATCCTGTAGTAAGGCAGGACTGTTTTCTTCTACAGATATTTCTGTGTAATTTGGTTGTGCTGTAATCATATCGAAGAGATCTCCTCTTTGGCGTATCCAGTAAACGTTTCGCTTGTAAATGATTTGTCCTTAATTCTTCTGGATGGCTTGTCCGGAATTTATGAGGACAAGCAGAAAGTCAATATAGTACGAAAACAGAGACAAATACGCAAATAATAGTAAGATTATTATAGTAATCTTCGCTATAATATGCAATATAGAGATAAAACATATTGAGATAAAACAGAACAGAAATGTCGATGCTAAAAACACAAGAGAGCAAGATGTGCTTCGCAAAACAAGCATGCAAATAAAAAATCAGGGCTGCACATCAGCACTGGTTCGGAAAGTGTAATAAACAATTAGGGAGGATTACAAATGGAGTATGCAAACGGAAAAGTAAAAGATTTACAGATCGCCTATATCGGCGGCGGTTCCAGAGGATGGGCGTGGACCTTTATGACGGATCTGGCGATGGACGAGGAACTGTCCGGCACAATCCGCCTGTACGATATTGATGCAGAGGCGGCAAAACACAATGAGATCATCGGTAACAGACTGTCAGCCAGAGAAGATGTCGTGGGAAAATGGAATTACACCGTTTCCGACAGCCTGCAGACGGCATTGACCGGAGCTGACTTTATCGTTATTTCGATCCTGCCGGGCACGTTTGACGAGATGGCAGTGGATGTGCATATGCCGGAACGACTGGGCATCTACCAGTCCGTAGGAGACACGGCGGGTCCCGGCGGCGCCATGAGAGCACTGCGTACGATCCCGATGTATGTGGAGATCGCGCAGGCAATCAAAGCCTATGCACCTAAGGCATGGGTCATCAACTACACAAATCCTATGTCACTGTGCGTGAAGACGTTATACTATGTATTCCCGGAGATCAAAGCTTTCGGATGCTGCCATGAAGTATTCGGCACACAGAAAGTATTAAAGGGAATCCTGGAGGAGACCACCGGACTTACCGACGTGAAGAGAGAGGACATTCAGGTCAATGTACTGGGTATCAACCATTTCACCTGGTTTGACTATGCCTCCTATAAGGGAATCGACCTGTTCCCCATGTATCGGAAATATACCGAGGAGCATAAGGAGGACGGCTTTAAGGAAGTAGATAAAAACTGGATGAATTCCACTTTTGACTGTGCACACATTGTAAAATTTGACCTGTTCCGCAAGTACGGTCTGATCGCGGCAGCCGGAGACAGACATCTGGTAGAATTCATGCCGGGGGTCGGAGACAGTTACCTGAAGGATCCGGAAACCGTAAAAAGATGGAAATTCGGCCTGACCACCGTGGACTGGAGAAAACAGGACTTACAGAAGCGCCTGGAAAAGAGCGCGAGACTGGCAGCAGGGGAAGAAGAAATCGAACTGAAGCCCACCGGAGAGGAAGGCATCCAGCTGATCAAAGCACTCTGCGGACTGACCCGTAAGATCAGCAATGTCAACATCCCCAATACAGGTCATCAGATCGCAAACCTGCCGGAAAGTGCTGTGGTAGAAACCAATGCGGTATTTGAGAGAGATGCCATCCGCCCGTTGTATGCCGGCGAACTTCCTGCGCAGATCAAGGAGCTGGTAGAGCCCCATGTGGAGAACCATGAGCGCATTCTGAAGGCTGCGATCCTGTGTGACTTTGACCTGGTAGTGGAAGCTTTCCTGAATGATCCCCAGGTGAAAGGAAGAGCTACCCGTGCACAGGTAGAGGAATTGGTGTCAGATATGCTCCGCGGTACGAGCAAATACCTGCCGGATGGCTGGAAGAAATATTTGTAGGCAACTGCCCGGTACCGCCTGACGGACACATTTCAAAATCTAAGCGGTAATTATTCAGATAAAAAAGCCATTATATCGTAACATTTACCGCTTTTAGATGTTATTAATAGTAATCAGGCGGTAAAAATGGATCTTAAATGGGGAGAATACCACGAAAAATACCGCCGCTGCAGTTTACAGTCAGGGGATAAGCGGTAAATGAGTTCCTATATTCAGAAAATACATGAAGCTATTACCGCCCCGGTTAAGAAAAAGTAATCCGCAAGCGGTAGAATTAAATGAAAATGACTCTATCAACGGGAAAAAGCAGAAGATCGAAAGGTCTCCTGCTTTTTTATTGTGAAACTGCACAAATTCCGGTGGACAATTTTAAGAACAATATACAAACTTCCAAGGAATTACAGAAAACCACTTGCAAGCCATTCGTGAATGTGCTATGTTCTAATCACAGCAACGGAAACGTTACCGGTAACCATACCGATACCGTTTCCAACAAACCGACGGGAGTATTGCATACGATGCAAATATCATGAAGGGTATCCCGTTTCAAACCAAAAAGGAGAGGTAAGATTATGAAGAAGAAACTGGCAAGCGTATTACTTTGTGCAACAATGGCAGCTTCCCTGTTGACCGGCTGCGGCAGTTCCGACAGCGCAGCTACCACACCTGCAACAGATGCTAAGACCGATGCGGCAGCAAGCACCGATGCAGCAGAGAAGACCGCAGAGGCAGCAGGTTCTGTATACTACCTGAACTTCAAGCCTGAAGTTGACAGCGTATGGCAGACACTGGCAAAGGAATATACCGAGGAAACCGGTGTTCCCGTTAAGGTGGTAACCGCAGCAAGCGGTACTTACGAGCAGACACTGATGTCCGAGATCGCTAACGCAGAGGCACCTACCCTGTTCCAGATCAACGGACCGATCGGCTATCAGAACTGGAAAGATTACTGTGCAGACCTGAAGGACACCGACCTGTACAGCTGGCTGATGGATAAGAGCCTGGCAATCACCGGCGAAGACGGTGGTGTATACGGAATCCCTTACGTAGTAGAGGGTTACGGTATCATTTACAACGATGCAATCATGCAGAAGTACTTCGCACTGGACGGTGCCAAGGCAGCTTCCATGGACGAAATCAACAACTTCGCTAAGTTAAAAGAGGTTGTAGAAGATATGCAGGCTAAGAAAGATGATCTGGGTATCGAAGGCGTATTCGCTTCCACTTCCCTGACACCCGGTGAAGACTGGAGATGGCAGACCCATCTGGCTAACATCCCTGTATACTATGAGTACAAAGACAAGGGTATCACCGATACCGACAACCTGGAGTTCACCTACTCCGATAACTTCAAGAACATTTTCGACCTGTACATCAACAACTCCTGCACAGCACCCGGCCTGCTGGGAAGCAAGTCTGTAGACGATTCCATGGCTGAGTTCGCTCTGGGTCAGGTAGCAATGGTACAGAACGGTAAC
>JBNMHS010000114.1:0-5399 GCA_050872885.1 Acetatifactor sp.
AGCTGGATCTGGTAGAAGGTATGCAGTTTGACAGAGGTTATATCTCTGCTTACATGGCAACCGATATGGATAAGATGGAAGCAGTTCTGGATAATCCTTACATCCTGATTACTGATAAGAAGATTTCCAATATTCAGGAGATCCTGCCTCTGCTTGAGCAGATCGTTCAGTCCGGCGCTAAGCTGTTAATTATCGCTGAGGATGTAGAGGGTGAGGCTCTGACCACTCTGATCGTCAACAAACTGCGTGGTACTTTCAATGTAGTAGCTGTTAAAGCTCCCGGCTATGGTGACAGAAGAAAGGCTATGTTGGAGGATATCGCAATCCTGACCGGCGGTACCGTAATCAGCTCCGAGCTTGGCTATGAGCTGAAGGATACCACAATGGATATGCTGGGTCGTGCAAAATCCGTTAAGGTTCAGAAAGAGAACACCGTAATCGTAGACGGTGAAGGCGACAAGGAAGCATTACAGTCCAGAATCGCACAGATCAAGAAGCAGATCGAAGAGACCACTTCTGATTTCGACAGAGAGAAATTACAGGAGAGACTGGCTAAGCTGTCCGGCGGTGTTGCAGTCATCCGTGTAGGTGCTGCTACCGAGACCGAGATGAAGGAAGCTAAGCTTCGTCTGGAAGATGCTCTGGCAGCTACCAGAGCAGCCGTAGAGGAAGGTATCATCTGTGGTGGTGGTTCCGCATACATCCACGCATCCAAGGAAGTTGCAAAACTGGCAGCTACTTTGGAAGGTGATGAGAAGACCGGTGCAGGCATCGTCCTGAAAGCACTGGAAGCTCCTCTGTATCACATCGCAGCAAACGCAGGACTGGAAGGCAGCGTTATCATCAATAAGGTACGTGAGTCTGAGGTCGGTGTCGGTTTCGATGCTCTGAAAGAAGAATATGTAGATATGGTAAGCGCAGGCACTCTGGATCCCGCAAAGGTTACCAGAAGCGCTCTGCAGAATGCTACCAGCGTAGCAAGCACGCTGCTTACTACCGAAAGCGTTGTAGCTAACATCAAGGAGGATACTCCTGCAATGCCCGCCGGCGGAGCCGGCATGGGCGGAATGATGTAAGCGTTAGGACCGCTTCGACGCAGCCGCGATAAAAAGGAGTACGCTATTCAAGTTTACTTGAAATAGCGTACTTCTTTTTTATTGCGGATATGACGAAGTCCAGCGGATATCGCATGAATTACGAAGTAATTTATGCGATAAGCCGCTGCTGCGTCGAAGACCTCTTGACTCCCTTCGCAAAACCTCTTACACTTATCTCAAACATATCACAGAAGAGAGGTACTCCTATGAATCGTTTTGAATATATCGTAGAAAGCATAGATGGTGATTATGCGCATCTTCGCAGAACAGACATTGAATCCGATGAATTAAAGCTGGTAGCCCGTGCACTGCTTCCGCCTGAGATCATGGAAGGAACGAAGCTTTTGTACGAGTGGATGCAGTACTCCATTATGGAATAACCTAAAATGGGATTTCCTTTGGGAAACAGGGAGAAATGGAGACTAAGATGAAATTACTGTATGCAGAGGATGAACCCGGTCTGTCCGAAGCAGTGGTGGACATTCTCACTTATTACAAATATCAGGTGGATGCGGTGGACAACGGCACGGACGCTTATGACTATGCGAAAGCGGAACACTATGACGGGATCATTCTGGATGTCATGATGCCGGGGATGAGCGGGCTGGAAGTACTGCAGAAGCTGCGGCAGGAGGGCTGCCGGACACCGATCATGCTGCTGACCGCCAAGGCGGAGATTGAAGATCGCGTTACCGGGTTGGATCTGGGAGCGGACGACTATCTGCCGAAGCCCTTTGCCATGAAGGAACTGTTGGCGAGAGTCCGGGCCATGTTGCGCCGTAGGGAGGAATATACTCCTAACGTGCTTACCTGCGGAGATCTGGCATTGAACCAGCAGGACTATACCCTGAGTTCCCCCACAGACAGTGTGGTGCTCCCGAAGCTGGAATACCGGATGATGGAAGCATTGATGTTGCATCAGGACGGTTACCTGTCTACCGAAGAACTGTTGACGAAGGTATGGGGATACGATACGGAAGCGGAGCCAGGTGTCGTCTGGGTCTACCTGTCCTATCTGCGGAAGCGTTTTGCCGCATTGCAGTCCAAGGTGACGATCCAGGCGAAGCGCGGTGTAGGCTACCGGCTGGATAAGGAGGACTGCCATGATTAAGATTCTGCGTGCGAGATTTATCCGGACGGCAATGCTGGCGGTGACGGTACTGCTGGTCCTCCTGTTGGGAGCCATCAATCTCATCAATCTGGGAATGGTACAGCGGGACCTGAAGGACACGCTGCAAATGGTGGCGGACCGGGTGGACAAGCCGGACAATGATCTGGTGAATACCGCGTATTTTCTGGTGAAAATAGATGGCGGGGGAAATGTGGTCTCGGTGGATGTTACCCATGTGACAGGAGTGGACGAGGAGCAGGCGGCTTCTTATGCACTGGAAGTCTATGAAAAATATTCCGTCGATACAGCGGGACAGGAGAACATCCCGGCAGCGCCGGGAGAGCCGGATGCGGAGAAGCCGCTTCCACAGGCACCCGAAGCGGGGGAAGCGATACCGGAGGAAAATTCACCGGGGAACAGTGGAAGTATCCCGGATGCAGGCAATTCCGGGAATCTGTCCGGCAAAGAGACTGACCCGAAAACAGCCCTGCGGGATCCCATGACCCAGAGTACCGGAAGAACCTCCGGATACCTTTATCTGGCTCATCCGGATACCGGGGGACAGGGCATGACAGATATTATCTTTCTGGACCCTCAGAAGGAAGAAGTAAGCTGCCTGCGGGTATTCGTCCTGTCTGTGGGACTGGGCATTGTGTGCCTGTTTGGAATGTATCTGTTTGTCCGCGGACTTTCCCGCAAGGCAATAGAGCCTATTGCCGAAAGCATGGAAAAACAGAGACAGTTTATCACTGATGCGGGGCATGAATTAAAGACACCGTTAGCCATTATTTTATCCAATACCGAAGCCATGGAGCTCTATCAGGGAGAAAGCAAGTGGAGCCGCAATATCAGAGAGCAGGTGGGACGCCTGGATGGTCTGACGAAGAACCTGCTCATGTTGTCCCGGATGGAAGAGTATTCCGAAAATGTGGTGCGGGAGAGTCTGGATCTGGGAGAACTGACGCAGAAAATGGCGGAGCCTTTTACAGAGCCGTTAGCACTACGCGGAATCACTCTGCGGACGGAACTTATCGAAAAAATACAGATCAGTGCGGTCAGAGAGCAGATCGAACGGCTGTTGAGCGTTTTGCTGGAAAATGCCCTGAAATATGCCAGCGATAACGGAGAAGTGATTGTTTCACTACAGCATAAAAATGAGGGCCGGAAATCCAAGGCGGTTCTCAGGGTGGAAAATACCTGCACAGAACTTCCTGCGGTAGCACCGCAAGCTCTGTTCGAGCGTTTCCGTAGAGGGGATGAAGCCCGCACCCGGAAAAAAGGCGGCTACGGCATCGGACTGGCAGTGGCGAAAGCCTGTGCGGAGGCAAACGGCGGCAGCATCCGGGCCATCTATGAAGAGCCGGACCGGATCTGCTTTGAAGTCATATTTGAGACAATTCCATAACAAACAGTTCACAAAAGCTTCACAGAAATTCGTATTCTGTGGGGCTTTTTCTAAGTTAAATCTAAGGTTGGCATTATACAATGATCTTGTCAGTAAGGGGAAGACAAAGAAGACGAAAATAACAACCCAGAGGATAGAGAACGAAAGACTAACTATTAAAAGTCAAGCCTTAAAATGATATTTTTTGAATAAAGTACAGAAATGTATTTTAGATATATTTGGAACTCAGTTAGAGTTCATTGAACCTTGAAAACTGCATGACAAAAAGAGCATCGTGACAGGTGCTCAAAAAAGAGTATTGAATTAGAAAGATTTAAGCTGCTTTTATGTATTGCTGCTTTGTTTTTTCAAGATGATAAATCACTCGAACCAGTTTTTTTACAGCGTGTGATATGGCAACATTGTAATGCTTACCTTCCGCTCGTTTTTTAGCAAGATAGGCTGCAAATGTTGAATCCCAGTGGCAGACATACTTGGTGGCATTGTACAGAGCGTATCGCAGGTATCTGGAGCCACGTTTTTCCATATGTGCGTAGGCACCATCCAGTTGTCCGGATTGATATGTTGATGGCGAAAAGCCGGCATAAGCTAAGATTTTATCAGGAGAATCAAAACGATTGAAATCACCAATCTCGGCAATAATCATAGCTCCCATGCGATAGTTAATTCCGGGAATGCTAAGAATTGGAGAGTTGATTTCATCCATGATGATTTTGATCTCATTTTCGATTTCATCAATCTCTGAATCAAGTTCCCGAATGAGTTTGATGGTGTGCTTTAATTCAAGAGATTTGGCTGGCATATTTGAGCCGATAGAAGCTCTTGCAGCATCTCTGAAAGTAATAGCAGTATCTTTACCATATCGACCTTTGGAAGCTTCGGAAAGAAGATTTGTAAGTCTGGTAAGGTGTGCAGTGGCTACATGTTTAGCGCCGGGAAATTCAGAAAGCAATGCATAAACAGATGTTATATGGAGAGTTGGCACAAGTTTTTCTAATTCGGGGAATAAGATACAGACAAGTCTTGAAACGGAGGTTTTCAGCCTGGCACGTTCTTTCACTTTGTCAAAACGATAACGAGTTAATGACTTTAGCTCCTCGTTGTGGTAAGATATGTCTGAGTAGGACTTTAAGTTTACATCAGACATGAGCATGGAAGCAATCGTGCGGGCATCTACTTTATCCGTTTTCGTCTGTCTAAGGCTTAGGCTTTTTCTGTACAGATTGGTATGTAACGGATTGATAACATAGGTGGGCAAACCTTTATCAATGAGATATCCGAGAAGATTGTAACTGTAGTGTCCGGTGGCTTCCAGTCCTACTTTTACTTTTGCTACATCATCCATAACGGATGCAATCTTTTGATAAAGATCATTGAAACCGTCCAGGTTGTTAGGGATGGTAAATGCTTTAAATAACACTTCTCCGTCAGAGTTGGTGATAAAGCAGTCGTGCTTATCCTTAGCGACATCAATTCCTACGTAAATCATAATAAAACTCCTTTGAAATGAAATTGATACTGTTTTAGAACCACAGGGTGCTCCTTGCGATTGTAACCTCGTTCTAAATAAACCGCCATGCGGTATCTAACTGATTAACAAATGAACAAAGAGACTGTGGTTGGAGCCTTTCGTAAACCGTCTAGTGGTAGGAGAAATTAACCAATCCACAGCATCTTATATATCATAGTCGAACCTACAGAAGAGGTAAAGAATGGACTATGACTTTAATGGTTATAAAGACCTTGGAGAGGGTCTCTAAAAACTACTACTATATAATACGAGGAG
>JBNMHS010000115.1:0-5284 GCA_050872885.1 Acetatifactor sp.
CTTATATACAGTTATATAAGGATTTAAAAGTTATAAAAGCTTATATAAGAAGGAGGAATAACTCATGCGCGCAAATCCATTTACATTATCTTTTGGGAAAAAGCCGTTACAATATATCTCTCGTCTCACAGAGACAAATCAGATTCTGGACAGTTTTTGTGCTGAGATTCCTTCCAACCAGATTTATATGATCACAGGTGTCCGCGGATCCGGCAAAACTGTAATGATGACAAATATTGCCGCAGAATTACGAAAAAATGCCGATTGGATCGTTGTAGAACTGAATCCTACCAGAGATCTGCTCCAAAGTCTCGCTGCAAAAATATACAGCATTCCGGAACTGCATACATTGTTTATCAATGCAAAGCTGGATTTTTCAGCTTTTGGTCTGGGAGTATCTGTAGAAAATGCCGCTCCGGTAACCGACATCGAAAACGCTCTGGAAGTCATGTTGAAATATATTCAGAAGATTCATAAACGTTTATTGATCACCATAGATGAGGTAACAAATTCTGAATATATCCGGATTTTTGCAAGTTCTTTTCAGATTTTTCTCCGGAACGACTATCCGATCTTTTTGCTTATGACCGGATTATATGAGAATATCTACGACCTGCAAAACGATAAATCTCTGACTTTTTTATATCGGGCTCCCAAGCTGATTCTGGAGCCTTTGAACTATACCGCTATCCGGAAACAATATATGGATATTTTTTCACTGGATATGGATGCCGCCGGAGAACTGACTTCTCTCACGAAAGGCTATCCCTTTGCCTTTCAGGTACTCGGATATCTCTACTGGGAGAACCGTGATAAAAAGACGTTATCGCAGATCTTACCGGAATACGATCAGTATCTGGATGAATATGTCTATAGTAAAATATGGTCTGAATTGTCCGATCTGGATAAAAAAATCGTTGTCGAAATGTCACTCAGCGGAGAAACGCAGGTGAAAATTCTCCGTGAGCATTTAGATATGAAATCAGAGCTCTTCTCTGTCTATCGCGAACGCTTGAAAAGAAAGGGTGTCATTGCTTCGAAAGAATATGGAAAAGTTACGCTTGCCCTGCCTCGTTTTGACGAATTTGTCAAAATACAGCAATTACTGTAGTAAAAGCATTACTCCACACCCCGCAGTGTGACCTTCCCCACATATTTTCCGGCCAGTTCCGCCATCTGTTCCAGTTCTTCTCCGGAAAATGCTTCGAACGCTGCATATTTTCCCGCATTCTCAGCTGTCTGTACCATCCGGTACAGGCAGTTTTCATTTTCCTCATAGCTCTGAAGATAATAAGCCGGGCAGCCGGCGATCCATTTGCCGATATTCTCGAACTCTTCCACAGTATGGATTCCTTTTACCACAGTGGTACGGAATTCATACGGGATCCCACTGCTTTTCAGGATGCCGATGCTCTCCTCGATCCGGGAGATATCCATATTCTTAAGTCCTGCGGCATGGGCATAATTTGCTCTGGATGCCTTGATATCCATAGCCACGTAATCGATCAGGTGCTCCTGCAACAATTTCCACAGCACTCCCGGCATATAGCCGTTGGTGTCCAGTTTCACCGGATATCCCAGTTCTTTAATCTTCTGTAAGAATTCCTCCAGATCCTTTTGCAGGGTCGGTTCTCCACCGGTGACGCAGGCACCTTGCAGGATGCCCTGTCTCTTTTTCAGATACGCGAGCACTTCCTCTTCCGGGATCAGCGGCTGGCATCCGGAATCCAGTACCAGTTCCCCGTTATGGCAGAACGGACAGCGAAAATTGCAGCCCCCTGTAAAAACAGTGGCTGCAATATGTTCCGGATAATCTAATAAAGTTGTCTTGTTAAAACCGTGTATCTGCATAACTACGCCCTCGGCATGGTGGAATCGCGCACTACCAGTTCTCCGTCGAATACACAGTGCTGGTGCTTCGCCTTTTTCCCGATGATATCGAACAGGATACGGGCAGTCTCTCTGGCCATGCTGTCCACCGGCTGTTTCAGCGTCGTCAGTGACGGAATCACGTATTTTCCAATCTCCACACCGTCGAAACCGGCCAGTGAGATATCCTCCGGTACTCTGTAGCCTGCGTCGGACAGCGCTTTTTCCGCACCGATGGCAAGGATATCGGAAATTGCAAAAATTGCGGTACAGGGAATCTTTTTCTCGAGGAATTCCTGCGTCACCCGATAGGCATTTTCCAGGGAGTAATCCTCCAGATCACTTCTCATGGGGAGGATCAGTTCGTCCCTGACTTCGATACCGTTGTCCTTCAATGCTTTCTTATAGCCTTCCAGACGCAGCTTACCGATGGAAGCATCTGTCTTGCGGGCGCAGAGGATGGCGATATCCTTATGTCCGTTCTTGCAGAGATAATCCACCATCTTGTAACTTTCCTTGGTATCGTCCACCGCTACGGAAGAATAGGTGTTGCGGCTGAAGCCCTTCGGCAGCATTCCCGTGGTGCTCAGGATAAAGGGCACATGCAGCTGTGCCAGCTTTTCCTCGCTGTGTACCAGATAACCGCCGAGGAAAATAATGCCGCGGAGCCTTTTTTCCTTGACCAGTTTCAGTGCCACTTCCACTTCATCTTCATCATAGTCTACATGCTGCAGAACCATGGAATAAGACTTTTCCTTGATCTCTTCCTCCAGCACCTTGATCATCTGACTGAAAAAGGAGTTATTGATACCCTTGACCAGTACGGCGATTGCCTTGGCATCCTGCCGTTTCAGGTTTCTGGCACTGTTGTTGGGTACATAATTATTTTCTTTGATCACCCGCATGATCGTTTCCTTGGTCTCAGGATTGATATCGGGGTGATTATTTATGGCACGGGAGACCGTGCTGACGCCGACACCGCAGATTCTCGCAATGTCCTTGATCGTGATTTCCTCCATGGAGCGCAAACCTTTCCAAACTCACAAGCCTATCTGCCGTACAGCTTCGTCATACTGCGGATCCGTCCTGCAAGCTCCTTTGTAAAATCTCCGTTCCCCATTCTCCACTTCCAGTTGATGCCCAGTGTGGAAGGAATGTTGATGCGGGCCTCCGATCCCAGTCCGAGATAATCCTGCATGGGAATGATCGCCATATCCGCCACGCTCGACATTGCCGCACGTACGAACTCCCAGGGAATCTGTTCTCTGGGGATCGGCTCACCGTCCGCGTCTTTCAGACGCAGGTAGTCATCGCAGAGCTTTTTATCCGCTCCTTTCAGCGTATCATACCATCCCATCACTGTATCATTATCATGAGTTCCCGTATATACCACGCAATTATGTGTATAATTATGCGGCAGATAATCACTCTCCTCGCGGGAATCAAATGCAAACTGCAGGATCTTCATACCCGGATAACCGGATTTCTTCACTAATTCTATCACAGATGGCGTTAAAAATCCAAGGTCTTCTGCAATAACTTCTTTTTCGCCCAGTTTTTCCTTCATGGTACGGAAAATATCGTATCCGGGGCCTTGCTCCCAGTGACCGTGCTCGGCGGTAGGCTGTCCGTAAGGAATCGCATAATATGCATCAAATCCACGGAAATGATCGATACGGACCACATCATAACGTTCAAAGCAAGCCGCCAGGCGCTGCATCCACCACGCATAGCCGGTCTCTCTGTGATGTTCCCATTTGTATAACGGATTGCCCCACAGCTGTCCGGTGGCGGAGAAGGCATCGGGAGGGCATCCCGCTACGGCTACAGGCTCACAGTTCTCATCGAACTGGAACAATTCCGGATTCGCCCAGGCATCCGAGCTGTCAAATGCCACATAAATGGGGATATCCCCAATGATCTTGATGCCGTTGTCGTTGGCATAGGTCTTTAATTTCTCCCACTGTACCTGGAACAGGTATTGCTGGAACTGATAAAATGTGATCTCTTTCGCATATTTTCTGCGGTATTTGTCCATGGCCGCAGGCGTTCTCAGCTTGATATCCTCTTCCCATGCCGCCCAGCAGATGCCGCGGAATCCGTCCTTGATCGCCATATACAGCGCATAATCATCCAGCCAGTAGGCATTTTTCTGTACAAAATCCCGGAAGTCCGCATCCTCTTCGATATGACTGTTCTCAAAGGCTTCCTTCAGCAGTCGGAAACGGCTCTTATAGATCTTGCCATAATCCACGGAATGAATATCTGTACCGAAATCATACGCATTACACTGTTCTGTGGTGACATAGCCTCTCGCCACCAGATCCTCCGGATCGATGAAGTAAGGATTTCCCGCAAAAGTGGAGAAGGACTGATACGGAGAATCTCCGTAGCTGGTAGGACCTAACGGCAGGATCTGCCAATAGGCCTGACCGGATTCTTTTAATCTGTCGATAAATTTATATGCTTCCTTGGAAAAGCAGCCGATTCCATATCTCGACGGCAGACTGCTCACCGGCAGCAAAATTCCGCTTTTTCTCATAACTCATAACCACAACTTTCCATTTTATTAACCCTTTACGGCTCCGGCTACCACGCCTTCGATGATGTACTTCTGACAGGTCAGATAGAATACAATGATCGGAATGACGGACAGCACCAGCAGTGCCATCATGGCACCCATATCTTTTGCACCGTAGGAGCCTACCAGGTATTGTACCACAACCGGGATCGTTTTGTAATTCGTACTTAAACCGATGACCAGATAAGGCAGCAGATAGTCGTTCCAGATCCACATAGCGTTCAGGATCGCTACGGTGATTGCGGTCGGTTTTAGGATCGGCATTACGACACCGAAAAATGTCTGCAGTGGGTTACACCCGTCGATCATGGCAGCTTCCTCAATATCCAGAGGAATGGACTTGATGAATCCGCAGAACATGAACACTGACAGACCGGAACCGAATCCCAGGTATAAAAGCACCATTCCGGGAGGGTTGTTCAGATGAGTCATGTTGGCCAGTTTGGACATGGTGAACATAACCATCTGGAACGGTACGATCATGGAAAATACGAACATGTAATACAGCACGGTGGTCACACCGGATTTTACACGGGTCAGGTAATAAGCGGTCATGGAAGTGAACAGAATGATCGCTGCTACGGAGAACACGGTAATAAATGCCGACCATCCGAAGGCGGTGAAGAATCCGGTCTTTTCGATGCCGTTCACATAGTTGGTCAGTCCCGCAAAAGTCTCCGCTGTGGGAAGTGCACACGGATCGTTACTGATATACAGCTTTCCTTTAAAGGAGTTCATTAATACGAAGAAAATCGGTGTTAAAAATGCAACTACCAGCACACACAGGATGCAGAAAATAATTGCGTTGGATGTTTTTTTCTTAGTCATTATTGC
>JBNMHS010000116.1:0-5275 GCA_050872885.1 Acetatifactor sp.
CTACAGAGGGTTTTCTCTTGTTTTGAAATATTGAATTGCTATTGAAAGATTATTCTTCGGGCTGTGGCTGTGCGGCAGCATTTCTTGCATTGATCTCAGCCTGCTGCTGGTTGATCACAGCTTCGTAATCCGGGTTGGCGAAGAAGGCAGCGTCGTGTTCGCACTGACTTCTCGTATTCGGAGTACTTACGGTCTGGGTGCCGTCAGGATTGTCGATAATGACAGTGGAGCCCTGCTGTAATGCGGGATCCTCTACCAGAGGCATGGTAGCCACACCGGAATACTTGAACGGACAATCGGGACTGGCGGGCAGACCGTCATAAGCACAGATCTCACCCTGATAATGTACATCACAGCTTTCTGTGGGCTCGGTGCCTTCCGCAAAGTATTCTGTGTAGACAGAACCGTCGCAGAGACCGGGGATCGGAAGCTTGCCGGACTGGGAACATACAGCCACCTGTACGATTCCGGAAGGAACTGGGAACTGGGTATTCGGCAGGTCTTCGTGAACACGTTTCATGACCTTACGCCACAATGTCTTGGAAACGCCGTCCTCAGCACTGTTTAAGTCTACGTTATTGTCGTAACCGGTCCAGGTAGCGGCAGTGTAGTACGGAGTATAACCGGCAAACCATGCATCGGTAGGTCCGGTTGTGGTACCTGTCTTACCGGCGATGGCCATACCGCCGAAGTTAACCTTAGTGCCGGTACCGGATGTAACTACATCCTGCATGGCACTGGTCAGCAGGAAAGCGGTAGTTTCCTTAATGACCTGCCTGGTGGGAGGATTCGTATTGTCTAAGATCACATTACCGTCGGAATCTGTTACTCTGGTGTACAGCTTCGGTGTTACATAAGTACCGCCGTTTGCAATCGCTGCATAAGCGGCTGTCAGTTCATAAGGAGTGACACCGTAGGTCAGACCTCCTAAGGCCAGAGACTGGTTGACATCGGATTTGATCTCGTTGCCTACCTGTACTCCGTCCGTCAGAGTGGTAAATCCGAAGTTCAGCAGATAATCATATCCGAGTCTCGGAGTAATCACGGTGATGTTCTTAACTGCGATGATATTCAGGGAGTCACGGATCGCAGCACGGATATTCTGGATGCCGCGGTAACCGGACTTGTACCAGTTACGAACAGGAGTACCGTCGGCATAGTTAAACGGTGCATCGTTGTAAACGGTTGCCAGAGTCTTGCCGGCGCTGTCCAGAGCGGGAGCGTAGGAAGCCAGTACCTTAAAGGTGGATCCCGGCAGACGTTTGGCATTGGTGGCACGGTTCAGGGTACGACGTCCTTCTTTCGCACCGCGTCCGCCGATCATGGCTACGATATGTCCGGTGCTCTGTTCTTCGATGACCATTGCCGACTGGGGCTGAGGAGTCATGGAGACGGTCTCTTCATAGTTGTCGGCGTTATCCTCCACACCTAACTGGGCCAGCATTGCGGAACGATACGTATCGATCGCTGCATAGGCATCGTCCTGGGAAGAGAAGATCAGATTGAACTTTTTGTTCTGATTTTCCTTGAACCAGGTCATCATGTTTTCTTTACTGAAGTTGTTCTTGGTACCATCGGGAGAGATAATGGTAAGCGCATAGTTCAGATACCATTTCACATTCTCCGGATAATTGGAAGGATCTGCATATTCTTCATTCAGGATCGCCTGAATCTTAGGATCCAGTGTGGATTCCACACGTAAACCGCCGGAAGTAAGCAGGCTTTCTGCCATGGATTCGTTATAGCCGGCAAGGATCAGATCCTGTTTTACCTGCTCGTATACCGCATCGGAGAAGTAGGAACCGGTGGTAGCGTTTGCTTCCTGATAATCAATGTCGTACAGACCGATTCTTTCATATACCGCATCGGTATCGGCCATAGCTTCATCATATTCTGCCTGTGTAATAAACTCAAGTCTCAACATATTGTCCAGACAGGTTTTACGACGTTTCACATTTTCCTCCGGGTGACGGATAGGGTTGTACTTGGAAGGATTCTGCGTGATACTGGCGATTACGGCACACTCGGACAACGTCAGGTCGCTGCAGTGTTTTCCGAAATAACGTAAGGAAGCGGATTCCACACCCAGGGTGTTCTGACCTAAGTTGATCGCATTCATGTAACGCAGCAGGATCTCATCTTTGCTGTAATATTTGGAGATCTCCAGCGCCAGATACTGCTCCTGGATCTTACGCTTGATCTTCTTGATCTTGTTATTGCCTTCGGAAGTCCATTCGGGAAAGACTGTGTTCTTCAGAAGCTGCTGGGTGATCGTACTGGCACCCTGGGCTTCTGCACCACCGGTCTTGATGAACTGGTAACCTGCACGCAGCATACTTTTGAAGTCGATACCGTTGTGCTGATAGAAACGTTCATCCTCAATGGCTACGAATGCTTTGCCCATGTAATCGGGTATCTCATCCATACCTACGGAGAGACGGTTGGAATTGGTACTGACATACTGGTCGATCTCGTTGCCTTCCTTATCATATACGATGGTGGCCTCACCAACAGCTACCACATCGGACAGGCGGATCGTCGGGGTGGAAGAGAGAATGCCGCGGAAAGCACCGATACCGGCAGCCACACCGCAGATGCCGACGCCGATGATGGCGACCAGCACTACTTTTACACAGGTCAGTGCAAACTTTCTTCCCCATTTTTGTGATTTAGAGTTGAGTGTCTTCTGTTTTGCACGGACACCTTTTTTTCCATAATCCATAAAACAAGTCCTTTCTGTCTGAGATACAGACGAAAATATTATACCAAATAAAATTATGTAAATAAAGGTTTTCTTGCCAGTCTTTAGAATTGTTTCACATTTTGAGCAAGTTATGCTACACTGAATTAAGAAAATATTTATGAAAAAAGTGTGCAGAATTGAGGATTGATATGAGCGAAAACAATACCATAGACAGCTACAGAGTCCTTTTATCCGGCGGCGAGGGTGAGATCGTGGAGAAAAAATCCCGTTTTATCGCCACGGTCCGCAAGTGCGAGACCGAGGAAGAGGCAGTGGCTTTTATAGAAGAAATAAAGAAAAAGTACTGGGATGCCAGACATAATTGTTCGGCATTCGTCATAGGGAGCAGAGGAGAACTGACCAGATGCAGTGACGACGGAGAACCTTCCGGTACTGCCGGAAGACCGATGCTGGAAGTACTGACCGGCTCCGGGATCCGTAACATAGCGGTGGTGGTGACCAGATATTTCGGAGGTACCCTGCTTGGGACCGGCGGGCTGGTGCGGGCCTATACCCAGGCGGTGAAAGAGGGGCTGGCACACTGTGAGACCGGTGTCATGAAGAAAGGCTGCAAACTGGAAATTGTGACCGATTATAATGACGTCGGAAAATTGCAATACTATTTTGGACAAAATGGCATTGCTCCTGTGGACAGTGTCTATGCCGAAAACGTAAAATTTATTTTACTTATTCCGGTCGAAAAAGAGGAAAACCTCAGGAAAAACCTAGTAGAAACCACTTGCGGAAAGGTAAAAATCGAGAAAATCGAAGAGACGTATTTCATTGACAAAGAAACGACTGATAGGTAAAATAGAAATAGTTGTGCAAATGCATTTTTTTAAATGAAATGTTAAAAATCAGAAGGAATAAAAGTTCTATGATTCCATGAGGAAAGGTGGTGGTTTTTATGAAGTGTACACAGACAAGTTCTGACAACCCGCTTCCGGGGCGAAGTTACCACATAAGTTACACCCATAGAAAACATCATAAGGAGGATCATCATGGAACAGATCAAAGAACTGGAAGAAGTCTTAGAGCTTCTTAATACCAAGCAGTATACCAAGCTGCGCCAGTATCTGGCTGAACTCAACGATGCCGACATTGCGGGACTTCTGGAAGAACTGGAAGAAGAGGACATGTTAAAGGTCTTCCGCATCCTGCCCAAGGATCTGGCGGCAGACGTTTTTTCCTATTTGGATATGGACAATCAGCAGAAAATCATTACCTCCCTGTCGGATAAAGAAGCTGCCAGCATTATCAACAACCTGATGGCGGACGATGCGGCAGACCTGTTGGAGGAGATGCCTGCCAATATTGTCAAGAAGCTTCTGACCAATGCAAGCCCCGATGTGCGAAGGGATATCAACCATCTGCTGCGTTATCCGGAGGATTCCGCCGGAAGTATCATGACGGTCGAGTATGTTGACCTGAAAGAAAACCTGACGGTAAATCAGGCGATCGAGCGGATCCGTAAGGTGGGACTCGACAGTGAGACCATCAATATCTGCTATGTGCTGGATGCCCAGAGACGTCTGGTGGGAACTGTGGCACTGCGTTACCTGCTGCTTATGGACGGCGACGAGATCATCGGTGACATCATGCATGAAAATGTCATCTCCATCCATACCCTGATGGACCAGGAAGAAGTAGCCAGACAGTTCAAAAAATATGACTTTACAGCGATGCCGGTCGTGGATAACGAGAACCGGCTGGTAGGTATTATCACCGTGGACGATATCGTGGATATCATCGAAGAAGAGACCACGGAGGATATGGAAAAGATGGCGGCTATCGTGCCCAGCGATAAGCCTTATATGAAGACCGGTGTGTTCGAGACTTTTAAAAAGCGTATCCCGTGGCTGCTGCTTCTGATGGTATCGGCTACCTTTACCGGAGCCATCATTTCTTCTTTTGAGGATGCACTGAGTGTCTGTGCGGTACTGGTGGCATATATCCCCATGCTGATGGATACCGGCGGTAATGCCGGCAGTCAGGCCAGTGTTACCGTGATCCGTGGATTGTCCCTGAACGAGATCGAATACCGGGACGTTCCCAAGGTTGTGTTCAAAGAGATCCGGGTGGCACTGATCTGTGGTGTTACGCTTTCCGCAGCGAATTTTGTGAAATTACTGTTACTGGATAAAGTAGGAGTACTGGTGGCAGCTTCTGTGTGCCTGACACTGGTAGCGGCAGTGGTGATCGCTATGATCATCGGATGTCTGCTGCCGATCCTGGCAAAGCGTTTGGGATTTGACCCGGCAGTTATGGCGAGCCCGTTCATCACGACCATCGTGGATGCAATGTCATTGCTTGTATATTTCCGTGTGGCTTCGGCTATATTGGGATTGTAGATAATAGTATTGGTGAGATAATGTTGCTTTACAACAAGCCGTAATATCTGTGAGGAAAATCACAAATATTACGGCTTGTTTTCTGCATGATGTTGATAAAATTTTGACAGGATGTTTTTTTTTCAGTACTTTGTATCAAGCTCTTTGCAAGTGCGGAAAATTTTGCTAGAATCAAGATAAA
>JBNMHS010000117.1:0-5019 GCA_050872885.1 Acetatifactor sp.
CGTGTAGGCGACCCCGTCCGGTTTAGAACCGCTGAATCACTTTTCCTAGAAAATTCACACTCGTAGACCTTACAGCTGAAAGAGAGCCCTTCTGTCCGTCCCGGGAGTTCGTCCGGTTAGTTAACTAACTTGCCATTTACCGCTCTTCGCGGAAGTACGCCAGTCCCAAGCTTGCGGGCGGCTGGTTCTCTCTCTTACTTCTCATACTGGTGATGACCAATACCAGTAATGTCACGACATAAGGAATCATCTTATACAATTCCTGATACTCCATATGCTCAATACCGGTCGGCAGATACAGATACAGGATATACAGTCCACCGAACAGGAAAGACGCAAATACACTGACATTGGGTCTCCAGATGGTGAAGATGACCAGTGCGATGGCAAGCCAGCCTCTGTCACCGAAAGCGTCGTTGGACCATACACCACAGGCATAGTCCATAACGTAATACAGACCGCCCAGTCCCGCGATCATACATCCCACACAGGTGGCGATATATTTATATCTGGATACATTGATACCGGCTGCATCCGCAGTATTGGGTCCCTCACCGACTGCTCTCAGATGCAGTCCGGTTCTGGTATGATTCAGCACATAAGATGCTGCAAAAGCAATGATTACTGCCAGATAAGCCAGGAATCCATAGGATAAAAACAGCTTTCCGAACCAGCCAAGCTTTCCTGCGAAGGGAAGAGACTTGCTGAAATAACTGCTGGTCGCAGACAATGCAATGGAAGGTACATCACTGTTTACTAACTTGATCAGGGAACCTCCGAAGAAGTTACCGAAGCCGACACCGAAAGTCGTCATTGCCAGACCGGTCACGTTCTGGTTCGCCCGCAGCGTTACGGTCAAAAAGCAATACAAAAGTCCCATCAGCAGAGAACCTAACAAACAACAGATCATAGGAATGGCAACTGCAAGGAATCCGTTCATGTTCGCTGCACCACCTGCCGATCTCTCATAGAAGAAAGATCCGATGACACCACAGATACCTCCCACATACATAACACCGGGAATTCCCAGATTCAGATTACCGGATTTCTCTGTCACGATTTCACCGGTACTGCCGTATAAAAGAGGAATTCCCTGTACGATTGCTCTCGGAATAAATGCAAGTAAAAATGACCACATGATTACTGTTCCTCCTTTTCTGCTTTTTTACGGAACTGCAGTTTGTAAGTAATAAAGAACTCACAACCGATGATAAAGAACAGGATAATACCCGTCAAAATATCCGAATAAGAATGATTCAGTCCAAAATTCGTAGAGATCTCGCTGGCACCGCGATCCATGAAAATGATCAGGAAGCTGGAGAATACCATGGTCAGCGGATTGAACTTGGACATCCAGGACACCAGCACTGCGGTGAATCCCTGTCCGCCTGCGATGGTCGTGGTCACGGTATGATTGATGCCGCCTACTAAGAGCAGGCCTACCAGTCCGCACAGCGCACCGGACAACAACATGGTACGGATAATAACCTTTTCTACTTTAATACCGACATATTTTGCGGTATTTTCACTCTCACCCACGACAGAGATCTCATATCCCTGCTTGCTGTAATTGAGATATACATACATAAAAATCGTGATCAGCACAGCTACTACAATGCTTAACAGATATTTGGAGCCGAAGATCTGCGGCAGCCAGCCCACGTTGGTATTCTGGTTGATAATACCGATCTTACCTGACCCCTTGGGGACTTCCCATACGATCGTGTAAAATGCCACCAGCTGGGTAGCTATGTAGTTCATCATCAGTGTGGACAGTGTCTCGTTGGTATTCCACTTCGCCTTGAAAAACGCGGGAATGAATCCCCAGACAGCACCTGCTGCCAGGCTGGCAACAATCATGCACAGGATCACAACCGCATTCGGCAGCTTATCTCCCAGACAGATCATACATGCCGCTGCTGCCAGACCGCCGATCAGTACCTGACCTTCACCGCCGATGTTCCAGAATTTCATTTTAAATGCCGGAGTCAGTGCCAGTGCGATCAGTAACAGGATCGCCACATTCTGAAAAGTGACCCATGTCTTACGGGCGGATCCGAACGCTCCCAGGATAATGGACTGATATACCTGCAAAGGGTTGATTCCGGTGGTGACAGTCGTGATAATACCGCAGAGAATCAACGCCAGCAGAATTGCTGCCAGTCGGATGCCCACGGATTTATACCAGGGGAGTGCATCTCTTTTTACAATATGAAATAAAGGCTCTTTATTCTTCTCCTTCATGTTCCTTGCCTCCTACTCTGGTCATCAGCATACCGACCTCATTTTTATCTGTCTTTCTCGCATCCAGGATACCGCTGACTTCTCCGCCGCACAATACCATGATACGGTCAGACAGTTCCATCAGCACATCCAGATCCTCACCTACGAAAATAACGGCAACGCCCTTTTTCTTCTGTTCATTGATCAGATCATATATCGTGTAAGAAGAATTGATGTCCAGTCCGCGCACCGCATACGCCGTCAAAAGTACGGTAGGTGCGGACGCGATCTCTCTTCCAACGAGAACCTTCTGTACATTACCGCCGGACAGTCTTCGTACCGGTGTGGTAATGCCGGGGGTCACAACTTCCAGATTTTCCACTACATCTGTAGCCAGCTGTTTGGAAGGCTTTCTGTTGGTGAAAGGTGTGTGTCCTTTCCGGAAGGAACGCAGCATCATGTTATCTGTCAGGTCCATATTACCTACCAGACCCATGCCCAGACGATCCTCGGGTACAAAGGAAAGGGATACTCCCATCTCAGCGATCTTCAGAGGATCTTTACCGATCAGCATTTCCTTGGTGCCGTCATCTTCTACATAGTAGATGGAGCCGCCCTCCGTTACCTGCAGACCTGCGATAGCTTCCAGAAGTTCCTTCTGACCGCAGCCGGAGATGCCGGCGATTCCCAGGATCTCACCGCTGTTGGCGGTAAAGGACACATCTTTCAGCTTGACGATTCCTTCTTCATTACGGACGGTCAGTCCCTGTACTTCGATACGGGGCTTCGGATTCACAGGCTCCGGTCTCTCAATATTCAGTGTCACGGCATGACCTACCATCATATTGGTCATTTCCGTTACGGTCGTGTCTTTCGTCAACATACTGCCGATGTACTGACCGTTACGAAGCACTGCCACTCTGTCGGACAGGGATTCCACTTCGTGCATCTTATGGGTAATGATAACGATTGCCTTGCCGTCATCTCTCATCTTGCGGAGTACGGCAAACAGTTTCTCTGTCTCCTGCGGCGTCAGCACAGCCGTCGGCTCATCCAGGATCAGAATATCCGCACCGCGGTACAGCACCTTAACGATCTCGACGGTCTGTTTCTGGGATACGGACATATCGTAGATCTTCTGCTTCGGATCTACTTCAAAACCGTATTTATTACAGATCTCCTCGATCTTCCGGGAAGCTTCCTTAATATTCAGCTTGCCTTCCAGACCTAAGATGATATTTTCCGTGGCAGACAGTACATCGATCAGTTTAAAATGCTGATGCACCATGCCGATTCCCAAACGCAAAGCATCTTTCGGGGACTTGATGATCTCTTCCTTACCGTTGATGAAGATCTGTCCTTCATCCGGAAAATAAATACCCGACAACATATTCATCAATGTCGTCTTACCACTGCCGTTCTCGCCAAGCAATGACAGGATTTCACCTTTGTAAATATCCATGTTCACTTTATCATTGGCGATCACGGATCCAAAAGTCTTGGTAATGTTTTTCATTGAAACCGCAGCTACTTTTGTCTCTTTTTCCATGATTTTCCTCATTTCTGTGCATGCCGCAAACATTCTTTCCATCCGGGGTGATCACATTCAGGTCTATGCTCCGCCCCTTTTCTACGTAACCGATCTGACCGGCGTTCGCAAATCCGGATCAATAACGTAGAAAAAGGGCGGCGCGGCGATATACGCGGCGCCGTCCAGGCTGTTTTTAAGATCTATTAATACTGCTCATCCAACAGGTTGATGCCGTCGATTCTTACATTGAAGTAAGGAGCGGAACGGAATGCAACGTCGGACTCATGGAAGTATCCGTCACTTACTACCTCATGATCGGGAGTATAGTCGGGATCGGTATCGATATCAGCCTCATAGCTGTCGAGGGTCTTGCCGTCTACAGTGAAGGTAGTGATATCATATACATGGGTCTTGCCTGCGATCAGATCAGCCTTAGCTGCTTCTACTGCTTCTGCAGTACCGTCAGCTACAGCGGTACCCAGATCACTCAGCTCTACAGAACCTGTCTCCAGGGTTCCGCACCAGTCGGTGTCGATCGGAGTGCCGTCTGCTACACATTTGATTGCATACTCGAAGTAAGGCTCCCAGTTAACTCTGGAAGATACCAGGAAGGTGTTGGGGCAGGCTGCCTCAGTGCTTCCGTTGTAAGAAACGTTAGGAACACCTGCGGTCTCACATGCGGTAGGAGCACCCATGGAGTCAGCATGCTGGCTGATCAGTACGCATCCGCCCTCGATCAGTTTGTTAGCAGCTTCCTTCTCAGCGGTCTCATCATACCAGGAACCGGTAAAGGTTACATCCATGGTAACGCTGGGGCATACGGAACGTGCGCCCAGGAAGAAAGAGGTATAACCGGACATAACTTCTGCATAAGTATAAGCACCTACGTAACCCATCTTAGCCTGATCCTCGGTGATGTCACCGTTAGCGATCATCTCATTCAGCTTCATACCTGCAACGATACCTGCAAGGTAACGTCCATCATAGATAGAAGCGAATGCGTTGTGGAAGTTGTCAAGGTCTTCTGTATGAGCCTTGGTTCCGGTTGCATGGCTGAACTGTACATCGGGATATTCCTTAGCGGCCTCGATGATGTAGTCTTCATGTCCGAAACTGTCTGCGAAAATGAAATTGCATCCTGCATCAGCAAGCTCGCAGGCTGCTTCATAAGCTTCCTGTCCTTCGGGAATGTTGGTCTTGGTCATGTACTCGATGCCAAGCTTCTCACATGCTGCTTTTGCTGCATTCAGGAAGTTCAGATCATA
>JBNMHS010000118.1:0-4879 GCA_050872885.1 Acetatifactor sp.
CCAAAGCCGCTGTCGTAATAGGATTGCGCGGTTGCCGCGCTTGTCTCATTGCTCACAGCGAAATCCGCATCCATGAGATCGTTGATCCCGTACCGGCTGTCCGAACTGCTTCCGCACGCAGTTAAGGCCACTACCATTCCGGCTGTGAACAGTCCAGTCATCAGTTTTGTCGAAAATTTACGTTTTTTCATAACCCCTCCGTTTCCGTAGATACAAAACAGTCTCCTGCATAAAGTATCTGCCAAACACCTGTTGTCTGAATCCGCTGCCCTGCCAGGACTTCTGCCATCAAGGAACTATCCACTCTGCATCTACTGTTAACTTTTATGTGTATACCCTATAGACGTAATTTTCTCACAAAAAGTTTCAGAATATTAAAGATCTTAAAACAAATTTTCCACTTTTAAGAAGCGTCCTTGTTCTTCTTTTACTTTGGATGCCGTTCCGACCACGCAGAGCAGATCATCCTGCATAAATGCGCGGATCTGTGCGGACAGGGCACGGATATCCTCCTGGGTGGCAGATAACAGTTCGTCACGTTCCCTCTGCAGGGTTGCATCATCCAGTCCGGTCATGTAGGCACTCAGGGAGTACAATCCCTTCGCTGCCGGATTCATGGGCACATCCAGATCACTGATCGCACCGATGATATACTGCGTCATGGTACGCTCATCCGCAGTGAACTGTGCAATGGCATCTGCAGCTTTTTCATAGATGTCAATGGTCTTGCCCAGGTTCGGATCTCTGTAGGAGACAAAATAGCTGTCGCCGGATCTGCCAAAGCTGCACATACATCCGTAAGCGCCGCCCTTCACGCGGACATTGACCCACAGGTATTCATAGCCCATCATTACCTTGAGCACACGCAGTGCACCGGTGTATTTCAGACCTTTCTTGCGGAAATTACCGGCACGGCAGACATAATTGACCTGTCCGGAGGTTAAGAAGCCCTCGTTCTTACGGGAGATTTCCGGAATATAATGTTCTTTTTCCACAGGTTCCGTATAAAGTGCTGCTTTGAAAGCCTCCACCGGAACATCCAAAAGTGCCACTGCTTTTTCTTCGCCGACGAAATCCACCATCAGATTTTCAGGACGGAAGATCATTTTCAGCAAAGTCTGCAAATTCTCCACCAACACATCTTTTTTCTCGTCAAAATGTGCTTCCAGATCTGCGGTCAGACGATAGAACGGGATGCCGGAGATCTCCTCGCTCACTGCTCCCGGCACACTGCCGTAAGACAGCGCCCTGCCTGCCGCCACACTGTGTCCGCCGCTCGTCATCTGCGCCTGCATACGGGATTTGCCCTCTGCCAGGATCTCATACAATCTCTTCGTATCGGTAAAATCACTGGTCATCACGATCTCACGCATCAGGTCAATTGCCTCTGCGATCCGGTCATAAAATACTTTGGTCTTCAATTCCAGTGTCAGCGTAAATTTATCAGTATCCTGCAGATCTCCGTAGACATTATTCACTGCAGCCATACCGCCGGTCACCAGATTCATCTCATTATAGAGATCTCCGTATGCATAATGCTCTGTGTTCAAAAGTCCCAGACAGCCCTTCAGGATGCCGATATAAGGAAAATATTTTCCGGGAATCTGATCCAGTTTGAAGATCAGACGCAGGTATCCGATGCCGTTGGTAAACAGATCATGATACAAAAGCTTGGTATCCCCGATGTTTCGTACCTCGTTTACCGGAAGATTTGCCTCTTTTTTCATATCCTCACGCTTTAACAGAGGAATCTTCTCCAGGTCTTCCTTCGCGTCTTCACTCTCCTGAAACGCAGTCAGCTTTGCAAAAGTATCTTTCACCTGTGTCAACTCTTCTGCGCTCATGGTTTCTTTTACTTTCGCCAGTTTTTCGCGCTGTTTCTGCTCCTGCTCTTCCAACAGTCCCAGCTTGGGCTGCAGGATCACGATACTGCGGTGGGTATTATCCAGCAGATATTTCTGTACCAGACCTTCAAAATAACCGGTCTTTACCTCTTTTCGAAGCTCTGCGAAGGTCTCATTGGCCTCGATATGGATAAACGGCAGTTTGTCATCGTACAGCCAGCTGTCCAGTACCTGCAGACCATACATCAGTCCCTTGGGATAGGAACCGAAATCTGCCTCTCTGTATTTGAATTCATAATAGTTAATGCCGGCAAGGAGTGCCTTCTCGTCAAAGCCGTCTTTCACCAGTTTCTCAAGAACTTCCTCCGTTACCTGTAAAAATTCCTGTTCTTTCTCTACGGAAGTGTCCTTTGCCACCACGCTGAAATACGGCTGACGGATACCATTCTCATAAATACTGTAGACATCTTTGCCCACGCCACGGTCTACCAAAGCCTGTTTCAGGGGTGCGCCCGGTGCGGAACACAGCGCATAATCCAGGATCTGGAACGCAATATAGAGCTTCGGATCCAGGCTGTTGCCCACGCAGAAGTTCTGGGACAGATAGGTATTCTCCTCTTCGTCCTCACCCTCACCGATGGGACAGTCTCTGACAATACGGTTCGGTGCGGTAAATGCTGGCTCTTCCGTCACTTCGGAATCCACGGTGAGCGCATCATAAGCAGACAGATAATGCTCATCAATGAATGTCAATTTTTCCGCCATATCCATGTTGCCGTAGAGATAAATATAGCTGTTGGAAGGATGATAGAACTTCCGATGGAAATCAAGGAACTCTTCGTAGGTCAGCTCCGGGATCACTTCCGGGTCGCCGCCGGATTCACAGCCGTACGTGGTATGAGGGTACAGAGAATTCATGATCTCCCGCTCCAGTACATCATCCGGCGAAGAGAAAGCACCTTTCATCTCGTTATAAACGACACCGTTGACTTTCAGTTCTTCGTTTTCGCCTTCCAGCTCATAATGCCAGCCTTCCTGACGGAAAATGGATTCGTTTTTATAAATATTGGGATAAAATACTGCATCCAGATAGACATGCATCAGGTTCTGGAAATCCTTGTCATTGCAGCTTGCCACAGGGTATACCGTCTTGTCCGGATAGGTCATGGCATTTAAAAAGGTATTCAGGGAACCCTTCACCAGTTCCACAAACGGATCCTTGACCGGGAACTCCTTGGAACCGCACAGTACGGAATGCTCCAGAATATGTGCCACACCGGTGGAATCCTTCGGTGTGGTTCGGAAGCCGATGTAAAATACTTTGTTTTCATCATCGTTGGACACCAGAGCCACTCTGGCACCGGTCTTTTTATGACGACAAAGATAGGTCACACTGTTGATGTCCGGTATCTCCCTTTTTTCTATGATCTCGTATGTGGATAAATCTTCTACTCTCATTTTTACGTTTCCTCTATTATTCTATCTTTTATCTAATTCTATCCTAATCTTAAACAATTTCTTCGTGCTTCGCACTCCGGGAATCGTAACGACCATTTGCAATTCGAGCAGTTAGAACGTTGCCAGTGCCAGCTTGCTCATGGAGATTTCCTGGATGACAACGCCCTTTGCTTCTTTTTCCTCCGGGGTCATGGCTGTCAGTTCCCGGATATTCAATTCTTTCGTCACGTAGTGCTTTTTCCCTTTGCCGAATAACCCCTTCTTTTCTTCAATGATATTGATCTTGACTCTCGCCTTGATGCGGTCGTAGATCTTTACCAGAAAGCTGTCCGGCTGTAAATAATATAAATGGGTCTCCAGGGTATCCTGCGGATCCACTTCTTTTTCCGCTAAAATATAGCGTTCCACGATCAGACGGAATTTAAACGCCACCTCGTCCTGATCCAGCAGTTCCGCGAAGGTATATTTCGCGCCTATGTAAACCTTTGCCGTATCCTGCAGGCTGTATTTATAACTCTCATAAACTGTTTTTTGCATTGTTGTCGATATCCTCAATCTTGAAACCGCTCATACGTACCGCATCCTCGATCATTTTACGGGACATACCGGTCTCTTCCATCAGTTCCTCTATGGTCACCTTGCGATTTAATTCTTCCGCCAGTTCTCGGGCCTTGTCAGCCACTTTGTTGACTTTATCTTCCACACGCTTGTCGATCTTGCTGTTCTCGGCATGCTCTGCGATATACTCTTCCATGGCATCCATGATCATCTTGCCGAGCATCCCTTCCACTTCCTGCGGCTTCTCCAGGCTGCCTAACATTGTTACGCCGAAGGAAAGCGCAAGATTTCCTTCGCCTACCAGATCTTCCAGCATCACGCCCTGACCGGCATACAGTTTTGCGATCTCTGCGACATCTGCCAGATGAATCTCGATCAGGCGCTGCTGCGCATCCGTCTCGCCTGCCATGGCTGAGATAGCAAACGCAAGCTTTTCGCCGTCACTGTAGGTGGGCAGTGCCGCCACTTCATCCAGATATTCCTGCAAATAATCTTTCTCCTCATCTGTCAGGAATTCGTCCGGATCCATAGGTTCTCCGATTCCTATCTTATGTTTCAGCAGATAATCAAATACCATCTGCAATTGCTCATTACTCAGGTCAAGTTCTGCGAACGCCTCCTTTACCTGTTCCTCGCTGATGCAGTTGCCCTGCTCCTTGGCGGTCTTACGGACCTGCTCGAGGGTCTGGGCGAATAATACTTCTTTATTCATGTGGGGTCTCCAATCTATTTATTACTAAAATAACCACTTTCTCCGCACTTTGTATTGCTTTGCCTGCGAGCAGTCACGCACTGCGGCTTTTGCAAATCTTAAAAATAACCACTTTCTCCGCACTTCGTGCTCTCGAAAGTGTACATCCATTCGCAATCCGGACTATTCGTCCTTCTTGCTCATGTCTGTTTGATTTGCTAAAAGTCGCATTGCTTTGCCTGCGAGCAGTCACGCACTGCGGCTTTTGCAAATCTTATTTTACATGTTCATGTGTGAAAAGATGATACTGGCAGTATTCGTAATTGCC
>JBNMHS010000119.1:0-4617 GCA_050872885.1 Acetatifactor sp.
ATATATGGAGATATGTGAGTCTGTGTATAATTTTGCTCTGTGCTATGGGAATACAACTGGTGGCTCATGCAAAAAGTGAAATGTGGGGAAGATATTTGTTTCCGTATATTATTGCCTATGCGCTGCTGTTTGTGTTGCTGGGGAATCATATTTTCAGAAAAGACAGGTTTCGGAACTGTATTTATCAGTCGGTATTGCTGGCATTGTTGATCCTGACAGTGCCGGGAGCGGTGAGAGAAGCAAGAGATTATGCGAAGGATGGCGAGTGGATCCGGGAATATTTTCAATGTATTCTGGATAACACGAAAGAGACAGACCGAATCGTAGGGGCTTTCGGAGATGAGGAATTAGATCTGGCAACGGAATGCTGGTTGGAAGTTCATGACAGATCTCAGGCATATTCCAATGTAAACGGAGAATGGAAAAATATAGTTCAATTGACAGATGCTTTAACAGGTGAGTGTTCATGGGAAGATGTGAAGGTGGTGACTTGTTACAGCTATGCGCAGGTCTATGTATTGTCACTGATGGACGGTGTGACGGAGGATGATTTTGATTCCTATACATTTGGAAATTACATGGTCATGGTAAAAAAGTGATTGACGGATAGATATATTATGAATGACTTCGTGAATCGGAAAACACTAATCAGAAAGCAGAGTGGTTATTGCTATATTGAGTGCAAAGATATTACATGAAAAAATATAGAAAGTGAAAATACGAATGAAAAATAAGAAAATTTTAAGAGCAAATTTGTCGAGTTTTCTGTTGTCAGGTCTTCTGTTGACAGGCTGCGGAACACAGGATGCACAGATTCTGACAGTAGCAGAGGAGACAATGCAGGCAACTGCTGAGAACACGCAGATGAATGCGCAGGCACAGACAGAAGGTACGGCAGAAAATGCACAAGACATTGCCAATAGCGTAGCTGAAGCAGAGCCATTAGCACAGCGCAATGCATTGGAATGGGAGCAGCGCTTGGATTATACCACGGAGCGTCAGGCGCAGTTAGCGGAAATTACGGTAGATTTGGCGCAGGATACGGAAGAGGTACAGGACAAAGCAAAGGGACTTCTGGACGCTATGTCAGAAGGAGATGCCGAGGCGGCAGTGGACAGTATTCTGACAGAAGACTGGTACTCCGTAATGCTGTCAGATCTCCTGATCGGGCAGAGAAATTACACGCAGGCGACAGACGGCGGAGATTGTAGAATGACGATTCTGGCTGACGAACTCGGACAGCATGGTACCGCTGTCGAATACCCACTCACGGATGGATGCATGTTTTATCTGCAGGTAACGGACACTGAGATCCGTTATTATGTATGTGCGGCAGATCACACAGGTAATTTTACAAGTGATGTTCTCAATCTGGTGGATGGGAGTTACGTGAGTTATGAAGGTACATTGTCTGCGGCACACCGCCCGGAGGGAATGCTTACGATACAGGTGGGGACCGCAGATACGGGCAGCGGGGCTGCGGCAGCGTTCCACAATCGTAGCGCGCAGATTACTACGTATGAAGGAGAGTTCTCCGCAGACGGTAAACCGGCGATGAGCACTCCCGCGAATCTGGTCAAAGAGGGAAAGGTGGCATACGCATCTGCCAAAGAAGGAAAAACAACCTATTATCTGACAGTGTCAGCAGAAGGAACCGAGGAGATGTTTACACCGGAACAGCTGGGAATCAGCACACTCTGGGAGTAAGGAGTTGCCTATGACAAATAGAAACAGAATACCATGGATGGTTATAAAGAAGAGATTCGTTATCATTACATTTGTTCTATGCAGTATCTTGCTGTGGAAACCGGTACATGCACAGGCAGCGGAACAGACTGTGGCGAATCTGGTGCTGATGGTGAATTTTGCTGGTGACGGCAATAATGTCTATACTACGGCATATCAAGGCGTAATGAATATGTATGATACTTCCTATGTGAGTGGAGTACATTCCTACATTTCGGCAATCTCCGATGGACAAGTGGATGTGAAGAACTTTTTCCCACAGGATTGCAATGGTAATTTTCAGGCGATTACGTTATCGGGGTCAGCTAAGGACTATGCATACCAGAATGATGCCGTGTTTATCGGGGCAGTCATGGCTGAAATGGATCAATTGCTGCAGGCGGGAAAGCTGACAATGCTTTCCGGTGAGCAATTGGATACATGGCAGAATGATAGACAGAGTCTGGATGGCTGTATTGACAATATTACGTTTTTGGTACAGACATCTTCCAACGATGGAATATTTTATCCTCATGCAGCAGGATATGGAGGAGACCTTACGCTGTATGGGAAAAAGGTTGCACAGTATAATATTGTGCCCAGCCCCAGTCTTATGATAACGCAGTTTGGATGTGATGGATATGCGGTAGTGGCACATGAATTTTTACATAGCCTGGGTGCGCCGGATCTGTATCGTACAGGGGGGAACTATGTCAAGGGACAGCCGGTAGGAATCTGGGATGAGATGGCGGAAGTGGCTTCGTATGGAGCAAGTTATCCGTTGACATATACAAGAAAGGATCTGGGTTGGCTGGAAATTCCGACGATAACACAGAGCGGGGATTATAAATTACAGCCGGCTACGGATAACACCGGAAACCGGGCATATATTTTAAAGACATCCAGATCAGATTCGGAGTTTTTTGTAATCGAATACAGACCGAATAGGGGATTGTTTGAATATGACAGCTTTTATACGAGTATGAGTAGCTACGTGCAGGGAGGCTTACTTGTATACCGTGTGAACACTTCGGTAGAGAATCATACCAATGTACGTGGCGAAAATTATATCTATGTCTTCCGGCCCGGTACAGCGGGAGAACATGAAGCTGCCATGGAACAGCGTGCCGGAAATCCTAATGAGAATGCTGTCCGTGACGCTGCAATAACGCCCACCGGCAGCAGAACGAGTTTGGGAAGTGCGGATCTGAATGCACCCTGTACGGAGGACACGATTTTCTATGCCGATGGATCGAATAGTGGAATTGTAATCAATAACGTAAGCTTTAATGCCGATGGCACAGCATCGTTTCATGCCGAATTTCCGATATTAAAGGAAGAAGAATACTGGCAGATGCAGGGATCATCAGTGAGTGGATTGCAATGGGCGTCTCTGGATGGCAGCGGAGATGGAAGCCGGATGTATCTTACGGGAATCAAGGATCAGAATTATCAGTGGAATCTGGTACTATACACCTATGACAGTACTTCCGGAAATTGGAAAGAATTACAAAGTATTAATGCGTATCCGGGATATACGGATATTTTGTATACGGATGATGGTGTTTATGTAGCATATTCTGATACTTCCGGCAGAGTAAATGTGGCGCGTTACGATAATGGCAGCTGGGTATCCTGCTATATGTCAGGGAATGCGGTGAACAAAGCCAAACTGATGTGGCAGGACGGAAAAGTGTGGGTGTCATATTATGGCGGAAAAGAGATTTATCTGGCGGATGTGACATCTAATGTTACCTATTCGCCGCTGACAGTACCGGATAATGTCACAAATCCTGAAATGTTCTACGCGCAGGGAAAATGGTATGCAGTTTACAGCAATTTCCGCAGCGGTTCCGGCGTGGGAGATGAAAAAGGCAGAGTTGCCTGCTATGAAAACGGGATATGGACACCGGTATATGAAATCAAGAGTTTGGAAAAAATGCTCCAGAGCGACAGCTGCGTGATTGGTAATAATGTGTATCTGGTAGCGGTGGATGATTCCGGAAATGCCATATATCTTACCTGGGATGGAAGCAATTGGACAGAGCAGACCTTGAATGATATCAAGGTGACCAATGGAGTCCGGCTTGTGGTAAAGGATCAGATTCCCTATATTTTGTGGGTAGAGAATAGTACTTTAAAAGCGAAATATCTGAAAAACGGGGTATGGACAGAACTTGCAAATATGATTAGCAGTGATGCACAGGATTTTGATGTATTTTGTGGTGGAAATACCCTGTATGTGGCAACGTCGTCCAGCGGAGGAAATGTATCGGTCCGCAAGATGAAAACAGTGGAAGGTACCCCTGATCCCATCCCACAACCAACAGTAGGCAGTGGAAATGTCGTTCTGGCGCTTCCGGCAGGCTATGACAGCAGTGCTAAACTCTATATCGATGGTGTGGAATTTTCAAGTACGGCATGGCAGAACGACGAGTCGAAGAGGCTGGTATCAATCGGAAGCACCGGACAGTCAGGCACTGTGGCACAGACAGCTATGGCGTGTCAATACAATGCTTCAGGAATCCCCACCGGCATGTATGTATGGAGGCTTTCTGCGGAAGGAGATCACTATACGGCAACTGCTATTCCGGAGTTTGAAAATCTGTTTTCTTATCATGGATTTTCGGTACGATATACCGGTAATACCGGGTTGAGGTGTACTTACGGTATTGATTCGACGAAAAAGGAGCAGTTGATCAGTGATTCCGAACTGAACGGTTATCGTATCACGGAGATGGGAACCTTGATTATGCGTCCTGATAACCATGCGGGGAATCCGATGGTCTACGGAAGCAATAAAGTCTCCGGTGGAAGAACGTACTGGGTGCAAAACGGCAGAGTGAATAATAAAGTGATTCGCAAAGTCAATGGAAGAGATCAGTTTGCAAA
>JBNMHS010000120.1:0-4515 GCA_050872885.1 Acetatifactor sp.
ATACTCATGCTAGTATCAACTCCTTTCAAAAACTTTCTTTTTTATATTATATCTTCTATTTCATATAAAATCTACGGAAATTTCTTCCAAATGTCTTAAATCTCTATAAAGCGGAGAATAATCCCATTTTCAAGGTTTTTCCCTTATCTGGTTCTATCTCCCCTTATCTAATCCTGTGCCTGAATTGAGTCCAAATTGTCAGTATTGACAGGTAAAAATATTTCGCAATAAATTTTGCTCATTTTAAGGGAAAATCCTTTGCGATGAAGAAATACAGAAAGATATCGCATATACCATGATACGGCGGAAAAACTTTGACGATGCCAGAGTATTGAAAAAATGGCAGATTATCATAGACGCCACGGAACTGGACGAAGGGTATCAGAAAAAGAATGACTATTATCTATAGCAGATGTTATAACCGTGGAGAGAGCAACGAGTGTACAAAGTATCACAGAAATGTAAATGAGACTCATGTATATCTATTAACGGTCTGTGTATAATACACGCTGGCAGATAATTGATATACATGAGTCTTTTTTATCTCTGTCGGATACTTATCATCTATGGATCTTCGCAGGAAGCAAAAAGAAAATCGGAAGAGCTGAAGGCTTCTGTATGGTGGCACTTTATGCAGCATATGCAGTTTATATCATAATCAGATAACCTTCTCTTTCTATTTACAACAGGTCACTGAGCCGGGCGAACTGCTCCAGTGTCAGTGCCTCACCACGTACTGTGGGGGACAATCCCATCTGCTCCAAAGCTGCTGCCGCGGATTCTTTGGTAATACCGGGTAATCCGGCATTTCCCAGACCGTTCACCAGAGTTTTCCGGCGCTGATTAAAGGATGCCCGGATCAGTGAGAACATTTTTTTCTCATCTTTTACCTGCACGGGCGGCTCTTCATATCTCGTCAACCGGATCACCGCACTGCCCACATTCGGACGGGGAATAAAACAGTTAGGCGGTACATTTGCTACGATTTCCGGTTTTGCGTAATACTGCACTGCCAGAGACAAAGCGCCGTAATCCTTGGTTCCCGGTCCGACCTGCATACGATCAGCGACTTCCTTCTGTACCATAATGGTAATGCTTTTCAGCGGAACACGGCTTTCAAACAGGCCCATGATAATGGGCGTTGTTATGTAGTAAGGGAGATTAGCCACCACTTTGATGGGGCGTCCTCCGTTTTTCTCCTCCACCAGCCGGTTGATATCTACCTTCAGAATATCATCATTGATCACCGTTACATTGTCATAATCCTGCAAAGTTTCTTCCAGAATCGGGATTAATGCCTTGTCAATTTCCACTGCCACGACACTGCCCGCACGTTCTGCCAGATACTGTGTCATGGTACCGATGCCAGGACCGATCTCCAGTACACAATCTTCCTTCGTGATCTCCGCCGAAGATATGATCCGGTCCAGAACCGAAGTATCTATCAGGAAATTCTGTCCAAACTTTTTCTGAAAATTAAAATGATATTTCTGAAGTACCGCTATCGTATTCTGGGGAATACCCAAATAAGCCATAATGAATCTCCTTTATCAATAATATTTAAAATCCTCCAGGAAATGAATGCAATCATACAACACCAGCACATCCATGCCCTGTTCCGGCTCATATTGTTCCATGAACTGAAACAGTTTTCCGTTAAAATATCTGAGATCCACAACATAAATAGTCTCATAATGTGTCGTCAGAAGCGGAATCATACTATTGGCATAGGAATCCTTGATCACAAATAATGTTTTCCCCGGATTATATCCGGTATGAATCTCTATAAATGCATGATTGTCATTCAGGAAAAAGCCGTATTGATTCTTCGTATCCAGATAATCCGGCGCATACAGAGAATCCGACGTATCTTCAAAATCATACGTAACAGACACCGCTTTTTTCTCTGTTTCCGGGAAATACTGAATACTGTCTCTGGTCCAGTCCAAATTGATCCGGGACTGCAGCGTACCCTGGAAATCATCCGATACGGTCTCCATGCCTGCCGTATTATAAGGGAACGGATATCGATCCACACTCTGTGCCCAGGCCATAAATCCGTAATAGACCCCAAGGCTGGTCCAGTGATGATCTGTGTGATAGTAAATAGGTTCCTCTGCATGCTCCTGCAGTGCATGGTACACATCTACATAATGTTCTTCTCCGACTGCTTCCCGTACTTTCTCCAGAAGTCTGTCTTCCTGATAATAAGGTGCAAAATCAGGCAGCTTCTGTGTCAGAATATTGTCCGCCGTGGGTACCAGCATTACTTTTGCGTCCCAACGGTTCACCAGCTTTTTCAGCGAGGCGATCCGGCCGTTCTCCATCTGTTCCGTATATTTATCCGGATCGTTGACACCGATCAGATAGTGGTCTGTGCCCAAATAGACACCGTTGATCTCCTTTTTCTGAAATAAAATATCAGCACGGGTCTTAAGCCCTATCCATTTATCGCGGCCCACGAACTGATCCGTGATGTACTCTTCATAGTCGTCCCCATACTCTCCCGAGAAAAGCTCTTCCCGCGAAAATACAGGTCTGGAAGCCAGAACTCTGTTCTCAGTTTCGGAATAAAGTCTGTCGTCGTTGCACAGATCCGCAATCCCCAGGACAAGGAGAACCGCACAGATCAGTCCGACCGTCAGCAGAGAATTTCTCTTATCGTCCACACGCTGTTCCTCCTTCCCGGTCAAAAGCGAAAATATAAAAAGGGATTATACGATGCATCCACAATATACGCGATGGATAAAATCAGCAGTGCCGCAGGGATCACCTTTTCACCCAATCGGTATAGTGCAATGGCAGGACCTGTTTTACTGCTCTTCAGTCCATGTACCAGTCTGCTGCCCAAAGGAAGACATGCCACCAGCGCTGTCAGCAGCAACACCAGATATTCGCTCCCCAAAAACAGTGCCTGGGAATTCACCAGTCCCACACCACCTAGTCCAAACATCGCCTGAATATATGCCCATATCTCACCGGGCTTCTCCAATGCGAAAAATACCCAGCTGATCAATACAACTGCCAATGTATAAATTCTGCCCAATACCCTGGGCGCATTTTCCAGAATCTCTCCCAAAAACAACTTTTCCAGAATCAGGAACACCGCAAACCATAATCCCCAGAACAGGAAATTCCAGCCTGCGCCATGCCAGATTCCGGTAAGCATCCACACCACCAAAATATTGAACAGCTGTCTCGGCAAGCCTTTCCGGTTGCCGCCGAGAGGAATGTAAACATATTCCTTAAACCAGGTGCTCAGGGAAATATGCCATCTGCGCCAGAAATCTTTGACGGAAGCAGCGATATACGGATAATTGAAATTCTCGGGAAAATGAAATCCCAGAATAGCCCCCAGGCCGATCGCCATATCCGAGTACCCGGAGAAATCAAAATAAATCTGAAAAGCATATGCCACAATTCCCAGCCATGCCATAAGTACACTCATTTGTGCGCGTTCAAGAGAAGAAATCTGCTCCCACAGCATTCCCAGATTATTTGCCAGCAATACTTTTTTGGCAAGTCCTGTCACAAAACGTCGTGCGCCATAACTGATCTCATCCAGATCCACCCGTCTGTCATGCAGATATTTTTCTACCTGATGATATTTCAGTATCGGTCCGGCGATCAGCTGGGGGAACATCGTTACATAGACACCAAACTGCAGAATATTGCGCTGCGCCTTTGCATCTCCCCTGTATACATCGATCACATAAGACATTGTCTGGAAAGTATAAAAGGAGATTCCGATAGGCAGCGGCAGATGCAGTAACGGGATCGCAGTCCCAAAAACAGTGTTTACTGTCTGCAGCAGGAAGTCCGCATATTTAAAAAATCCCAGGATAAACAGATTGATAATGATCGAACATAATAAAAAGATCCCGGAGCGGCCTCGTCCTCTGTAATACTCGATCAGTCTTCCCCACACAAAATCAGAAATCGTGGAAAAGAGCATCAGGAAAATATAGACCGGTTCTCCCCAGGCATAAAAGACCAGGCTCCCCAGGAAGAGAACCAGATTCTTCATCTTCCGGGGAACCAAAAAATAGCAGATCATAAATATCGGTAAAAACCGAAACAGAAACAACACACTGCTGAATACCATGCAATCTACTCCACGTCTACTCCAGAGTCTGTCGAATCGCCTCCAGAGCAAGTTCGTTCTGCTCCTGACAGTAGGTAATCACTGCGTCGTCTCCCTGTTCTTCTACAGAAGAGGTGTCCGCACCCAGCTGCACGAAGCATACATAATCGCCCACGCGCTCGATCCGGGACGCCTGAATCTTGCCCAGATTCATGGGATACTGCATGGTATCATTCACCAGATGGTCGCGGTAGGCGTTCAATGCATTTTCTACATCCTCTACCTTACCATCTTTTGCGTGAATAATCAATAAAGTATCTACATTGACGCTGATCATGGGCGACTCTCCCAGATAGGCGTCATAGAGATCGGCATCCACACCGTAGGTCTGGTTCAGCATCTCCTCCGGGATCTCGGAATCGGGCCAGTAA
>JBNMHS010000121.1:0-4512 GCA_050872885.1 Acetatifactor sp.
CAATATCTTTTTATGATAATCCATGATTGATCATAGATTATCATAAATAAAAATGCCTCCTTGCATACGGTATATCCATAGTATATACCATAGACCAGGAGGTATCAATCACTTCATGTTGAATCGATAGGCTGCACCGAAGGACACCATATCCTGAATTGAACATTTGTTCGATTTATGTTATAATATTATTGTGTAATCGAAACGAAATCGGATGCGATTTTCCGATTGTTAGATGCCCTCTAGTAATACAAAGGAGGGGATGCCCATGAATACAATGGAAGTACTTACTCTGTTGTTAGTTGTCTTTGCAGCTCTATCATACATCGACAGACATGGTGACGATAATAACAAAAAGAAATAGCATCCCACCGTCCAAAGTGAATGCTATTTCTTTTCTAACATTTAACTGAGGGCAAATCGGAATTTTCACTTCCGACCACCTTTCTAAGTAGATTATACACTATGAGGGGTTGAGAAATCAATCCCTCTTTTCATTGAAGAAATTTCTAGATGGTAGACGCAATGATCTGCATCTTCCCCTGTAATTCCACCTTACCATATCCGTCGGGCAGGATCAGATGGTCTCCCTTTTTCAGTCTGGTGCCGTTCAGGGTGCCTTCTCCCTCTACCACGCTCATCAGCACAAAAGGCTTATCCTGCCAGGTCTCCACACGGTGCTCCACATCGATGCGGTATACAGTGTAGTAAGGGCACTGAATCAGCTGCTGGATGGCATCTTCCTTTTCTTCCGTGTGTACCACACTGTTCTCTGCGGATTTGGCAGGAACCGTAATGACATCAATACTCTGGGCGATGTGCAGCTGTCTGGGCTTGCCGTTGCTCAATCTGTCGTAATCGTACACACGGTAGGTGATATCACTGCTCTGCTGGGTCTCTAAGAGAAGCGTGCCGCCCTTGATAGCATGTACGGTGCCGGGGTCGATCTGGATGAAATCTCCGGGTTTGATGGGAATCTCACGGATGAATTCCTTCCACTTTCCCTCATGGATCATCTGCTCCAGTTCTTCCTTCGTCTTCGCATTGTGTCCTACTACCAGTGTTGCATTTTCCTTGCAATCCAGGATAAACCAACACTCGGTCTTACCCAGAGATCCGTTCTCATGTACCTTTGCATAAGCATCATCCGGATGAACCTGGATGCTTAGGTCGTCTTTTGCATCAATGATCTTAATCAGTAACGGAAAACGATCCATTCCTGTATTGCCGAACAATTCCGGATGTTTCTCCCACAGCTCGGACAGCTTCATCCCCTGGTAAGCTCCGCTTGCCACCGTGCCGTCTCCGTTGGGATGTGCGCTGATCCCCCAGCACTCGCCGATATCATCTCCCTCGATTGTGTACCCGAATTCTTTGTTTAACCGGGTGCCGCCCCAGATATTGTGGGTACACACCGGTGTTAAAAATATAATATCTTTATTCATGATCCTCTATCCTTTCCCTTGATACTTACTGTTTATTACACTGCATCTTTCTCGTTACTCTGCTACTTAGCTATGCAGCATCTATTTCCGAAAGAACATTCTATCTGATATGTAACATATTTTTTCCGATCTGTCTACCCGGCTTCCATACTATCCTTATTTGATGTCCGTTTCTGCTCTTACACCCGATGCAATCAATGACACCAGATAAAATCCGGCCTTATCATTCTCGTGTGTCTCCGTGATCTCGATCCTCACCCGGTGTTCCCCATAGGGCAGATGCTCCGCAATCGTTGTCAGTTCCATCTTATCCCCCCAGGACTCATCAAAACTTCCGTCCAGTACACATGCAGTGTCAGGATCACCGTCCACGACCGCAGTTGCGACCGGTGCAGGGCCGTCCTTCACCCGACGGTACTGTACACCGGCTCCGGTTCCGCAGAAGGTAAACTCCAGATAGCTTCCTTTTTCCGTAGCCTCCCAGCCGTTACGGAAAATATCTGTAATGACTCTCTGCGGTATCATGTCCTCTTCAAATCCTGCCTTCTCCGGCGTGGAATTAAAATACTGCAGTCTGTCACAATGCTCATAAGCATTCTCTGTGAGGGCTTCCGGAAAACTTTCCTTCTGCTCCTCCGCCTTATCGTGCATCACCTTTTCCAGGAAATTCGTGATCACAGCTGCCACCAATTCATGCCCCAGATCATTGGGATGCAGGAAATCCGCGGTGATCTTCGCTGCCGGAAGTCTGCCTGCCGCCACTGCCGGATAGATGCTGTTCTGCATACTGATGCACGGCAGATCGTAATGTCTTCCGATCTGTGCATGATAATACGCCGCACTCCTGCCACTGTCGTAATAGACGTTGTGCAGAAGTACCATTGCCGGATGACTGCTGCTTGCGTAGATCTGGCGTACCAGTCCTTCATAAGTCTCGCGGTAATGAGGCATACTCTCATCATTTACGGAGAATTCGACAAACACCAGATCCGGCAGTCTTCTAAGCAGATCTTCCTGTACTCTCGCCGCGCCGAACTGGGAATCCGTGGCTCCGATTCCGGCATTCACATAGGCAAACTCCGTATTCGGATAGACCTTCCGAAGCCACGCCACTGTTCTTGCCGCATAGCATTTCTCCGGATCCGTGGCGGAGAATCCCTGCGTGATGGAGCCGCCGATGAATCCCACGGTCAGCCGTTCTCCTCTGGCTGCCCGATCCATAAATTTTTTCAGCCTTCCGAGGTTGCCGCGATGCAGCATACCGGCTTCTTTGTCAATCACATTCCCTGCACTCTTACGGTTTTCATAAATGCTGTTCTCCACCGTAGCATACCGTTTTGCCTTATTTTTCAACGTTTTGCCGATACGGAAGATCTCCTCCGGACGATATCCTCTGGATTCCAGATAGTAGATACCACTGTATAATTTGATCGGTATCTCCGGATACTTGTCCCCAATCATCGCTTCGAACATGATGATAATATGGCCGATTTTCTCAGCCGCCGCTTCCAGATTGTTGTCCAGTACCAGTAAAAACTCATCCTTTTTCACATAACACACTGTCTCCTGCCCTTTCAGGTGTTTGTGGATATGTGTCCCCAGATGATACAGCAGGCTGTTTCTTGCTTCTTCACTCATT
Source organism: Acetatifactor sp. (assembly GCA_050872885.1). GTDB lineage: Bacteria > Bacillota > Clostridia > Lachnospirales > Lachnospiraceae > Acetatifactor. Next base: position 3,085 of record JBNMHS010000121.1, read on the forward strand.
TTCCCGGAAAGTTCGTCGTAATCACGGATTCCCAGGAAACATAATGCATACTGTCCGTCCTGCCATGGAAGGATCTGACCAAGCTTCCCGGAAAAGTTCTCCAGTGTCTCCACTCTGGCCTGCAATTCCTCTTTTTCGCTCATAGACTGTCTCCATAAACTAAAAGGACCCGCTCATCGCGGGTCCCTCGATTCTATCTTCTGCCTTCTTCCGTATCGCTTGTTGTGACCACGCTGTGTTCTTTGATATAGTCAACCACTTCGTCGATGGTTGTGAACGCCAGTCCTACATAGCTGTCTGCCGCGCCATAGTAAATAGCGATCTTGCCGCTCTCGGAATCATGAATGGTAGCGCAGGGGAAGCATACATTCGGTACGAATCCTCTCTCCTCATACCACTCTTCCGGTGTCAGCAGGAAGTTTTCACAACGATATTTTACGATAGACGGGTTGTCAATATCCAGGATCGCTCCTCCGATAGAATAGACATAACCGTTACAGGTTCCGCTCACACCATGATAGAACAATAGCCACCCTTCGGAAGTCTCAATGGGAGCTGCGCCGCCACCGATCTTCAAAGACTCCCACCATTCGGAAGACTTGCCCATCACATGTCTGTGTTTTCCCCAGTATACCATATCCGGGCTCTCACTGACAAATATATCTCCGAAAGGTGTGTGTCCGCTGTCGGAAGGACGGGACAGCATCATGAAATTACCGTGTACTTTTCTGGGGAACAGTACCGCATTACGGTTAAACGGCAGGAACGGATTCTCAATTCTTACAAAAGTCTTGAAATCTGTCGTCTTCGCAATACCGATCGCTGCACCGTAGAAATCCTGACACCAGATAATGTAATAGGTATCTTCTACCTTCACCAGTCTGGGATCGTAAGCGTAGATCGGCATAAACGGCTTGCCCTCTTCATCTACAAAAGGAATCTTATTTTTCTCAAAATCCCAATGAATCGCATCTTTGCTGCGTCCCAGATAGATATAGGGAATACCGTTGACCTGTTCGCCGCGGAACACGCCGATGAATTCATCGCCGTAAGGCATTACGGCACTGTTGAAAATTCTGGCTACTCCTTCTACAGGGTTTCTTCCGATAATGGGGTTCTCGCTGTATCTCCATACCGGAGCTCCGGTATGTCCTTCGGGTTTATCCTGCCAGGGTACGTTGGGTACGGGCTGGCTGATCATCTTTACTTTGCTCATGTATTGTCCCTCATTTCTGCATTATTTATCTGGCTTCCTGTTTTAAGAAAGCTTCATTCTTGCGGATGAGTTCACATCTCTGTGCCACACACTCCACGCTTCTTCCGGGATCGGAAGGGGTGTTGAATACATAATCCACAAGCTTATCTATGGTAGTAGTCGCCACATGCATACGGGTATCGCTGGATGCGTAGTAGATAAAGACTTCCCCC
>JBNMHS010000122.1:0-4487 GCA_050872885.1 Acetatifactor sp.
CACAGGTCATGCGGTATTCCCTGCCATCGACCGTGATCGGTGCATTTACCACAGCCGGCCCGTTTGCGGTCTCCTCCGTAGCCTCAGCCTTCACCGGCACCTGCGCCGGTGCCAGGATCGGCTGTCCCATATTTACACGTACCTTTGTCACCTGTCCTCTGTCCGTGGCGGTTTTCCCCTCCACTGTCAGGTGCAGATATTTTACCTTGCCGGCACTGACGATGGTAATATCGTCCTTGTCCGTCAATCCTTTATCATAAACATATTTTGCCACACAACGGATCCCGTTGCCGCACATCTCCGAGCGGGTACCGTCGGCATTATACATCTCCATCTCAAAATCAGCTTCTTCTACGGGGTTGATAAAAATCACACCGTCTCCGCCGATCCCGAAATGCCTGTCGCTGAGTTTTCTCACGATCTCCGGTTTCTCCTGTGGAGAAAGTTTTTCCGTAAAGCCGTTGACATATACATAATCATTGCCACAGCCCTGCATCTTTGTAAACTTCATGTAGTTCTCCTCCTGCCCTACTCCGTCATCATGGACAGCACCATCTGAGCCGTCTCCACCAGATTCGTTCCACTGTCCATACTGGTCTTCTGAAGATATCGGTGGGCTTCTTCTTCCGTCATATGATTTCTCGCCATCAATAGTTCCTTGGCGTCCTTAATTGCTTTTTCATCCGCGGCATTCCGTACCTTCGGCTGCATCCGCCGTTTTCTTCTGCGGCGCTCCACGCCCTCTACCATCAGGTTCACTGTATTGATCAGATCCTGTACCTTTAACGGCATGGACAAGCACACGATTCCATTGCCGTAGCATTCGCTGATCAGGTTCTGGGATGCCATCAGCAGCATCTCAAAGCCTTCCGGCAGATCCTCATGTAATTCCGTATATACCATGTCTGCCAGCTTATAGCTGCAGATCACGATTCCGTCGTTCAGACCGTCCGCCTGACTGATGGCCTGGGTGCCCGTGGTGCAGATACCCGTGACCTGAAAGCCGCTGCGCACCAGAATATTCTTGACGCCTTTGGCTTCTTCCAGTTTCGGCAGTACGACAATAATGTTCGTCATCGGCCCACCCCCTTTCTTCTGTCTTTTTAATACACTTCTACAAAAGAAAGGAATGTTTTAATACTTGTATAAATATTCCTGGATCTCCCATTCGGATACCTGAGAGCGGTATTCCTGCCATTCATTATGCTTGGCCTCGATATATTTTCCGGCGATATGTTCTCCCAATACCTCCTGAATAAAGGTATCCTTCTCCAGTTCTTCCACTGCCTCCAGCAAAGTTCCGGGAAGCTGGTCGATCTGAAGCTCTTTACGTTCCTCAGCGGTCAGGGCAAAAATATTGGCATTAATGCTCTTCGGAGGCTCGATCTTCTCCCGGATGCCCTGTAAACCTGCGCTCAGGCAGACTGCCAGCGTCAGATACGGGTTGGCTGCGGAATCGGGACTTCTAAGTTCAATACGGGTGCCCTCTCCGTCTGCGGTAGCCGGAATACGGATCAGTGGGCTACGGTTAGTCGTACTCCATGCGATATAGACCGGAGCCTCAAAACCGGGCACCAGACGCTTATAGGAATTTACCAGCGGATTCGTGATCGCCGCCATTCCCTTGATATGCTTCATGATACCACCAATGAAATAATAGGCCTCCTTGCTCAGACCGTTGGAATCGGAGGCATCCTGGAAAATATTTTTCCCATCCTTCTGTAAGGACATATTGATATGCATACCGGAACCGTTGACACCGAACTTCGGCTTCGGCATAAAAGTAGCATGCAGTCCGTGCCGTCTGGCAATGGTACGCACTGCCATCTTGAAAGTCATGATATTGTCCGCGGTATGCAAAGCCTCATCATATTTGAAATCGATCTCGTGCTGTGCCGGAGCCATCTCGTGGTGGGATGCCTCAATGACAAAGCCCATATCCTCCAGATTCATGACGATGTCACGGCGTGCATTCTCTCCGAAGTCCAGAGGTCCGATGTCAAAATAGCCTGCCTGCTCATGGGTATTGGTAGTCGGCATCGTATTTTCATCCGTATTGAATAAGAAAAATTCGCACTCCGGCCCTACTTCAAAGGTATATCCCATCTCCTCTGCCTGTTTCACCGCACGCTTCAACACATACCGGGGATCTCCTTCAAAAGGCTGTCCGTTGGGGCGATACACATCGCAGATCATACGGGCTACCTTTCCCTGCTGGGGTCTCCAGGGGAAGATCTCCAGCGTAGACAGATCCGGGTACAGATACATGTCAGATTCCTCGATCCGGGCAAAGCCGTCGATGGCAGAACCATCAAACATACATTTATTGTTCAGCACACGATCCAGCTGGCTGGCCGTTACAGCGATGTTTTTCAGATTGCCGAACAGATCCGTGAACTGCAGACGGATAAATTCCACATCCTCTTCTTCCACAAGACGGATGATGTCTTCCTTGGTATAATTATTCATCGTTACCCTCGTTTCTGCGCCGCCTGTCTGCTCCTCTTCCACGGGGCGGACGCATCCGTGGAAAAACTTATTATTAACTATAGCAATGCCGCTTCTGTCTTGTCAATGCGAAGTTCTCTGCATTTACAGTACTACGGAGTACGGCTGTCGCATACTATTTATAAAGATCATCCCATCATTCCAAGGAGACTTAAGAATGAGTGCCAATACAAAGATTGTTGTACTTCGCAGAAAAGAACTGCTCTATACCGGAATCTTCGCCGCATTGGGAGTGTTGTTCCTGATATTATTGCTCATGCTGCTGTTGCCGGAAAAGGAGCCGGATATGCCGGAAGATGTCTCCTCGGGCGCTGTCGCCGATGTCTCAGCGGAAATCGTATCTGCCGATGCCGCTAATACATATATCCCCGGAATCTATACCACAGAACTGATCCTGGGCAGCGAGACTGTCAATGTAGAAGTCATTGTAAACGACCATGCCATTACTTCCTTAAGTCTGGCAGATTCCGATGAGACTCTGACTACCATGTATCCGCTCCTGCAGCCTACTATGGATTCCCTTAGCGAACAGATCTGTGAGACCCAGGACTTAAGTCAGGTAACGTATTCCTCAGAGAGCAGGTATACTTCCCTGATATTGCTGGAAGCCATCAAGGCATCCCTGGAAAAAGCAAAACCCACGACCACGCCGGAGGCTTCCTCTGCACCGACGGCATCACCGAAAGAAACCGGCACGCCTGCCAAAATGCCGACGGCAGATATCAATCCTGCAGCATAAAATCTTACGAAAAAAGGGCGCATGCCTCCCGGCATGCACCCCTTTGTGCGTCATATTGTAATATTCTGTTTGCAACACTGGGTTTATTTTATACTATTTAAAAGCAAGATGCAAGGGAAACTATTCTCCCATACAAAGATTCCGATCAAATTTACAACTACTACCAATACAGCTTCATATCTCTCTGCGCCTCATTCTCCGGTAATTGAAACATCTCGCGGATTCGATTTACTGTCTCTTCAAAGGTCAAGCCAAAATCCTTACAAATCCTGATGGTTCCCTTTACTTCTCCATGCGCTTCTCCCTCGGCTCTACCTTCAGCTCTTCCTTCAGCCCTTCCTTCAGCCCTTCCTTCTTCTCTAACGTCATCATCATGTAATAATTCTTTCACGTATTCCGACCTCCACACTTCATTCTTCCTGGCTCTGGCTACGGCCTCATCTATCCTCCGGGTCAGATTTCCTCCGACCTTGCCTGTTCTGATATACTCATATAACTCTCTCAAATTCTCCGGTATATCCTTTGCATCACTCACGCAGTTATAAAAAATCTTCTCTGTCCCATCCTCTAAGCATAATTCCCGATCTTCCACACAGAGATTCTGGAACGAATACTTGCCATATCCTAACCCAAAGGGATCAAATGTACAGATAAACAACACCTTTCCCTCCGGCAGCTCCCGGTAAGATTTCCCACTGCTCAGATGATCCGTATCCATGGTGGATTGGTAAAATCTGCTTCGTTTCGGCAGTTCCAGCTCCTCCAGCGAATGGTGATTCTGTTTCTGCATCTCCGCATCGTATATACGCTTTTGATCCTTTGTGTACACATCCAGACGGATCGGCTTACCTTCAGAAGTATAACGGAACTCCCTCTGGGTCTGTACATCTTCCAGTTTCCCTACCGGTTTCTCCAGCAGACATTCCAGTACATCCCGGCAAAGCTCTTTATCCTCCATCACCTTACCGAACATAAAATCATCTTCAATCGTCAGTTCTTCATAGCGTTTCGTCATCTGTATTCTCCTTTCGCACTTCCACAGGAGAAAAACAGCCTTCACGAAACAAAATCACACATTATAATTCCTCGTGTGCTTTCCCCTGCTCTATTATTGTCATTGGGTATCTAAGCAGGGATTCCTCTGAAGTCATAGACATCGGTTTCCGCCGATATAGAAATTTCGAAATAGAAATATCTGCTTATAGGCAAAGGATAACAAACAAATCTTTCATTGTCAATG
>JBNMHS010000123.1:0-3738 GCA_050872885.1 Acetatifactor sp.
GAGGAGATCGATGAACTGGAAAATTATGTGATCCGCACGGGGATCCGCGGTTACCGTACCTACAGCAGACTGTTTACCCGAAGAACCGAAGAGATGCAGGTGCAGGATGGGCAGACGCAGGAAAAGCTGGATCACCTGAACCTTGTCCGGGAACAGTTTATGAATGCAGTGGAATTCCTGCATATGGGAAGCAGGGAGAAGGCCGCAGCGTATGTAAGCCATTTGTACGATTTCCTGGAACAGAACCGGGTGCAGCAGAAGCTTTTGCAGTATCAGCAGCAATTTGAGCAGGAAGGGGATCTGTCCAAAGCAAGAGAGTATGCACAGATCTACCGACTGGTGATGGATCTGCTGGATCAGATTTATGAACTCCTCGGTGAAGAAGAGATTTCCATGCAGGAATTTTCGGATATTCTGGAAGCAGGTTTCGGTGAAATCACTGTCGGTACGATTCCGCAGAACGTGGATCGTATTGTGGTGGGTGATATGGAGCGAACCCGATTAAAACAGGTGAAAGTGCTGTTTTTTCTCGGGGTAAACGACGGAAACATTCCGAAAAATGCTTCCAAAGGCGGTATTATCTCGGATATGGACAGGGAATTCCTGATTGAGTCCGGAACAGAGATGGCGCCCAGTCCCAGACAGCAGATGTATATCCAGAGATTGTATTTGTATCTGAATATGACGAAACCTTCGGAGCAACTGTACCTGTCTTATGCGAAGGTAAACAGTGAAGGCAAAGGAATCCGCCCGTCGTATCTGATCGATACAGTTCGCAAGCTGTTCCCTGTGCTTCAGATAGAATATCCCCAGAATCGCAGCCGACTCGAGCAGATTGAAGGCCGACAGGAAGGTGCGAGGTATCTGGCGGAAGAACTGCGCGAATATGTGGAAGGGACACTACCGGAGGAAGAAAAGCAGGATTTTTATATTATGTACCGTGCGTATGAGACGGACGAGGCAGGCAGAGACAGACTGACCCGGGCGGCTTTTCGCCGATATCGGGAGAGTGGTTTGTCGCAGATCGTGGCGAGAGCATTGTATGGGAAGCATCTGGAGAACAGCGTCAGCCGTCTGGAGACGTATGCGGCATGCGCCTGCAGGCATTTCCTACAATACGGCCTTTCCCTGAAAGAGCGGGAAGAATTTGGATTTGAAGTATCCGATATGGGTAATATTTATCATGCCGTTTTGGAAAACTTTGCAGGAAAACTTGCAGAATCAAAGCTCACATGGTGGGATTTTACGGAAGATTTTGCAACAAAAGCAGTCAAAAATGCTGTGGAAGGATATGCTGCCACTTATGGAGAGACCGTGCTTTACAGTTCTGCCCGGAATGAATATGCCATTACGCGCATGAGCAGAATACTGACGCGTACCGTACTTACATTGCAGCAGCATCTGAAACAGGGAAGTTTTCAGCCGGATGATTATGAATTGTCTTTCCGGTTTGCTGAGAATCTGAACAGCATTCATGTGAATCTGTCGGAAGATGAGAAGATGCACTTGCAGGGAAGAATCGACCGTATCGACGTGTCGGAAGATGCAGAGCATGTGTATGTGAAGGTAATCGATTATAAATCCGGCGACCGGAAGTTCGACCTGGCGGCGTTGTATTATGGGTTGCAGCTGCAGTTGGTAGTCTATATGAATGCTGCGATGGAGATGGAGAGCAAAAAGCATCCGGACAAGGAAATCGTACCTGCGGCACTTTTGTATTATCACATTGATGATCCTACGATAGAGACTCCGGTGGAGCTGACGGAAGAGCAGATCAATGAACAGATCCTGGCCAAGCTCCGCATGAACGGTGTGGTCAACAGTGACCCGGCTGTCGTGGAACGGCTGGATCATTATCTGCAGGATAAATCGGTGGTCATTCCGGTGGAAAAGAAAAAGGACGGAAGCTTCAGTGCCAGATCCGGAGTATTGAGCCGCGAGGAGATGCAGGTAGTGTCCTCGTACGTAGATCACAAGATCCGTGACATCGGCAGAGAGATACTGGACGGCAAGATTGCAGCCAATCCGTATGAAAAGGGATCGGAAGAGGCATGTACTTATTGCGCTTATAAAAAGGTCTGCGGATTTGATGCAAGTATTCCCGGCTATGAAAAAAGGCAGCTGGAAGAGGATGACAGGCAGGAATTGCTGAAGCGGATGCGGAAGATTACGGAGACGGAATAGCAGGCAGAGTTAAGAGCTAAATAAATATAGATCAGAGATACCGGAACTGAGAGCGTAGAGATAGAAACAAGTAAGTCAGAAACAGAGGGAACTTATGGGAATGAATTTTACCCCGGAACAGCAAAAAGTAATAGAACTTCATAACAGTAATATTCTGGTGTCGGCGGCAGCAGGCAGTGGTAAAACAGCGGTATTGGTAGAACGTATCATCCGGATGATCTGTGAAGGAGAGCACCCGGCGGATATCGACCGCCTGTTGATCGTGACTTTTACCAATGCAGCGGCTGCGGAAATGAGAGAGCGTATCGCTGCCGGGATTGCGGCAAGACTGGATGCAGACCCGGGGAATGAACACATCCAGAAGCAGTCAGCCCTGTTACATAATGCCCAGATCACGACCATTGACAGCTTCAGCCTGTTCCTGATCCGGAATCATTTTAATGAGATCGGGCTGGATCCGGATTTCCGCGTGGCAGATGAAGGTGAAATCAAACTGTTGCAGCAGGAGGTGCTGGGACAGTTGCTGGAGGATGCTTATGCCGGAAATTTGCGCCTGTCATCCGGGGAATGTGACGATTCAGTAAAATACGAGGTCTATGAGTCCGGCGAGACGGAGCAAGAAAATACGGAGCAAGAAAATACGGGGCAAGAAAATACGGGGCAAGAAAATACGGAAGAGACTGCAGGACGGAAATCTTTAGAACGATTCCATGCCTGTGTAGAGTATTTCTGCCCGGGAGGCAGAGAGAGCGTACTGGAGCAGCATATCCTGAACCTGTCACGTTATGCCGGAAGCTTTCCATGGCCGGAGGAGTGGCTTGAGGAACGTAAGGAAGATTATGCGGCAGGTGATCTGGATGCATTGCTGCAAAGTGATTACGGAAAATATCTTGCAGAGCGTGTGACCCGTGTGGTACAGGGCTGTCTTACCAAAATGCAGGAAGTGAAGAAACTGTGTGAACTGCCGGACGGACCATATATGTACGGAGAATTGGCAGATGCAGAGATCGACCGGTTGGAGAGACTGGCTGAGTATCAGAATCTTAAGGAGCAGTCAGAAAAAATCCCTGCAATGACCTTTGGGCGTCTCCCTTCGAAAAAGGATGACAGCGTGGATCCTGCCAAACGCGAACTGGCAAAGAGCATTCGAAACAGCGTGAAGGATACCCTCGGAAAGCTGACGGAACAGTATTTTAAGACACCACTGGAACTGGTGGTGGAGCAGGGGAAAGCCTGCAGGGAGCCGCTTAAGACATTGTTGGAACTTGTGCTGGAATTTGACAGAAGAGTGCTGGCGGCAAAACAGGAGAGACATTTGATTGACTTTTCGGATATGGAGCACTATGCATTGCAGATTCTGCTGAAGAGAGAAGTGGTAGAACCTGATGGGACAACAGAGGCTGAAGGTCAGAATCGTCAAAACGGAAGCCGTGAGAAAGTGCAGTATGTTGTCACTCCGAGTGATGTCGCGTTGGAGTACCGCCAGTATTTTCAAGAGATTCTGATCGATGAATACCAGGACAGCAATCTGGTACAGGAATATCTGCTCAGCGC
>JBNMHS010000124.1:0-3659 GCA_050872885.1 Acetatifactor sp.
AATGAACCGGCATATACTTTGGATTTCACATACACAGTCTCGAATCATACAGCCTTGAGTCACACTGCTTCGAATCACACAGCCTTTTCCTGTTCTTCCTGTATCTCAGGGAACACAGACAGCATCGGTTTCACGTCTTCCTTCTTAATAATACGCGCTACATAGTTTCTGGTAATCTTGACTACTACGGGTGACAAGGCAATGACGCCGATCAGGTTGGGAATTGCCATCAGTCCGTTGAAAGTATCCGACAGATCCCAGGCAAGTCCCAGATTCATGGTGCAGCCGATGAAAATCATCAGTACGAAAGCTACCTTATAGACAATCGTTGATTTGGTGCCGAATAAATATTCCCAGGCTTTGGAACCGTAATGACTCCAGCCGAGAACTGTGGAAAATGCAAACAGCAAAATTGCAATCGCAATAAAAGCGGGACCGAAGCTGCCGAATACGGTTGCGAACGCTTGCCCTACCAGAGCGGAACCGGAAGCGTCGACGAGCACGGCACCGGTATTCAGGTCGATCAGTCCGGAGGACAGCACGGCGAAAGCGGTCAGTGTACACACGACCATAGTGTCCGCGAATACTTCGAAGATGCCCCACATTCCCTGACGAACCGGCTCTTTTACATTAGAACTGGAATGAACCATGACGGAGGAACCGAGGCCGGCTTCGTTGGAGAAGACGCCGCGCTTCATGCCCCAGGTCAACGCCAGTTTCACTCCGGAACCTACGATACCGCCGCCTACGGCTTTCAGACCGAAAGCACCTTTGAAAATAGCGGTAAATACAGCACCGACATGACTGATGTTGGCGAAGAAGATCACGAGAGCACCGAGGACATAGGCGATTGCCATAAAAGGCACCAGCTTTTCTGTCACGGAAGCGATCCTTTTTAATCCGCCGACGATAACCAGTGCACCTACGAGCACCAGGACAATACCGGTCACGGTCGCAGGAATCGAAAAGGCGGAAGTCATATTCGCGGCAATGGAATTCACCTGACTCATGTTGCCGATACCGAAGGAGGCTAACAGACAGAAGGCGGAAAACAGCGTTGCCAGTACGGCGCCGATCTGCTTGCAGCCTTTATAGGAGCCGAGACCGTCCTTCAGATAATACATGGCACCGCCGCTCCATTCTCCTTTGGAATTCCTGCGGCGATAGTAGATGCCCAGTACATTCTCGGAATAGTTCGTCATCATACCGAAAAAGGCTACGACCCACATCCAGAAGATCGCGCCTGGACCGCCGGCCACCAAAGCGCTCGCCACACCTACGATATTACCGGTACCGATCGTAGCTGCCAGTGCAGTGCACAGGGACTGGAACTGGGAGATGGACTGATCACCGGCTTCCGTATGCTTCGTCACATGTTTGTCTTTAAAAATACCGCCGACTGTATTTTTGAACCAGTGTCCGATATGGGATAACTGGAAAAACTTTGTCAGAACGGTCATCAGGATACCGGTACCCACCAAAAGTACCAGCATGGGAACGCCCCATACGAAACCATTGACGGCACTGTTCACATTTGTAATGAGCTCTACCATAACATTCTCCTCCTTTTGTCGTATCAGGCAAAAGAAAAAGCGCGAACATCCGAAGATGTCCACGCTGACATTGCTACCTGATTCTTGTTAAATTTATTTTTCACAGTATAACATACGGTTTTCTGTGATGCAATCAAAAAATTTTGACTATGCAGTCAAAAAAATTATCGACATAGTAAAAAAGTATTGACCTAAAGCTAGCTTCAGGTATTATGATAAAGCTGAAATTTTTTGAATCAAAGCATTACGGAAGGAGCAGAAGAAATGTATCAGAATGTATTAACTTTAAATAATGGTGTGAAGATTCCGCAGTTAGGACTGGGAACATGGTTCATCGATGACGACAAGGCAGCAGATGCCGTGAAGGCAGCAGTAGAGCTGGGCTACAGACATATCGATACCGCACAGACTTACGGCAACGAGCGCGGTGTAGGGGAAGGTATTCGCACCTGTGGCGTGCCCAGAGAGGAGCTTTTTGTGGTATCCAAGGTGGCAGCAGAGCACAAGACTTACGAGTCCGCAGCGGCAAGCATTGATGAGACACTGAACAAAATGGGACTGGATTATCTGGATATGATGATCATTCATTCTCCCCAGCCCTGGGTAGAGGTGAACCAGAGTGAAGATCGTTATGTGGAAGGCAACAGAGCCGCATGGAGAGCCCTGGAAGATGCTTACAAAGCAGGCAAATTAAAGGCCATCGGTATCTCCAATTTCCAGATCGGTGATATCGAGAGCCTGTTACAGACAGCTGAGATCAAGCCTATGGTGAACCAGATCCTGCTGCACATCAGTAACACGCCACTGGAACTGGTGGAATATTGTCAGAAGAACGGTATCGCCGTAGAGGCATATTCACCTATCGCTCACGGTGAGATTTTAAATCAGCCGGAAATCAAAGCCATGGCAGACAAATACGGCGTATCCGTACCGCAGCTGTGCATCCGTTATACGCTGCAGTTGGGAACCATCTCCCTGCCCAAGACCGGTAATCCGGAGCACATGAAGACCAACGCGGAAGTAGATTTTGAGATTAGTGCGGAGGATATGGAAGTACTGAAAAATTTCAAGAAGATCGAGAGCTACGGTGCAGCTAGCGGATTCCCTGTATACGGAGGCAAACTGTAATATGAAGAAACCATATATTATCTGCCACATGATGATATCCATTGACGGCAGAATTGACTGTGCCATGACCTCGAAGCTGCCGGGAGTTGATGATTATTATACGACATTGGATGAAATCAATGTGCCAACTACAGTCAGCGGAAGAGTAACAGCAGAGCTTGAAATGGCAGAACCGGGAGAATTTATTTCAAAGAATAAAGAACCTTACGGCAAGGAAGGCTTTTCAAAAAAAGCAGATGCAGCAGGTTATGAGATTGTTATTGATACAAATGGAAAGCTTCTCTGGCCGGATGCATCCGGCATGACAAAGCCGTATCTGATCGTAACCAGTGAAAAAGTTACCAAAGAGTATCTGAACTATCTGGATGGACAGAATATTTCATGGATTGCTTGTGGAAAAGAGCATGTAGATCTGGTGCGTGCAGTGGAAATCCTTGCGGAACAATTCGGCGTGGAACGCATGGGCATTGTCGGTGGACCGAAGATCAATACCGCATTTCTGGAAGCAGGACTGCTCGATGAGATCAGCCTGTTAGTCGGAGCCGGAATCGACGGCAGAGGCGGTATGCCTGCTGTGTTTGACGGACTTGCGATGCAGCACGATGTGACAAAGTTGAAATTAATAGATGTAAAGAAATTTGACAGTGATGCGGTGTGGATACGGTATCGGTGTTAAAGATTAGGTATATTTCTGCCCCAGGTTGGGGCAGAATTGAAATGCAGAAAAGCAGGTGTGTGGAGATTGACATGCATCTGCTTTTTAACATTGTTACAAAAAAATTCATAGAAAATTCGGTTGCTTCCATAAGAAGCCTCGCTTATAATGATAGTAAGGCAAAGAGCCTTTTGCGGAATCTTAGAAGTGTTATGCACAATACAAAAGGAGGGATGCCGACTTGAATACAGAAATAGCAAATGCTGTGAGTGCAGCAGGGGATAAGGCACAATATGATACTCGTGTTAAAAGGTTACTGGCAC
>JBNMHS010000125.1:0-3585 GCA_050872885.1 Acetatifactor sp.
CTATGCATCCGCCATTATAACACATTCCCTGCCGTTTTCCTAGCACTTTTCTGTTGCAAATCTCATGCAAAATATCAAGCTACAGAAGCGGTGACAGCAGTCTGCATACCTGCTCCTTCACGCGTATTTTCAGCTTTCTGCCTGCATAATAGTCCTTCGTGATCTGGCGGCATACTTCCAGATCTTTCCGGAAAATATCCACCATTTCCTTCGCCTTTTTCTCATCATAGATCACCGCATTCACTTCAAAATTCAACGCAAAGCTGCGGATATCCATGTTGGCGGTTCCGTAGCACAACACTTTATCATCCACGATCATGCCCTTGCTATGCAAAAATCCGTTATTGTACGTATAGCAGTTTGCCCCTGCCATGACCATATCGCCGATATAGGAATATGTCGCCCAATAGACAAACGGATGATCCGGCATGCAGGGAATCATGATATTCACTTCGATTCCGGACTTCACCGCGATCATCAGCGCATTCAGGATCGCTTCATCCGGGATAAAATACGGTGTCTGGATATAAATGCTCTTCTGTGCCTTATTAATCAAGCGCAGATAGTTGTCATGGATCTGCTGTGTCGTCTTATCGGGTCCGCTGCTGATGATCTGCATATCGCAGTGATCCCTGTTTCCTGCCTCTGTCCCCTGAAACAATGCTTTCTTCTCCAGCAGATTTTCTCCGGCCGCATAGTTCCAGTCCAGGATAAACCGCACCTGCAGGCTTAATACCGCACTGCCGCGGATCCGCAGATGCGTATCTCTCCAGTGACCGAATTTTTCATCCAGATCAATGTATTCTTTGGCTACATTGAAGCCGCCGACGTAAGCCACTTTATTATCGATCACGACGATTTTCCGATGGTTGCGGTAATTGATACGCAGCTGCAGTCTTCGAAGCAGTGCCGGGAAGAATTCCGCCGTCTGCACTCCCTTGGCATTCAGCTTTTTCCAATAGCTGTGCCGTACGGACCGGCAGCCCATGGCATCGAACAGCACCCGGACTTCCACTCCCTGTGCCGCTTTTTCGATCAGAATATCCTTGATTTCATTGAACACCACATCATTTTTGATAATGTAATACTGGATATGAATAAAATGCTCCGCCTTACGCAGGTCTTCTTTCAGGGCACGGAATTTTTCATTGCCGTCAATGAAAATATCCACATCATTATCCTTGGTCAGCACCGAGCTTCCGGTCTCCAGATTATACATGACCAGATCTTCATATCCCTTGATATTCTCGTCCAGTTCCTGTTCGTCCCCGGTCTTCAGACGATACTCCTGTCTGCGGATATCTTCCCCGATATGGTCTTCCACTTCCTTGTTCCGGAACATTTTCCGCTTATGCATATCCTGTCCCAGCAACAGGTAAAATACAAAGCCCAGCACCGGAATAAAATACAAAAGCAACAGCCATGCCCATACACTCTTGGGATCGCGTCTCTGGAAAAAGACAATTACAATGGCAAACAACATATTCCAGATCACCAGATGTGTGAAGAAAAAATGCACTCCGGTATTCAACATTTCTAACGTATTACTCATAGCCCCTCATTTTTCCGTGATATCATTTATTTCTTATATTGCTACGCTCATTATACCCCATTTTGTCCATTCCCTCAATAAATCCATAAAAAAGGCGGAAAATACATTGTCATGCACTTTCCGCCTTTTCCATAAATCATTGTTTTCTTATTTTGTTTTATCCTTTCACCGCACCCAGAATACCGTTGGTAAAGCTTCTCTGTAAGATCAGGAACAGGATTCCTGTCGGCAGTGAGCAGATCAGCACGCCCAGCATCAGCACACCGTAATCAATGCTGTAGCCGGCGGACAGGTTCGCCACCATCATCGGCATGGTCTGGGAATCCGCAGACATCATGATTACCTTCGGCCAGAGGTAGTTATTCCATGCATTCATGAAAGTTACCGTCATAGCTGCCGCATAGGTGGACTTCATGGTAGGGAAATACAGCTGTGCAAAAATCTTGATTTCACTGAGCCCGTCGATTCTGGCCGCCTCTATGATCTCCCTTGGGAAGGTTCTGGTGCTCTGTCTGAAGAGCATGATCAGGAAAGGAGTGGAGATCGTCGGCAGGATATAAGCAATCCAGGTGCTCTGCAGTCCCAGGCCGGTAAATAATTTAAACAGGGGGATTAACGTTGCCGCAAAGGGTACCATCATAGCTAACAGGAGGATCGACATTACTCTGTCTTTCCATTTATCATGGTACACTTCGAAGCCGTAGCCGGCGATGGAGCAGACTAACAGGGACAACAGGCTCAGTGTGCAGGAATAAAACATTGAATTAACAAAGGATCTTCCCACATTCTGCTGCAGGACCAGTTCCTTGTAATTCTCAATTAAGTGGAGTCCGGGAAGAAGTCTTCCTCCCAGTACATCCGTGCTGTTATTGGTGGCAGCCGAGATCATCCAGTACAACGGGAACACAGAGATGATGGATGCTATTGTCAAAAACACGTAAGCTGCTATTTTTTTCACTCGTTTCATCTCTTATCCCCCACTTTCATCTGTACAAAGGCTAATATTGCCACCAGGACAAAGATCACATAAGACATGGCAGCCGCATAACCGAACTGCGGGTTATACTCGAAGGATGCCTTGTAAATGTAATGTGACATGGTAAGTGTCGAATTGGCAGGTCCGCCGCCGGTCAGGTTTACAGACTCATCAAACAGCTGCAGCGTACCGTTGGTAGACATGATCGTCGTTAAAAGGATCGTCGGTTTCAGCATGGGAACCGTGATTTTGAAGAAAGACTGTACCGCATTTGCGCCGTCGATCTTCGCCGCCTCATAGAGAGAATCATCAATATTCTGCAATCCAGCCAGATAAAATACCATGTTATAGCCGGTCCATCTCCAGATCAGTGCCAGAATAATGATGACCTTGGCGCTGCCTTCCTGGCTGAGCCAGTTGACTCTCTCACTGATGAAACCAAGATTCATCAGGACCGTATTTACATATCCATCATAGGAAAACAACGTCTTGAAAATAATGGCGTAAGATACCAGGGAAGTACAACAAGGCAGGAATATCGCCGTACGGAAGATTCCTTTTCCCTTCAGATCTTTCATATTCAGTACCGATGCCAGAATCAATGCCAGCACCAGCATGATGGGCACCTGAATGATCAGATACACGAAGTTATTCACCAACGCTGTGGTAAATACCGGATCCTTCAAAAGTCTGGCATAGTTGCTTAATCCCCCGAATTTCAGGTTGTTGCCGATACCCGTCTGGAAAGATAAAATCAATGCCTGAACCATAGGATAGAAATTCATCACACAGATCAGGATTGCAGCCGGGGCTAAAAAGCCCCAGCCGGTCAGACTATATTTTTGATTGATGGTAAGTCGTTTAGATGTTCTCCCGGAAGTTCTCATAGCTGAACAATCCTTTCTATTTTTAGTCGTCCTTATTCACCGGTATTGAATTCTACGGTAGACTGTGCTTCGGCGATTGCTGCGTCCAGATCGGATTCACCGTTAATAACCTTAGACAGTGCAATACCCAGTGCTTCTTTTTCCTCTGTCCAGTAGATGCCCTTGTTTAC
>JBNMHS010000126.1:0-3570 GCA_050872885.1 Acetatifactor sp.
AGCAGGCGGAATACGGTAAGCAGCCAGATCATACGGAATACCACGGTTCCCAAAATTGTGACCACCGCAGGTTCCATGGACTTGCCCATGCCACGCAGGGCGGCGCTCTCTACCTCGTAAGTCGCCGTCAGTCCCTCCAGGGAGCAGACATGATACATTCTGCTGAGTGCATACGCTGCCACAGCCGCTCCGGTGGTATAGAATCCAACGAAGAAATCTCCCCAGACAATGAAGATAATGCTTAGGATCTCCGTGAATCCAAAACCGAACAGCAGGCTCAGCCAGAATACTCTCTTGCATCTCTTCAGATTGCCCGCACCGTAGTTCTGACTGGTAAAAGTCACTGTTGCCTGGGCAAATGCAGCTGCAATATCATAGGTAAAGTACTCAAAATTTAATCCCACAGATGCACCCGCAATGGCATCTTCCCCGAAGGAATTGATACCGCTCTGGATAAATACGTTCGAGACAGAGAAAATAGCACCCTGGATTCCGGAAGGAATACCGATCTGCAATACCTTGACCAGATAAGGTTTCAAAATCTTCATTCTGTGGAACCGAAAAGCAAATTCATCCTCTCTGCGGTGCAGGTGAACCAGAACCAGTGACGCGCTTAAAATATTGGAAATCACAGTAGCGATTGCCACACCTGCCACACCCAGCTGAAAGCAGATGACCAGGATCAGGTTCAATATCACGTTCACGATACCGGATGCGATCAGATAATACAGCGGCCGTCTGCTATCGCCATAGCTGCGCAGAGATGCCGCACCGAAATTATAGATCAGCATAAAAGGAATACTGCAAAAATAAATGCGGATATACAGCAGTGCTTCGTCCAACACGCTCTCCGGGGTTCCGGACAGTTCCAGAATCGCTCTTGCCACCAGCCAGCCGATGACCATCAATACGACACCCAACATCGCTCCGAAGGTCAGAATCGTATGCAGGGTATCATTGATCTCCTCACGTTTCCGCTGTCCGATCAAAGTTGCCAGCACTGCGTTCGGCCCTACAGACAATCCGACGATCAGATTGACAAATATGCCTACCAGTGCCACGCAGCTTCCCACCGCTGCCAGTGCATTATCTCCGGCAAATCTTCCCACGACCGCTACATCAGCGGAATTAAAAAGCTGCTGCAAAATACTGCTGAATGCCAACGGGATGGAAAAAAGGATCAGTTTTCCCGCCAGCCCACCGTTCAACATATCCATTTCTTTTGTATTCTTCATGGTAAAATACCTCGAATCTGTCTTTTTCTTGCAAATGCAGTTATTATATATATCATTTTGTACATTCTGCGTCAAGCCATATCTTATATGGAAAGATGACATGTTTCCTTCCGTTGTCAACAGTCAAAACAAATCGCAAAATGCAATATAAACAAAAAACTTTCCGGATAGAATGATTGTCCATTCTTTCCGAAAAGTTTTCTATTTTCTATACAAAGATTTCTTTGTATATTTTTTATATCTGTTTATTTATCTTATCACAATTTAGGAAATCGTTCCGTGGGAGAACAAACCTACCGGCCCTTGGGGAGTATCCGTAGGATCCTTGGGGTCTTTGGAATCCTTCGATTCTGCGGAATTCTCAGTCTTATTTTCAGGCTTTTCCGCAGCTGCGTCACTCTGAGGAGCCTCACCGGCAGTTTCCTTCGTCGCGTTATCTGTCGCTGTCTGCTCTTTTGCTTCCTGCAGACTGTCTTCAAAAGCAAGCGGCTTAAATGTGGGATCTGTGGAGGTCATGACCTGCTCACCAATGGTCACGTCAACGTTGTTTCCTTTTGTTGCATCCTTCTTCTCTTCCTCGGGATCAGGCAATCCTTTCTCCTTGCGGAAGATCTCCATGAACTCCTTGCCGGTGATGGTCTCGCGCTCGATCAGGAACGCTGCCAGCTTATCCATCAGTTCACGGTTCTCGCGGAGCATCTGTAATGCCTTGTCATAGCTTTCCTTAATGATAGATACGACTTCTTCATCAATCGCTGCGGCAGTCTCATCACTGCAGTTCAGTGCGGTTCTGCCCTCCAGGTACTGGCTCTCTACCGTAGCCAGACCGACCAGGCCGAATCTCTTGCTCATGCCGTAACGGGTCACCATGTTACGGGCAATATCCGTAGCTTTCTCAATATCATTGGCTGCGCCGGTGGTAACGGTATCGAATACCACTTCCTCTGCCGCACGTCCGCCGACCAGACTTACCAGCATATCCCGAAGTTCTGCCTCGGTATTGAGGTATTTTTCCTCCTCCGGCACGTGCATTACGTAACCCAGCGCACCCATGGTACGGGGAACGATCGTGATCTTCTGCACCGGCTCGGAATTTTTCTGTAACGCACTGATCAGTGCATGACCTACTTCATGATAGGATACGATACGGCGCTCCTCTTTACTCATGATGCGGTCTTTCTTTTCCTTACCTACCAGCACCTGCTCCACTGCTGCGAACAGATCCTGCTGGTTCACGAATTCTCTGCCTTCCTTGACGGCATTGATGGCAGCTTCGTTGATCATATTGGCCAGATCGGAACCTACCGCACCGCTGGTCGCCAGTGCAATGGCATCCAGATCTACGGTTTCGTCCATCTTCACATCCTTGGAATGTACTTTCAGGATCTCCACACGGCCCTTGAGGTCAGGCTTATCTACGATGATCCGGCGGTCAAAACGTCCGGGACGTAAGAGCGCCTTGTCCAGAATCTCCGGACGGTTGGTCGCGCCCAGGATCAGAATACCCTTGGAACTGTCGAAACCATCCATCTCGGACAGCAGCTGGTTCAGTGTCTGTTCTCTCTCCTCGTTGCCTCCGCCGTACTTGGAATCACGGCTGCGGCCGATGGCATCGATTTCATCGATGAATACGATACAGGGAGCGTTCTTGGTTGCTTCCTTGAACAGGTCGCGGACACGGCTGGCGCCCACACCTACATACAACTCAATAAAATCAGAACCTGTCAGGGAGAAGAACGGTACATGCGCCTCTCCTGCCACAGCCTTCGCCAGCAAGGTCTTACCGGTTCCGGGAGGTCCCACTAACAGGGCACCCTTGGGAAGTTTTGCACCGATCTTGGAATATTTCTGCGGGTTATGCAGGAAATCCACGACTTCCACCAGAGATTCTTTCGCTTCATCTTCGCCGGCTACATCTTTGAAAGTAACGCCGGTCTCTTTCTGTACATATACTTTGGCATTACTCTTGCCCACGCCCATGGGGCCGCCGCTGCCGCCCATTCTGCGGAACAGGAATCCTGCCACGATCCAGATCAGCACTACCGGAAGCACTACTGTCACAAGGATCTCCATCAGGAAGCTTGACGTATTGCTGCTGATGCGCGTTCCCTCTACATCATGTTCCTGCAATCTGGCTGTCAAAGTGTCCAGATCTTCCATTAACATCGTATAATATACCGTCTGGGAAGACTGCATTGCCTTCTGCGTAATACCGTAAAAACTAATGTAACTGTTTGGAGCAGGCGTTGCCGCTGCTTCCTGTTTCAGCTGCACGGTGATCACACCGCTTTCTCTGTTGACCTCCACAGCCGCAACCTTGTCCGCTTCCAGATCC
>JBNMHS010000127.1:0-3376 GCA_050872885.1 Acetatifactor sp.
ACATATGAATGCTATTCTGAATCCTACCGAGGGAACTCTGTGGGTGGATGGCATGGATACCGGGGAAGAAGAGAATATCTGGAAGATACGTCAGACTGCCGGAATGGTATTTCAGAATCCGGACAACCAGATCATCGGACAGGTCGTGGAAGAAGATGTAGGATTCGGTCCGGAGAATATGGGTATTCCCACAGAAGAAATATGGCAACGCGTGGAAGAGAGCCTGCGGGCAGTCGGCATGTACGAATACCGGAAGTATTCTCCGAATAAGTTGTCCGGTGGACAGAAGCAGAGAGTCTCTATCGCCGGTGTGCTTGCGATGCATCCCAAATGTATTGTGCTGGATGAGCCGACAGCCATGCTGGATCCCAGCGGACGTAAGGAAGTGATCCGTGCGGTCAGAGGACTGAATCAGGTAGAGGGTGTCACCGTCATTCTGATCACACACTATATGGAAGAAATTATTCATGCCGATAAAGTATTTGTCATGGATGGCGGAAAGATCGCCATGCAGGGAACGCCCAGGGAGATTTTTTCACAGGTGGAGCATTTGAAAGAATTACGGCTGGATGTCCCTCAGGTGACACTGCTTGCTTATGAATTGCAGAAAAAAGGAATTCCTCTGCCGAATGGAATATTGACCCGCGAGGAGCTGCTGCAGGCACTTGGGTATGGTAAATAGTAGAAAGGATCCGATAAAATGTCTATTATATTAGATCATGTGAGTTATGTATATGGTGCAGACACACCGCTGGCGGTGCATGCACTGAATGATGTCAGTCTGACCATACCGGAAGGGCAGTTTATAGGCGTCATCGGACATACCGGCTCCGGTAAGTCTACGTTGATGCAGCATATGAACGGTCTGATGCGTGCGACCGATGGACACATTTACTTTAACGGTGAAGATATTTACGATAAAGATTATGATATGAAGAAACTCCGCAGCAAAGTAGGACTGGTTTTCCAGTATCCGGAACATCAGTTGTTTGAAATTGATGTGTTCAGTGATGTCTGTTTCGGACCGAAGAATCTCGGCCTGGATAAAAAAGAAGTGGAACTGCGGGCTTATGATGCTTTAAAAAAAGTCGGACTGCCGGATGAACTTTTCTATCAGTCGCCGTTTGAACTGTCGGGAGGACAGAAACGCCGCGTGGCAATCGCGGGAGTGCTGGCCATGAAGCCGGAGGTATTGATCCTGGATGAGCCGACAGCGGGACTGGATCCCAAAGGAAGAGACGAGATTTTGCAGCAGATCAAAAAACTGCAGACAGAAACCGGACTGACCATTCTGTTAGTATCACACAGCATGGAAGATGTGGCGGAGTATGTGGATCGTATTATCGTCATGAACAAGGGAAGCGTCATGTATGATAATACACCCAGAGAAGTATTCAGACATTATAAGGAGCTGGAAGGAGTAGGACTTGCGGCACCGCAGGTGACCTATATCATGCATGATCTGAAAGCGCGCGGTGCGGATGTGGACGTGGATGCCACAACGATCGAAGAGGCTGCGGAAGAAATTGCAAGAGTCTGGAAACAGAAAAATCAGAAGTAATGATTTGAACTGCAATGCCCCAAAAGGCAGCATGAGCAGAGAGAAGATACGAGTTCTGACCCGACAGGAGCCGGGCAGAAACTCAGGTGAGGAGCAATATGCTTAGAGATATTACATTAGGACAATATTATCAGACAGAATCATTGATTCATAAGATGGATCCCCGGGTAAAGCTGGGAGGTACCGTTTTATTTATCATTTCCCTGTTCTTTTTCAAAAATTATGCAGGATATGTGATCGCGGCCCTGTTTCTGGGACTGGTGATCCGGCTGTCTAAGGTACCGTTTAAATTCATGGTAAAAGGCATGAAGACCATAGTGATGCTGATGCTGATCACGGTGGTGTTCAATCTGTTCCTGACACCGGGAACGCCGCTTATAACGATCTGGAAACTGACGATCACACAGGAAGGCTTAAAAACAGCAATCTCCATGGCAATCCGCTTGACACTTCTGATCATCGGATCCTCAGTGATGACATTGACCACAACACCGAATAATCTGACGGACGGCATGGAGAAAATGATGGGACCTTTAAAGGTATTTAAGGTGCCGGTACATGAGGTGGCCATGATGATGTCCATCGCGCTTCGTTTCATTCCTATTTTATTAGAAGAAACAGATAAGATCATGAAGGCACAGATCGCCAGAGGCGCCGATTTTGAAAGCGGCAATATCTTCAAACGAGCCAAAGCCATGGTGCCTCTTCTGGTACCGCTGTTTATTTCCGCATTCCGCAGAGCCAACGACCTGGCGATGGCGATGGAAGCCAGATGCTATCGTGGCGGAGAAGGCAGAACGAAGATGAAACCGTTAATATATCATAAGAGAGACTATATTGCCTACGGCTGTATTGCAGCATACATGGTGATCAGTATTGTTGTCGGGAGACTGGCGTTTTTACCGTAGGTGACAGAAAATATAAAGTGCAGATAACACAGGAATTTGAGGGGAGAAACTTTGGAAGCAGAGAAGCATTCGGAAAAAGAGCAAAAGGCGGGAATACCGGCAGCAACAAGAAAGCGGGTACGTCCCACGGTAGCCTATGACGGTACAAATTATCATGGCTGGCAGATTCAGAATAATGGTATCACGATAGAGAGTGAGCTGAATCGTTGCCTGACGGATCTGTTGCGGGAACCCATTGAAGTCATCGGTGCAAGCCGGACAGATTCCGGGGTACATGCTCTGGGAAATATTGCGGTGTTTGATACGGTCAGCCGGATGCCTGCGGAAAAAATCTCTTACGCATTAAATCAGAGACTTCCGGAAGATATCCGGATCCAGAAATCCGAGCAGGTGGCGGATGACTGGCATCCGAGGAAGTGCGCGAGCCGTAAGACTTACGAATACCGGATTTACCGTGCGGAGTTTCCGATGCCGGTAAAGCGGCTGTATTCCCTGTTTACCTATCATGACCTGGATGTGAACCGGATGCAGGAAGCAGCGGCTTATCTGGAAGGGGAGCATGATTTTAAAAGCTTCTGTCAGACAGGCGCACAGGTAGAGACCACGGTGCGTACTCTCTATTCTGTAGAAGTGGAGGAACAGGGAGAAAATGACCTGGTGATCCGGGTCTGCGGTAATGGCTTCTTATATAATATGGTACGCATCATTGCCGGAACACTTCTGGAGATCGGTCAGGGGAAAAAAGATCCCATGGATATTTTTAACATACTGGAAGCAAAAGACCGCAGTGCAGCGGGACCTACAGCACCGGCACACGGGCTTACACTGATGAAATATGAATTTTTATAAGTTACGTATTGACAGAGATTGAGCGGTATCATATAATAGATGACTGTGACAGTGTTTC
>JBNMHS010000128.1:0-3140 GCA_050872885.1 Acetatifactor sp.
ACAGATATGCTGGCAGAGAAAGCGGACATTATCGTACGTTTTCAGGGCGGCGCAAATGCAGGACATACCATCGTGAACAATTATGGTAAATTTGCTCTGCACACCCTTCCTTCCGGTGTATTTTACAATCATACCACAAGTGTGATCGGTAACGGTGTGGCATTAAATATTCCGATTCTGATGAAGGAAATCAAATCTATCACAGACAGAAATGTTCCGATGCCTAAGATTCTGGTATCCGACCGTGCACAGATGGTAATGCCTTATCATATTTTATTCGATCAGTATGAAGAGGAGAGACTGGGCGGTAAGTCCTTCGGTTCCACCAAGTCCGGTATTGCACCTTTTTATTCTGATAAGTATGCGAAGATCGGTTTCCAGGTAAGTGAGCTGTTCGACGACGAACTGTTACAGGAGAAGGTACAGCGTGTCAGCGAGATGAAGAATGTCATTCTGGAGCATCTGTATCATAAGCCCCTGATCGATCCCGCAGAGCTGTTAAATACGTTACATGAGTATCGTGATATGATCGCACCTTTCGTATGTGATGTATCCGCATTTCTGGATAAAGCACTGAAGGAAGGCAAGACCATTCTGTTAGAGGGACAGCTGGGAACCATGAAGGATCCGGATCACGGAATCTATCCTATGGTAACTTCTTCCTCCACCCTGGCAGCTTACGGCGCTATCGGTGCAGGTATCCCTCCTTATGAAATCAAGCAGATCGTTACCGTAAGTAAGGCATATTCTTCTTCCGTAGGTGCAGGTGCTTTTGTATCTGAGATCTTCGGTGATGAGGCTGATGAGTTACGTCGCCGCGGCGGTGACGGCGGTGAGTTCGGCGCAACGACCGGACGTCCCAGACGTATGGGATGGTTTGACTGTGTAGCCACCAAGTACGGCTGCCGCCTGCAGGGGGCAACGGATGTAGCTTTCACTGTACTGGATGCACTGGGATATCTGGACGAGATCCCTGTATGCGTAGGTTATGAGATCGACGGTGAAGTAACTACAGATTTCCCTGTTACTTACAAGCTGGAGAAGGCAAAACCTGTATTGAAGAAGCTGCCCGGCTGGAAGTGCGATATCCGTGGTATCCGTAATTTTGACGAATTGCCCGAGAACTGCAGAAAGTATGTGGAATTTATCGAAGAGCAGATCGGATTCCCCATTACCATGGTCAGCAACGGACCCGGAAGAGAAGATATCATCTATCGTGAGAGCCCTCTGAAGAAATAGGATTTTGGGGTGACTGACACAGGATCGTGTCGATGGAACAGAAACAGGCAGAATGCAAAAAAGGGCATGGTGCTGGCGCAAGATCAGCCATGCTCTTTTTGGTTTATGCGAGCAGCGGGGGGACTTTCATGATCAATAACCTGGAAGCGTATAAAGTATTTTACTATGTGGCAAAATGCGGGAGTGTGACAAAAGCAGCGGGAGAATTATCTATCTCACAGCCGGCTGTCAGTCAGGCAATCAAGCAGCTGGAGAATACACTGGATGTGGCGTTGTTTCACAGGGCGGCCAAGGGTGTACGGCTGACCGGCGAGGGTGAACTGCTGTATTCTTATGTGTCAAAAGGCTATGAACAGATAGAACTTGGTGTGAAAAAGGTTCATCAGATGCAGAATATGGAGCTGGGAGAAGTCCGTATCGGTGCCAGCGATATGACATTGCAGTTCTATCTGCTTCCCTATCTGGAAAAATTCCATGAAAAATATCCGGGGATCAAGGTGATCGTTACCAATGCTCCGACACCGGAGACCTTGAATTATCTGAGAGAAGGAAGAATCGACTTCGGAATCGTCAGCACACCTTTTCCGGAACGGCCGGATATCCGGATGATACCGGTGCGGGAGATCGAGGATGTTTTTGTGGCCGGAAGACGTTTTTTCAGTTATAAAAATAAAACCTTGGATTTTCAGGAACTGGAAAGTCTGCCGCTTATCTTTCTGGAGAAAAATACCAGCAGCAGAAGCTATATGGATGATTTCCTGGCCGGAAACGGAGTCTATGTACAACCGGAGTTCGAACTGGCAACCAGCGACATGATCGTACAGTTTGTCAGACGGAATCTGGGTGTGGGATGTGTTATGAGGGATTTCGCGAAAGATTATGTGGAATCCGGCTTGCTTTTTGAACTCAGGTTCAATAAAATAATACCGAAAAGACAGTTCTGTGTCGTGAAAAATACAAAAATGCCAATGACAGCGGCGGCCGGTAAGTTACTGGAAATTATGGAACTGGACCGGTTGGACGCTGTGCAGGAAAACAGGAGTGTGGAAGAATGATACGTAATATAATTTTTGATATCGGAAATGTATTGACAGATTTTCGCTGGGAAGGGTTCCTTGCGGATAAGGGATTTGATGAAGACATGATCAGACGGATCGCAAAGGCTTCCGTAATGAATCCGCTGTGGGCAGAATATGATCGCGGTACCTGGACAGAAGAGCAAATAATCGCTGCATTTATTAAAGATGCACCGGAGCTTGAAAAGGAGCTTCATCTGGCGTTCGACGAGATCAAAGGGATGGTAACCCCGAGAGCCTATGCTATTCCCTGGCTGCAGGAGTTAAAGAGAAAGGGATATCATGTGTATTATCTGTCCAATTTTTCGCGTAAAGCAGAGGTGGAATGTGCGGATGCGTTAGATTTCCTGCCGGAGATGGAAGGCGGAATCCTGTCTTACAAGGAGCAGCTGATCAAACCGGAAGCGGCAATCTATCAGCTGTTGTTGAGCCGATATGGGCTGAAAGCAGAGGAAAGCGTATTTTTGGATGATACGCTGAAGAATGTTAAGGCGGCGGAAGCGCAGGGGATTCATGGAATTCACTTCCAAAGTAAAGAACAGGCGGAGGAGGAACTCCGCGGGTTGGGGGTAGATTGCTGACTTGAAAGTTAGTTAATGATTATTGGCTAACCGGACGAACTCCCGGAACGAACAGAATGCCTTCCGGCAGCTGTAACGTCTCCGAGTGTGAATTCCCTAAAGAAGTGGATATAGTATCTCAAATCCGGACGGGCACGGCTCTAGGCGACATCCATGTCGCCGGCCGCCTGTCGCGAACATCGTGTTCGCTCCACCCTGAATCCTGACCACTTCTTAAGGGAATATCAACACTCTCCGACAAACA
>JBNMHS010000129.1:0-2906 GCA_050872885.1 Acetatifactor sp.
ATTTCCTATGGAAAAACCATGTCTGATCTTTACACTCATCTTTTGTCTCCTTTTATCTGTCTTAAGTACCTCTAGCAGCTCAGTAAGCCTCCGTCGATCAAAAGCACCGATCCGTTGATAAATTTGCCTTCGTCGCTGGCTACGAACCGGATCAGAGAGGATACATTTTCCGGCTTACCGAGCTTTAAATGCTTGCCGTAGCTTCCCTGGATCTTCGCCTTACCGAAGACACTGTCATCCGGGAAATCCTCTACCATCTCCGTCCGGATCCATCCGGGTGCGATCGCATTGCAGCGGATATTCTGATCCATGTACATAAATGCCGTATTCTTCGTCAGACCGATCAGACCGTGCTTGGTAATCGTATAGGCCACACCGGATTTTGCTCCCTGTAATCCGCAGACGGATGACATATTGATGATATTGCCGCCGCTCTCCTGCTTCGACATCACTTGTACTGCCTTCCTGGTGGAATAGACCGGTGCCTGCAGGTTCACCTTGAATACCTTCTCCCACAACTCGTTCGTCAGTTCTCCGATGGGTTCGAATCTGCCGCCCACCCCGGCATTATTGACCAGAACGTCCAGCTTGCCGAACTTCTCCACGGCGAAATCAATCATTCCTTCATTCGCTTCCTGCGTGGACAAGTCGCCCACATAAGCCGTAATACTGCCGGGAAGCTTCTGCGCCTCATCTTCCAACTCATGCAGTTTTGCTTCCACAAGGTCTACCGCCACAACGTCTGCACCTTCTGAAGCGAAATCCAGTGCAAACTGTCTGCCCATTCCACCGGCGGCACCTGTGATGATCACACTTTTTCCAAGATATCTCATTGCCTTTTTTACGTGTTTATCCTTTCGTAATGTTAAATGTCATTATAGTCGTCATTTCCTAGTATGTCAATATGCTTTGTATAGAATCAATCAAAACAAAATAGCTAAATTCCCTCACAGAATTTAGCTACTTCTCAGTCTTCTTATCATCCCGTACAGGATCCGAAAGATCACATACCCGATCATGGCTCCCAGTACATTGGTCAGGATATCATCCACCTGAAAATACCCTCTTCCGGTGATCAGTTGTATTGTCTCCACGCCGAGACTTGTCACAAATGCCGCAAAAGCATTCCTGAAAAATCCCCGCAGCCACGGAAATGCCCAGGGACATGCAAAGCCGTATGGAATAAAAAGCAACACATTTTCCACCACAAATGCATTATTCCTGGTATTGATCCCCCATGTGGAGAACAGTTGCAGATCCATCTGACGGGTCCTTGTACCATCTTCCCGGGAGAAAAAGGTTATGACCAGTATGATCATAAGATATAAAGAGAAAGCCATAAGTCCCGCCATGGGAAATGCATCTTTTCCCTTGCGCTCCCGTCTGGCATTCATGCCGTTCAGGATCAGCCCGATCACCGCTCCCGCCATCACACCATACGGCAGGTATTGCACGGCACCGCTCAGATCCCTTATTATATATTTCAAAATCATTCTATCTTCATCCTATATCTGTCTCTCAAATTGCCGGTCTCACATATGATAGGTATCCCACAGAGAAGGGGCTTCGTCCCATATCTTCTTGTCTTCGAACAGTCGGTCGTTCATCCAGCCCACCGCGTCCACGACTCCATCTTCATCAAAAGAAAAATATGCCGTCTTCTTTTTCTCCTCCGGAGTCTTAAAATAGTTAAACGGCTCCGGCCACACGGTTACTTTCAGCTTTTTCCCTCCATCAGAATCTTCCGGATCCTGATATTGTTCCAGACGGTAACGCATGCCCTGGTGGCAGCCGGTGAATTCCGTCTTTTTCAAGTATTCCATAGATAATATATCTTCACGCTGTATCATGCTCTTCATCCTTTTTGGTAATATCTTATGCCTGCGAATCAGCTTTCCGTATTTTCTGCCGTCAGTATATATAGTACCATGTATCATATCGTAATGCAAAGTCAAATATGGAGACTGATCTCCTTTTTCAGCTGTCTCATGATCTTTTTTTCCAAACGGGAAATATAAGATTGCGAAATTCCCAGCAGATTCGCCACCTCCTTCTGTGTCATCTCCTGTCCGTCCACTGTTCCCAGGCCAAATCGAAGCCTTACGATAGTCTTTTCCCGTTTTGAGAGTTTGCTGACCGCATTCATGAGAAGTTTCCTCTCCACCTCATTTTCGATTCCCCGGTAGATCACATCCTCATCCGTTCCCAGAATATCCGACAGCAGCAGTTCATTTCCGTCCCAGTCCACATTCAGCGGTTCGTCGATGGAGACTTCCATTTTTGTTTTGTTATTACGCCGCAGATACATCAATATCTCATTCTCGATGCAGCGGGAAGCATAGGTTGCCAGCTTAATATTTTTCTCCGGATTAAAAGTATTGATAGACTTGATCAGCCCAATGGTACCGATGGAGATCAGATCCTCCACACCCACTCCGGTATTGTCAAATTTTTTAGCTATGTAGACCACCAGACGCAGATTATGTTCGATCAGTATTGCCTTGGCCTCATCCTCATACTCTGTCCCCAGATCACCGATCACTTGATTCTCCTGCTCACTGGGCAGTGGCGGCGGCAGCACCTCAGCACCCCCGATATAGTGAATATCCCCTTTCCGGTGTAGCAGATGCGGCTCTCTGCGCATCATTTTAAACTGCATTTTTCCCGGTATTGCTATCTTTAAGACCATATTTACTCCTATCTGCCACATTGTGCTCTGCCGTATCGTCCGGCATTTTTTATTTTGTTCTGCAATATTATCTTAAAGTATCTTACCCCGGCTTCCCTTTTCTCCGCGTCCCTTCCTGTTCCCGCAGGAGTGCAGGATGCAGAAGCATCGGAATCTCTTCCCCTGCGATCTCTTCCTCACTTACTGCCAGATATACATTCCTGCATTTTTTCTCCAC
>JBNMHS010000130.1:0-2856 GCA_050872885.1 Acetatifactor sp.
ACAGGGCAGACGATAGATGAGTGGATACGTTTTTTCAATGCGAAGACGCAGGAGGATTTGGATATGTTAAGATCACATACGAAGAGTGCCGGGATTTTGGAAGCAATCAAAGAGATAGAACATATGAGTCTGACGCGCTATGCGAGGATGAGATATGATGAATATTTGAAGAAAATCATGGATCGTAAGGCGCAGGATGCGTATGTGTATGACCAGGGACATCAAGTGGGAAGAGAGGAAGGAAGACAGGAAGGAAGAGAGGAAGGAAGACAGGAAGAAAGACGTAGCATGGTGGAATTGATATCCAGGATGAATGCCGGGGAGGATGCAGATAAGATAACGCAGCTGAAAGATCCGGATGTTTTGGAAGCGATGATGAAGAAGTATGGAATAGAATAAAGCATAGTTAATGAGAAAATGTGATTCTTTCGTACAGTTGAAGAGGAAAATGGAAAGTGCTACAATTTGCATAGAGGTGTGAATTGCAGCACTTTTAAGATTAGATAAAAGGGGGAGTTTTACATGGCAGTACAAAAGCAACAGGGTATTAAAAAACGGTTAACCAAAGGAATCATAAAGGTAGCGGTAATCGGAGCGGTAGCAGCAATCCTTGGAATCGGGGCACTTTTGATTGCAGCAGCACAATATGAAAAGGCACTGAACAGGTATGGCTTCACGCAAGGAGACATAGGCAAGGCGATGACAGCTTTTTCCGAAAGCAGAAGTGCGTTGCGGGCAGTCGTTGGGTATGATGAAGAAAGCGTGATAGAAAAACAGGTTGCACTGCATAATGAGAAGCAAACAGCTTTTGAGACATATATGGAAGAACTTGACACGAGCATTAAGTTTGCAGAAGGCAGGGATGCCTATAACCGGGTGCTGCAGGAACTGGAAGGATACTGGGACCTGGATGCGCGTGTGCTGGAACTGGCGACTTCAGATGATGAGGACGGTTATCTGGAAGCACAGGAACTGGATACAACGGATCTTACAACACAGTATGAACAGATCTATGCGGAGTTCGTTGATCTGATGAACTTGTGTGTACAAAAAGGCGACCATGCAGAAGCGGAACTGCGGACGATGGAACTTGTCATGCTGTTAGTAATCATAGCTATTATTGTGATTTCATTCTGGAGTTCGGTGATCTTAGGACGGAAAATGGCGGGAGATATCGAAAAACCTATGGTAGCGCTGGCAGAGCGTTTGCAGATGTTTTCCCAGGGTGACCTGAACAGCGAGTTCCCGGAATGCACTACGGAAGACGAGATCTCCTATATGGTACAGGTAGCAAAGGGAATGGCAGCAGACCTGAATCTGATCATTACAGATGCAGGTGAGCTTTTGGGGCAGATGGCAGAGGGAAACTATGCCATAGGTACGAAAATAGAAGAAAAATACGTAGGACAGTTTGTGGCATTGAAGGATGCCATGCGAAAGATGAACCGTCAGATGAACGGTACATTGCAGCAGGTGGAAGAAGCGGCAAAACAGGTATCTGCGGGGGCAGAGAATCTGGCTGAGTCGGCGCAGGCCCTGGCGGAAGGTGCGACAGACCAGGCCGGTTCGGTGGAAGAACTGACAGCAACCATTACGAACATAGCGGATGCAGTGACCCGTACTGCCGATGAATTGCAGAAGACCACGCAGAAGGCGGAAAGTTATGCACAACAGGCAGATGCCGGCCATACACAGATGAAGTCTCTCATGGAAGAGATGGATAGAATCAACGAAACATCTAAGAAGATTCAAAATATCATTGCGGACATAGAAGATATCGCCAGCCAGACTAACCTCTTATCCCTGAATGCGGCAATCGAGGCAGCAAGAGCCGGTGAGGCAGGGAGAGGCTTCGCTGTGGTGGCGGAGCAGATCCGTAAGCTGGCGGAGCAAAGCGCACAGTCGGCAGTGGATACCAGAAGTCTGATAGAAGGTTCTCTGCAGGAGATAGAGAGAGGTAATCAGGCGGCGGAAGCAGCAGCCGGTTCTCTGGAACAGATCGTGACGGGAGTTAAGGAGATAGCGTCGGATGCAAAACGACTCAGCGAAGAATCTACGGCGCAGGCACAGGCAATGGAACAGGCAGAGGTAGGAGTGAATCAGATCTCTGAGGTAGTACAATCCAATTCTGCATCTGCGGAGGAATCTTCCGCAACGAGTGAGGAATTGTCGGCACAGGCATATTCTCTGAATGAGTTGGTGGGAAAGTTCACGTTACGCAGAGATAAATAATTTTTCCGGAAAAATAATGATTTGAAAATACCGATTTTCGTATAACTGTAGTGACAGTGTACGGAAGTCGGTATTTTTGTATCTATACTTTCACTATAACTGAAATATTCGTTTTCACATTATCTATTAGAATTGTAGAGGTAGAAAATAGGAGATGTGGGAATGAGCCAGAAACATTCAGAAGAATATAAGATTATAGGACAGGCAATCAAAAGATATCGGAAACAGAGAGGGCTTACACAGGAACAGCTGGCAGATAAGGTCAGCATTAGTATCAGCTATCTGACCAAAATCGAGGCACCGAACTGCGACCAGCCATTTTCGCTGGAAGTAATATTTGATATAGCGGAAGTGTTGGAAATACCGGCGCATACATTATTGGAAGATATCTGATTCCGCAGAAGTTTTATATCTCCGGTGAGAAATGTGCCTGCAAACAAAAAGTGGAAACCTTGTATTATCAAGGTTTCCACTCTTTTCTGGAGAGCTGCTGACGGGAATCGGATTTTTAGTAACTCCCAGAAGCTAATAAAACCAAGGAGGAAAGCACACTGCCTATCAACTGTCTACAAAAGTGTCTACAGCTTATCTACAATGTATTTCTAATGTTGTCAAAGTATTTCT
>JBNMHS010000131.1:0-2720 GCA_050872885.1 Acetatifactor sp.
ACATTATCCAATCCGAAATGCGAATGCAGTAAGCCGGAGATCATGTGCTCACCGGAGTGCTGCTGCATGAAATCAAAGCGGCGGTTCCAGTCCACATGTCCGGTCACTTCGCTGCCGACAGGGAGTGCTACATTTAATTTATGATACAGAACGCCCTGTTGAATGGTGACATCCAGTACTTCATAGTCATTTAATGTACCCTTGTCAGCAGACTGTCCGCCTTCTTCGGGGAAAAATGCGGAAGCATCCAGCACGATCAGATAAAGACCGTCTTCTTTGGCCGGAAGACATTCCGTTACCACAGCGGTGAAATCCGTCTGATGTACATCTTCATAATATATTTTACGGGTTCCCAGGGGAGTCATCCCATGAGAAGAGATTGCATTGGAAGTATTTTGTGCATTACTGATGTGATCCATAGACACCTGTCCAATCCGGAACGCTGTTCAGAGACTGAAAAATGTGCAGAAAGCAGTTGCTGATATCGCTGTAATTATGCAATTGCAGGAAATATTCATAAGACGCTGAACAGTAGTCCTAAAAAATAGAAAATACATAGACTATTTTATATCAGAAGCTGTGCAAAAAGCAATGGAAAATGTAAGCATTTTCAAAGCTTTGGCAGATTCTCCAAGGAGTATCGAGATTGTGTAAAACTTTTTTGTGGGATTTTACGCAAGGCAGCTCTATTGCGACGGTCATTTTTTTATGATATAATAAACCGATTATGCAGATACCAAGATTTAAAAAGAGAAAAGACGTTCGTGCTTGCACGATAAGGCTTTTAACTTTTTAAATCTCAAAAACATGAGGAAGCAGCGATTTGCGCAGCAAATCTGAAGATTCCGATTAGAAACACAATGAACTACACAAGAAACAATACGTCGCAAAAAGCGGCAGAATGCGAGGAAAGAATGAAGGCATTTTTGATTTTGGAAGATGGCACGGTGTTCGAAGGAACGCACATCGGTGCAGACAAAGAGATCATCAGTGAAATCGTATTTAACACATCCATGGCTGGATACCTGGAGGTCCTGACCGATCCGTCATATGCGGGACAGGCAGTATGCATGACCTATCCTTTGATCGGTAACTATGGTATATGCAGGGATGACTGTGAATCAGGCAGACCCTGGCCGGATGGATTTATTGTCAGAGAGCTTTCCCGTATTCCCAGCAATTTCCGCTGTGACTGCACGATTCAGGAATATCTGGAGGAGAACGGTGTGCCCGGTATTGCCGGTATCGATACCCGTGCACTGACCAAGATCCTGCGTGAGAAGGGTACCATGAACGGTATGATCACGACTAACGAAGCCTATGATCTGAACGAAGTGCTCCCGAAACTGAAGGCATACACCACAGGCAAGGTTGTGGAAAAGGTTACCTGTAAGGAAAAATATGTCGTAAAGCCTACCACAGACCTGGCACAGAACGGACCGCTTTCCGGCGCAGCACGTTTTGATAAAGAAGCTTATGAAAAGGGCGTCAGAGAGCCGAAGCCGGCACTGGTAACGGAACTGTCCGGACAGGGACTGAAGGTGGCACTGTTAGATCTGGGCGCCAAGAGAAATATCGCAAGGTCTCTGGCAGAGAGAGGATGCGAGGTGACCGTATATCCCGCAGGCACTCCGGCACAGGAGATCATCGATGATAATCCTGACGGCATCATGCTGAGCAACGGACCGGGAGACCCGAAGGAATGTACCGGTGTGATCGCCGAGATCAAAAAGTTATATGACACCGAGATCCCTATTTTCGCAATCTGTCTGGGACATCAGCTGATGGCACTGGCTACCGGCGCAGATACCCACAAGATGAAATACGGACACAGAGGCGGCAACCATCCGGTAAAGGATCTGATGACCGGAAGAGTCTATATTTCTTCTCAGAACCATGGATATGTGGTAGATACCGACAAGCTGGATCCGAAGGTTGCGGTTCCTGCGTTTATCAATGTCAACGACGGTACCAATGAGGGCCTGTCCTATACCGGCAAGAACATTTTCACCGTACAGTTCCATCCGGAAGCATGTCCGGGACCCCAGGACTCCGGTTACCTGTTTGACCGGTTCATTCATATGATGAGAGGAGAGAACTAAGATGCCCAAGAATCCTAATGTAAAACGTGTAATGGTAATCGGCTCCGGTCCTATTGTCATCGGACAGGCAGCGGAATTTGACTATGCAGGTACCCAGGCCTGCCGTTCCCTGAAGGAAGAGGGAGTAGAGGTAATCCTGGTGAACTCCAACCCTGCGACCATCATGACCGATAAAGATATCGCAGATAAGGTATATATCGAGCCCCTGAACGTAAAAGTGCTGGAGCAGATCATTGAGAAAGAAAAGCCCGACAGCATTCTTCCTACACTGGGAGGTCAGGCAGGACTGAATCTCGGTATGGAACTGGAAGAGTCCGGTTTCCTGGCAGCACATAATGTAAAGCTGTTAGGTACCACCGCAGCTACTATCCGTAATGCCGAGGGACGTCAGGAGTTCAAAGACCTGATGGAGCGTATCGGTGAGCCCTGTGCGGCATCCAAGGTCGTAGAGAATGTAGAGGATGGTGTGGAATTCACCAATACGATCGGGTATCCGGTAGTACTTCGTCCCGCGTATACTTTGGGCGGTTCCGGCGGCGGTATCGCGCACAATCAGGTAGAACTGGAAGAAATCCTGGAGAACGGTCTGCGTCTGTCCCGTGTAGGTCAGGTGCTGGT
>JBNMHS010000132.1:0-2665 GCA_050872885.1 Acetatifactor sp.
ACATAGCCGTCTTCCACCGGATAATCTTCCTCCGAGGCGTTGAAGATCAGTACCGCATCGAATTCCAGACCTTTGGTGTATTTTAACGGGAGTACCATGACTCCCTCGCCAATCTCATATTTACCGGCATCACCGGTATTTAATTCCACCTTTCCCTGCAGAGCTGCCGTAACTTTTTCCGCTTCCGCCTCGTCCATACAGACCACCGCAATCGTATCCAGCCCCTTATCCTGCCATGCTTTTATGATCTGTTCCGTCTGCCTTGCCTGATCGGCAAAATCTGCACACTCATTTACCGTGACCGGCTCTCCGTGACGGATGATGGGCTCCACCGGATAGACCGGAAAACTTCCGTGATACAGAATATCCGTGGCAAACTCCGAGATCTCCACGGTGTTACGATAGCTCTTCTGTAAAATGCCAAAAGAGTCAAATTCACCGGGCAGCATCAGTTTCCGCAGTTCCGTCCAGTCATTCAGGCCATACTCCGCGGAAATATTCTGTGCCACATCTCCCATGATCGTGTAGGTACACTTACTCAGACAATATTTCAGCGACGCATAAGCCATCATGCCGAAATCCTGGGCTTCGTCAATGACCACATGTCCGGCCTCACGGATCACGGTCTCTTCCTTGATCCGCTTATAGAGATATGCCATCGCTGCCAGATCATAGACATCAAAGGCTCCCTCCGGCATAGAGACCGGGAAGTCCTTTTCCTGCTCTTCTCCAAGGAACTGTTCATAAAGCTCCACTACAGAGCCCTTCCATTCCCGTTTTCCGAAATATGTCTCGTAATAATGCTTTAACTTCTGCTTTTCCGATGCCGTGTAGGAATAATATTTTCCGCTTAATTCATTTTCCAGACGTGCCATGAGGTAATCCGTCAGGCGGCTGATTTTGTCCGCCCGCGACAGATCTCTGGTCTCTTTTAACAGACGGGTGATGTTGGCGCGGTCTAACAGCACCTTGCCGGTCTTTTCAATCACTACATCCTCTCTGGGAATCGCACGGTATTCATAGCGTAAGCAGAAATTCTCCAGTTCCCGGAACCAGGCAAGCGTCCCTTTCACCGCAGAAGTCACACCCTTTACTACCGGTTTGATCTGATAGGCCTTGTCCCAGTCTTCATATAAGAGTCTTACAAACAGCTGCTCCATGGTCATCTGGGAGACACCGTAGACATTCAGTTCCGGCAATACTCCTGTGATGTAATTTAACAGCACCTGATTGCTTCCTACGATATAAAAATCTTCCGGGGCAAACTCCTGCTCATAGTTGTATAAAATGTAGGAAATGCGGTGCATTGCTACCGTAGTCTTACCGCTTCCTGCCGCTCCCTGCACGATCATGTTGTGCTGCGGCTTTTTGCGGATGACTTCGTTCTGTTCCTGCTGGATCGTGGCAATGATCTCTCCCAGCACCGCCTTTTTGTTCCGTGCCAGATACTTTGTCAGCAGTTCATCGTTTGCCACAACATCGGAATCATAGAAGTCCTTTAGTTCATCATTTTCGATCTCATAAGTGCGCTTTCTGGACAGGGTGATGTCATATTTTCCCTCACCCTTTACGGAATAAGATACCTCACCCAGGGCAGCATCGTAATACACACTCGCAATCGGCGCTCTCCAGTCAATGACTTCCGGTTCAGCCGGATTGTCCGCGATAACGCTTCTTCCGATATAATAGACTTCATCCTTTTTCAGCTTCTTGTCACGGAAATCAATTCTGCCGAAATAAGGCTTTTTCCGTGCCTGCTCCGCTCTGCGCAGATCCTGGTTCACGAATTTGAAACGGGCATCCGCATCATGCCACAAAGCTTGTGCTTCCTTGTCACTCTCGTCGAACTCTTCCTGCATGGTATGCAGTTCCTCTGCCAGTGCCTTTACACTCTTCCTGTTGGCATCCACCTTGCGCTGCGCAATTGCTAACGTATGCTGCAATCTTTTCTCTTCGTCCTGTCTTGTCATTCCGGGTAAACTGCTCATGCTTTGTGTTCTCCTGTTAATACCATAGCAATAAGAAAAGGAAAGGAAGCCTTCTCAGACTTCCCTTACCAGTCGGATCCCCAGTCGTCATATCCGGAATCCCAGCTATCATTGGAATCCCAGCCGGAGTCCCAACTGTCATCATTCCAGCTATTGTCGTAATCATTATCGTAATTGCTGTCATAGCTGCTGTCATCATATGAATAGTACGGTGAATCCGTAAAATCCTCATAGTCCGAATCACTGTCGTAACTGTAGGAATCATAATAATCCTCGTAATCACTCTCCATCCAGGATTCGTTCGGTGCAGACGTCCAGGACCCGTTGTCCCATTCATACCAGTCTCCGCGATAATAATAAAAAGGCTGGTTTCCGTAGGTATAATATCCGGTAGACGGTCTGTCAGCGACTGACCATACATTATAAAAGGCATGTCCTGCAAAAACAACGTTACATATTGCAATCAAAGCAATTGCTACAAAATAACCGATCAGCAGATTCCTTAGCAGAGAGTGTTTTCTCCTTTTTCCGGAATAAGCTGTGCTATGCCTGGAAGGACTCGCATTACCGGTATTTTGCAGCTTCTGGTGCGCCTTCTGCTCTGCCACTCTCTCCTTCATCTTCTGATAGAGTTCATTGACCGCATAGGCTTCATCCGTTCCCTTGTAACGTACCGC
>JBNMHS010000133.1:0-2342 GCA_050872885.1 Acetatifactor sp.
GAGATGCCGAGATTCTGACACAGGAGATTGCGGATCAGCTGGGTATCGCCCACTTCCATGATCGGCTGCGCTTCCTTACCGTCCTGCGAGAGCAGCTCGTCCAAAGCGGCGCGGTAGCTCATGTTTTTCTCGGTTAAGATCAGCGGATAGGCAAGCAGCTCAGATAACGTGATCTGACTTTTCCCGGACAGGGGATGCCCTGCGCCGGCGACAAAGTGAATATTTACCGGAGCCTCGAAAGCTGTCACGTAATTCTGATTAAAAATGCGGCGGTCCAGTGTGTATACGATGTCAACCTGATTCTGCCCCAACATCCGGAACATTTCATCTGTGCTGGCAGCGATGATTTTCAGGCGGATGCCGGGATACTTCGCATGAAAATCTTTGAACCGACTGTGAAATTCCCAGCTGGCGAGAGATTCCGCAATGGCGATCCGCACCAGTCCTTCCGGTGCCGTATTCCCGGAGATATGGGTGGCTTCTGCGGACAGACGCAGGATCTGCTGCGCTAGCGGCAGCAGCTTTTCCCCTTCGTTGGTCAGCGTCACAGAATGGCCGATGCGCTCGAACAGAGGAATCGACAACTCTTTCTCCAACTGCTTGATCTGAAAAGATACGGTGGACTGGGTATATCCGAGACGCCCGGCCGCGAGAGTAAAGCTTTTCAATTCATTTACCATGACAAAAGTTTCCAGATTTTTAACGTCCATGAAAGTCGTGCCTTTCTGTGTATTTCTGATATTTGTTCCCGATAAAATCCCTGTTTCTGAGGACAAATGCTGTTTTATTTTATATTGAGATTTTCGATCAATATGATGAAAATAATTCGTTTTTCAAATGCTTAAGCAAATTATATAATGACTAAATAGGGCTGTCAATGCAGAAAATATCTGAAAAAGTTTCGGTGTAAGACATTCCGGGAAAGAACATAGAGAAAAACAAATCGGAATGTGCATATTTACGAAGGCATAAGAACAGAACCGAGATTGTATTTAAACAAATAGGACAAAATGGGAAGGATCGGGGTTATGGAAAACAGAGAAAGACTGGGGAGTCGTTTGGGATTTATCATGCTGTCGGCGGGGTGCGCCATCGGCTGCGGAAACGTGTGGAAGTTCCCGTGGATGTGTGGACAGAACGGAGGAGGCAGCTTTATGCTGATCTACGTGATCTGCCTGATCGTGTTGGGACTGCCGACGATGATCATGGAATTTTCCGTAGGGCGTGCGGCGCAGACGAGTCCGCTGTATATGTATCGGAAATTATCGGACGGAAGGGGCAAATGGAACTTGTGGGGAATCGTCTGCCTGATCGGTAATGTGGCACTGATTGCATTTTACGCAGTGGTATCCGGCTGGATCCTCTACTATTTTGTTAAGTTCCTGACCGGACAAAATCAGGACTTCGGATTTGAAAAGATGATCACTACACCGTCTGTGGATGTGAGCTATCTGCTGATTACTCTTGTAATTGCATTTGTGATCTTAAGTTTTAACCTACAGGGCGGATTGGAACGCATCACAAAATATATGATGTCCGCGTTGATCGTACTGATGTTGGTACTGGCAGTGCACAGCTTTACACTGCCCGGTGCAAAAGAAGGACTGGCTTTCTACCTGATTCCCGATTTTTCGAAGATTACGGGATCTGTTGTGGTAGGAGCCATGAACCAGGCATTTTTCACCCTATCCGTCGGCATGGGCGGTATGGCTATCTTCGGAAGCTATATCGGCAAAGACCGTTCCCTCATGGGAGAGTCGATTCATATTATTACGTTAGATACCCTGGTGGCAGTGATTGCCGGAATCATTATCTTCCCGGCCTGCTTTACCTATGGCGTTGAGGTTACCGCCGGACCCAGTCTGTTGTTCGATACGATGGCGACCGTATTCAACAATATGGCAGGCGGCAGATGGTGGGGAACGTTATTCTTTCTGTTTATGGTATTCGCGGCGATGTCCACAGTGCTTGGCGTGTGCGAGAATATTCTGGCGATGGTCAGAGAACTGGCCGGTCGGTCCAGACCGGTGGGGTGCCTCGTGTGCGGAATCGTGTGTTTCCTGTTGGCACTGACCACGGCACTGGGCTTCAGCGTGATTCATTTCCAGCCGTTTGCGGCAGGCACGACCTGGCTGGATTTCTGGGATTTCCTTGTGTCGACCAATATCATGCCAATTGGTTCCATCCTGCTGGCAATATTTTGCTGCTACAAGGTCGGCTGGGGCTGGGATAAGTTCCTGGAAGAAGCCAACATGGGCAAAGGCCTGAAGGTACAGCCCTGGATGCGGCTGGTGTTCCAATACCTCGTGCCGGCGGCGGTGCTGTTTATCTATGTGTATGGC
>JBNMHS010000134.1:0-2034 GCA_050872885.1 Acetatifactor sp.
GAAAAGATGAGCTCGGTATTGAAGGCGTATTCGCTTCCACATCCCTGACTCCCGGTGAAGACTGGAGATGGCAGACTCATCTGGCTAACATCCCTGTATACTATGAGTACAAGGACAAGGGTATCACCGATACCGACAACCTGGAGTTCACCTACTCCGATAACTTCAAGAACATCTTCGACCTGTACATCAACAACTCCTGCACAGCACCCGGCCTGCTGGGAAGCAAGTCTGTAGACGATTCCATGGCTGAGTTCGCTCTGGGTCAGGTAGCAATGGTACAGAACGGTAACTGGGCATGGGGCCAGATCTCCGGCGTAGACGGCAACACCGTTAAGGCTGAAGATGTGAAGTTCCTTCCTATCTACACCGGCGTTGCAGGGGAAGAGAATCAGGGACTGTGCACCGGTACTGAGAACTTCTTCTCTATCAACAAAGAAGCTTCCGCTGAAGATCAGGCAGCATCTATCGCATTCGTTGAATGGCTGTTCTCTTCCGATACCGGTAAAGCAGCTGTAACCAATGACCTCGGATTCATCGCTCCTTTCGATACTTTCAACGATGACGAAAAGCCCAGCGATCCTCTGGCACAGGAAGTTCTTCGTTACATGGCAGATTCTTCTAAGACATCTGTATCCTGGAACTTCACTTCCTTCCCCAGCCAGCAGTTCAAGGATGACTTCGGTGCAGCTCTTCTGGAGTACGCTTCCGGATCCATCGACTGGGATACTGTAAAGACAACCGTAGTTGACAGATGGGCAGCTGAAAAGGCAGCCATCGCAGCTAACTAAACAAAGCGATAAACTTAATCCATCTTATATTATTTCGGACATGGGGGCGGTGGCGGTACCACAGTCCCCATGTTCATTAAAAAGAGTTTAAAAAGCAATTAATCAAGGAGAAGGCTTATGCAAAAGACATTAAAACGATATTTTCCCATTTTTGTACTGCCTACGTTGATCGCGTTTTCCTTTGCATTTATCATACCGTTCGTTATGGGCGTATATCTGTCCTTTTGCAAATTCAAGACAATCACGAACGCGCAGTTTGTAGGCTTAGACAATTACATCAAGATTTTTGCGGACAAAGATTTTGTCAACGCATTCGGTTTTACCTTAAAATTCTCAGTCGTATCCATTGTTACGATTAACGTGTTTGCATTTATTCTGGCACTGGCACTGACCAGAAAGATCAAGGGAACCAACCTGTTCCGTACCGTATTCTTCATGCCGAACCTGATCGGCGGTATCATCCTGGGCTATATCTGGCAGCAGATGATCAATGCGGTATTGTTAAAATACGAGACCACACTGGTGGCAAATCCCACCTACGGTTTCTGGGGACTGGTCATCCTGATGAACTGGCAGATGATCGGTTACATGATGATCATCTATGTGGCAGGACTTCAGAACGTACCTACCGATCTGATCGAAGCAGCGCAGATCGACGGCGCTACTACATGGCAGACATTATTCAAAGTGAAAATTCCGATGGTTATGCCATCTATTACGATATGCTTATTCCTCACCGTATCCAACAGCTTCAAGCTGTTCGACCAGAACCTGGCGCTGACCGCCGGTGCACCCAGCAAAAAGACCGCAATGCTGGCGCTGGACATCTACAATACTTTCTACGGCAGAAGCGGATTCGAAGGTGTCGGTCAGGCAAAAGCCGTACTGTTCTTCATTGTAGTGGCAGTCATTGCCCTGGGACAGCTGGTACTTACCAGACGTAAGGAGGTAGAGCAATAATGACTAAGAAAAAAACATCCAACGCAATTATTTTCTGCATTCTGTGTGTGCTGGTAGTTGCCTTTTTAACACCGATTTTCTTCGTATTAATGAACTCCTTTAAAGGAAAGCTGTATATCAGTAATAATCCGTTTGCGCTCCCCACAGCGGAGACTTTCGCGGGACTGACCAACTATGTGAACGGTATTGAAAAGACCGGATTCTTCACAGCTTTCGGATGGTCCGCATTCATTACCGTGTTCTCCGTAGCAGCGATCATTCTGTTCACTTCCATGACCGCTTA
>JBNMHS010000135.1:0-2014 GCA_050872885.1 Acetatifactor sp.
GGAGAAAGCGTGGCGGCCAGATCATATTGGTGAGGGAGATACCAACCGGCAGATCATGGAACGCCTGTCCCGGCTGATCAACAACGCCGATATCGGTATCACGGCAGATGTGGCAGAATCCGATTCCCGCTATGCACTGCGGCTGACTTCGGACGCTACCGGTATCCCCGGGGGCAAGGCCTATCATTTCCGGGTAAGTGACGATCACACCAGCAAGACCTCCGGTGTCGTGGATTACTTAGGATTGAATTATGTCAGTCATCCCGCCGGCAATGCAAGTTTCCTGCTCAACGGTGAGGAGCGCACCGCTTCCTCCAATCATTTTACAATAGGAAAACTGTTTGATGTGCAGTTAAAAGCCGTCAGTCCGGAAGATAAGCCCGTGCACGTAGGGCTGAAGACAGATACCGAATCCATCACAGACAATATCATCCAACTGGTGGGCAGCTACAATGAATTCATCCGGACCGCTTCCTCCTATCTGGAGACGCAGTCCCGCAGCAAGCAGCTGGTCCGGGAGTTTTCTTCCATTGCTTCCCGGTACGGCAGTTCTCTGGAAAACATGGGAATGCACCTGCAGGACGACGGTATTCTCTCCGTCAATGATGAAGTTTTGCGGCAGACCGCCGCAGAATCCGGAAATGATCTGTCCGGCTTCAATGTTTTAAAGGAATTCAGCGACTCACTGCTGCACAAGAGCGATCAGGTATCACTGAATCCCATGGATTATGTGGACAAAAAAATAGTGGCCTACAAAAATC
Organism: Acetatifactor sp.; assembly: GCA_050872885.1. Lineage (GTDB taxonomy): Bacteria > Bacillota > Clostridia > Lachnospirales > Lachnospiraceae > Acetatifactor. The sequence goes on from JBNMHS010000135.1 coordinate 762, forward strand.
CGGGTCACAATTTTGCCAGTCCTTATATCACCAGCGCTTACAGCGGTATGATGTTTAACAGCTACTGTTAATCCCTCCCGGGAGGGCAACAGTAGCTGTTATTTTATTTCCTGCTTATTAATAAACTATTTCGTCTTTTTGGGTTTCGCTTTGTATTTGTCGATCTGTACGAAGTCATCCATCAGTTCCAGGATCTTGTCTCTGCCCGACTGGTTCAGCTTCACATAATTCTGCATGACACGATTCTCCAGAAGCTGTGCTCCCAGTGATGCATCTCTCTCCAGAGATGAGAAATCTACCGGGTTCAGACTCAGCTTATCGCACATCTTGATCACTGTTCCGTACGCCATCCCCTCAATTCCGCGTTCCAGAGCAGTCACCAGGGTACTATAAGGAATATTCATTTCCATAGCAAACTGTCTGACGCTACGATACTGTCTTAAAATTTCTTTTTTTAAAATTTCCGCCTTAGTCATATTTATTCCTCCACGTATACTCCATATTTGGTATAGCAATAATATACGTTTTCCCGTTCCTCATTTCAAGTAAAAATCAGAAATTTAAGAATTTCGACGTTTTTTTAACAATATTTTTATATTTACAATGTCTCCACCAGATCCAGCCAGATTCCGGCGCAGGCATCCGAAGGCATCCTGAGATCTCCTCTTGGAGAAAGCGCCACGCTTCCTACTTTCGGCCCGTCAGGCAGACAGGAACGTTTAAACTGCTGGGCAAAGGAGCGTCTGTAGAAATTCTTCAGCCATTTTTTAATGGTATCTGTATCATAGCTTCCGGAAAATGTCTCTTCAGCGATCCGATAGATTTTATCCGGCGCATAGCCGCAGCGGAGCATATAATATAAGAAGAAATCATGCAGTTCATACGGTCCCACCAGGTCTTCCGTCTTCTGCACGATATTCCCCTCCACCGGCGGAAGCAGCTCCGGACTTACCGGCGTATCCAGTACATCCTTAAGCACTGCCGTAAGTGCTTCGTTGCCGCAAGTATCTGCATAATAGTCCACAAGATGTCTTACCAGTGTCTTAGGTACTCCGGCGTTAACACCATACATGGACATATGGTCTCCGTTATAGGTTGCCCATCCCAGTGCCAGTTCCGACATGTCGCCGGTTCCGATGACAAGGGCATTTTCCTTGTTTGCAATATCCATGAGCACCTGGGTCCGTTCTCTTGCCTGCCCGTTTTCATAGGTAACATCATGGCACCCCATGTCCTGTCCGATATCTTCAAAA
>JBNMHS010000136.1:0-1939 GCA_050872885.1 Acetatifactor sp.
ATCCTCAAAAGCGTGTGCCTGACTACGATTACATCCGCAAGGAATTACTCCGTAACGGCGTAAGTAAAAAACTCCTGTGGACCGAATACATGGAGGATTGCCGTGCCAATGGCGAAGAACCACTCATGTATTCTCAGTTCTGCTACCATATCCAACAGGAAGAGCAGAAACATCGTGCTACCATGCATATCAACCGGAAACCCGGTGAACAGGTTGAAGTTGATTGGGCAGGTGATCCTGCAACAATCATTGATCCTGATACCGGCGAAATCATCAAAGCATACATATTTGTTGGTGTAATGACTTACAGTCAGTATGCATACGTAGAAGCATTTCTGGACATGAAGCAGAACTCATGGATCAATGCTCACGTCCATATGTACGAATACTTTGGCGGTGTTGCCAGAATTCTCGTACCGGATAACTGCAAAACTGCAGTTGTTCACAATGGCGGATGGAAAGACCAGCAGATCAATGAAACCTATCAGGAACTGGCTGAACATTATGGCACCGCTATTATTCCGGCGCGTGTCAGGGCTCCCAAGGATAAGCCGAATGCTGAAGGAACGGTAGGAAATATCTCTACCTGGATTACAGCAGCACTTCGGGATGAACAGTTCTTCTCCCTTGCCGAATTAAATCGTGCAATCAGAGACAAGCTCGAACTGTTCAACCAAAGGCTCTTTCAAAAGAAAGAGGGTAGTCGGCGAAGCTTATTTCTTGAGGAAGAAAAACCATTGCTGGCACCATTACCTGCTACCCGTTTTGAACTGAGCGACTGGAAGACAGCCACCGTCCAGTTCAATTATCACATATCTGTGGACGGAATGCTATACTCAGTTCCTTATGAATACATCAAAAAGAAAGTTGATGTAAAGGTAACAGATACCACTATTGAAATTTTCTACAACCATAACCGCATTGCTTCCCACCGTCGCCTGAAAGGCCGCCCCGGGCAGTACAGCACTGTCACGGAACATATGCCGGAAGACCACCAGAAATATCTGGAATGGAACGGCGACCGGTTCCGCAAATGGGCTGAGCGGATTGGCATAAATACGTACACTACAGTTAATGCGATATTAACCTCCAAAGGTGTGGAACAACAGACCTATCGGAGTTGTATGGGGCTTCTAAAGCTTGCCGAGAAATATTCGGAAGCATTGCTTGAAGCAGCCTGTAAAAAGGCTTTATCCTATACATCTTCACCTAGTTACAAGAGTATTAAAAACATCCTTGTAACAGGTTCTGTAAAACCGGAATCAGAAACTACTGAATCCAAGACCACACACAAAGCACACGGTATCACAAGAGGTGCCGATTACTATCGGAGGTAAACACATATGACAAATCAGAGTACAATTGATAAATTAATTGAAATGCGCCTTACTACTATGGCAGATGCATTTCGCAACCAGCTGGATGATCCTAAATTTAAAGAAGTGCCATTCGAGGATCGCTTCGGTATGCTGGTGGACATCGAATACAGCAATCGTAAAAATAATCGCCAGAAACGATTGATCCGTAACGCTGGATTCGACCAGCCGGAAGCAAGTATCATGGATATCAACTACACTTCCGGACGCAAGCTTAACAAGGATCTCATTAACCGGCTTGCAACTTGCGAATATATATCTGAACACCGTAATCTCTTTATCACCGGTGCTACAGGCTGTGGTAAAACTTACATGGCCTGTGCCTTTGGCATGGAGGCATGTAAGCAGTATTTCAATACCAAGTATGTCCGTCTTCCTGATCTGCTTATTGATCTGGAAATGGCACGGGCAGATGGCAGCTACAAAAAAGTCATGGCTAAGTATGCCAATCCCGTTGTCCTGATCCTGGATGAATGGCTGCTATTGAAACCAACAGATTCAGAGCAAAGGGATATCTTCGAACTGCTCCACCGGAGACGCAAGAAATCTTCAACGATTTTCTG